>UQKV01000007.1 GCA_900541665.1 uncultured Collinsella sp.
GGCATCGACCTGCGACGATGCCCCCAACGTGGACACACATTTTGTCCTATAAGCCACCGTCTCTCTGTGTCGGGGGGAAGGAGAAAAGGTCCGCATGTTTTAGGGATGGCTGTGCTGCGTCATTGGAAGAATGCATGCGTGCGGCCTCCTCGATGTCCACCAAAAGGTTGCGCACGGGGTGTGCTGCTAGGTCCCGTGCGTTGGCAGTATTATGCCGCAGCTGTTGCAAAGAATCGCTAAAGAAAGGCTTAATGAGGTTTGCGATTACGGTGAAACCGCAGGTGAAAGCTATCGAGTAACACCTTTGAAAGGTTTTGAGCTTAAGGGCTTTCTAAGGTTTGTGGCATGGATGTGGCGCGGGCGTGTGGGGCGTGTGAATGGCTCGTTTTAGCGCTGCGGGGTCGCGGCGCGAACCTGCTCGATGACCTTTTCCATCGTGGCGTCGATGCGGTCCTTTTTGAGTTCGCATTCCCAGATGGTTATGGGCGTCCAGCCCATTTCGGTGAGTGCTGCCACGGCAGCTCGGTCGCGCTCGACGTTGCGCCGGAACTTTGCTTCCCAAAACTCAACGTTGCGCTTGGGCTGGCTCGGATTGCACTTGGGGCAGCGGTGCCAAAAGCAGCCGTTGACGAAGATGGCGATCTTGCGTCCGGGGAAGGCGATGTCGGGCTTGCCGGGAACTTTCCATTCCAGGCGATAACCCGTGAGTCCCGCGGCGCGCAGGCGCTGGCGAACGAGCAGCTCGGGCTTGGTATTGGCGCGCTTGTTGCCTTTCATGGACTTTTTGATGGCGGCGCGACGGCGGACTAGCTCGCGCTCGTCGGCGGAGAGGTCCGAGGTGTCGATGCCGTCGAGCAGACCGGGTTTGGAGCGCTTTTTGGAGCGGCGTTTGGTTTTGCGCTTGGGCCTGGTGGTGGGCTCGTCGGCCGTAGTGGCCTCAGCGTCATCGGCGGTGCTTGTCTCGAGCCGGTCTTCCTTCAGCTCAATTAGGGCATCGATAAGCCCCTTGTCGGCGGGCATCCATTCCACCGTGGCAAGCGAGGTGCGTGGAATCCAGCGGATATCGAGCTGGCGGTCGTGTTTCTGGGGCTCGCCGGACTCATCGGCCAGCGAGCAGTAATAACACTCCATGGAGAGATGAAAATCGGGGTAGTCATACTCAACGGTATAGAAATCGCGCAGGTTGGTGACTTTTACCTGCAGCTCTTCCATAAGCTCGCGACGCACGGCATCCTCGGGCGTCTCACCGCGCATGAGCTTGCCGCCCGGGAACTCCCAAAGCCCCTGCATGTCGCCGTAGCCGCGCTGCGCGGCGAGCAGCTCGTCGGATCCTTCCTTGCGAATGATTCCAGCAGCAACATGAACGGTCTTCAACAGGAGTCCTCTCTCAACATCAACACGTGACAGGGTAGCTACCCCTACCTTACACAACGGTAAGGCAAGCGTAAGCCATATCGATGGTAGTCGACTCGTCTCCTTGCGACTATAGATGCCGTAGACTAATCGCAAGAAAGGACTCGGTATGCAAACCATGCAAGCAGCGACCCCGGTACTGGAGGTCGCGCATCTCGAAAAGGTATACGGTGCGCTGGGCAACGTGACCCGCGCGCTCAACGACGTCAACTTTACCGTCAATCGCGGCGAGTTCGTGGGCATCATGGGTGCCTCGGGCTCGGGCAAGTCGACACTGCTCAACTGCGTGTCGACCATCGACAGCGCCACGAGCGGCATCATTCGCATCAACGGCCAGGATGTGACGCGCATGAAGCAGGCCAAGCTTTCGCAGTTCCGCCGCGAGGAGCTTGGCTTTATCTTCCAGGACTCCAACCTGCTCGACACGCTCACAGCACGCGAGAACATCGCCCTGCCGCTCACTATCGCCCGTATGAACTCAGCCGAAATCTCGACCCGTGTGCAGGACGTGGCCGCACGCCTGTCCATTAGCCAGGTGCTCGACAAGTACCCCTACCAGATGTCCGGTGGCCAGCAGCAGCGCGTTGCCGCAGCTCGCGCGCTCGTCACCGACCCCACCATGATTATGGCCGACGAGCCCACCGGCGCCCTCGATTCCAAGAGCGCCCGTCTGCTGCTCGAGAGCCTGGAAGCCCTCAACCGCCGCCTGCGCGCCACCGTGCTCATGGTCACGCACGACAGCTTTGCCGCCAGCTATACGAGCCGCGTGCTGTTTATCCGCGACGGCAAGATCTTCACCGAGCTGCGCCGCGGCGACACCGACCGCCGCGAGTTCTTCGACCGCATTATGGAGGTCGTTGCCATGATGGGCGGTGAGGGCTCCGATGCTCTGTAAACTCGCTTGGGGCAACGTCCGCCGTGCCGGCCGCGACTACCTCGTCTACCTTTTGACGCTCACCCTGAGCGTTACCGTTTTCTATGCCTTCAACACCATCTCGATGCAGGTCGACATCGCCGGAATCGATGAAGAGGGCTTGGCGCGGGTTATGGGCAGCATGCTCGGCTACCTGACGTACTTTTTGGCCGGTGTCATGGCCTTTTTGATGGTGTATGCCAATAACTTCATCATGAAACGCCGCAAGAAGGAGTTTGGCCTGTACCAGGTGCTCGGCATGGGGCGCGGGCGCGTCGCCACGATCATGGCGCTCGAGACCGTGATAGTATCGGTCGTGGCCTTTGCCGCCGGCATTGTGCTGGGTGTGGGGCTCTCCCAGCTCATGACGTTCTTTACGGCCTCGCTCTTTAAGACACAGATCGCCAATTTCCACTTCTTTTTCTCGGTGCATGCGTTCAACCTGACCCTTGCCTGCATGCTCGTGATGTTTGTGCTCACGCTACTGCTGAACCTTCGCGCCGTGCGTCGTACCAAACTCATCGAGCTTATGGGTGCCGAGCGTCGCAACGAGAGCATCAAGACACGCAACCCCTGGATCGCGATTGCCATCTTTGCCGTGGGCGTGGTGCTTGTGGGCGTGGCCTATTACCGTCTGCTACGCGATGGGTTCCCGCTAACTGCGACGGACAGCAAGCTGCAAGAGGCCATGAGCCAGTTTGGCATTACGACCGCTATGGTTACCGTGGGCACCTTTGCACTGTTCTGGGGACTCTCGGGCATGCTTATCAAGCTGCTGCAGAGCCTGCGCAGCGTGTATTGGCGCGGCCTCAACATGTTTACCGTGCGCCAGCTTGCGGCCAAGGTCAACACGGTGTGCTTTTCGATGGGCGTCATCGCGATGATCCTGTTTTTGGCCATCACTTCGGTGACGTGCGGTATGTCGATTGCCAACGTGATGAACGAGAACCTGGAGCGTTATAACCCTGTTGACGTGTCTCAGACGTATGTCTATTACACGCCCGATACGTTCGACTACTACAAAGAGTACGTCAATCCGTCTGATGAAGCCGATCGTATGGTGCCGGCCGATAGTACGGTCGACCTGTACTCCGCATGGCACGGCGATCGTATCGATCCCGATAACGTTGCAGACGGTATTAAGGGCAAGTCGGCGGACAACAACGACGAGACCGGCAAGAAGGTCAATATCGCCGATGTTGCCGGTGAGCATGTGCAGATCGATTCGTATCTGAGTTACCCGTTTGGCGGTTCGAACCCTTCGGTGTCTGCGGGTGAGATGTGCAAAACCATGGGCGAAAAGCTTCCCAAGGCGCTCGGGGGTAGCAATGCCGATACGATGGGTCTGTTTGTGACGCCGGCAAGCCAGTACAACAAACTGCGCCAGATGATGGACGAGGAGCCGGTGAGCATTGGCCGCGACCAGTACCTGCTTACGTGTGATATGGGCGGTGAGCTGGGCGACCTGTACACCAAATACATGGCCGGCGGCCATACCCTCACCTTGGGCGGGCATGAGCTCAAGCCCGCAACCGATAAGTCGGACAAGGACACGGCGGCCATCGCCAACTCGGCGATGGGCAGTAATCCGGGTACCGTCGTCGTTGCTGACGAGCTGTTGTTCCAGCTTAACCTGCAGCCGTATTCCAGCAACCTGCTCGTTAACTACAAGCAGGGGATGGATGTGACCAAGGCCGATGAGAGCATTAAATACACCCTGCTCGACGATCTGCTCGTGGATGGCAAGAAGCCGGGGTCATGGGGAGTCTTTATGACGCGCTCCGAGATGTATACGCAGGCGGCGCAGATGAACGGCATGATTAGCTATCTGGCCATCTACATTGGCTTTGTACTGGTCGTTGCGTGCGCGGCGATTCTGTCGATCCAGCAGCTCTCCAATGTGGCCGACGGCAGCCGCAGCTATCGTGTGCTGGCGCAGATCGGCTGTGACGACCGCCAGATTCGCCATTCGGTGATGGCGCAGCAAGCGGTATTCTTCCTGTTCCCGTTGGCAGTGGGCCTGGCGCACTCCTTTGTGGCACTTAAGGTGATCATCGAGATGGTGAGCATTTTCGGAGCTATGAGCATCGGCGGCACCGTGGGCCTCACCTGTGCAATCTTCCTGGCGGCCGACGGCGGCTACTTCCTAGTGACCTACCTCATGAGCACCGGCATGGTACGAGCCGCTATCGCCACCCGCTACAGCGAGTAACTCGTTCAGCTCGGAATTATTGTAAGTTGAGCATAAGTCAGCGAAAACGCCCCTAAGCGGCAATCTGACGTTCAGTCGTCGGTCGCGTACCGAAGTACGCTTCCCTCCTCTTTCACGTCACTTTGCTCGCTTAGGGGCGTTTGCAGCGTCGAGCCGTTACGCGGTTTGGTAAAACCGCGTAACTTCATCGTAGAAGCGCGTTTGCGGGCGGCGGATGCTCCTCTCCTGTCGCCCGCTCACCGAGGCCCGGCAATTGCCTTAATATCTTAAGGGCCTCGATTTGTCCAAGACTGAGCGAAGGAGCTCATCATGAGCGACGGAAAGAAAAAGCTTTCCTTCTTGACGGTCATCTCGACCATCATCTGCGTCGTCTTCGTTTGCGAGGCCGCCGCACCTGCTGCTGCCATTGGTAACCAGCAGTTCTTCTGGTGGATCTTCCTGATTCTGACCTTCCTGCTCCCTTATGGCATGGTCGTTGCCGAGCTCGGCACTACCTATGACGGTGAGGGTGGCATTTACGACTGGGTACGCGATGGCCTGGGCGACAAGTGGGGCGCCCGCATTTCGTACTACTACTGGGTTAACTACCCGCTGTGGATTGCCTCGCTGGCCACTATGTTCCCGGACATTTTGGGCATGGTCTTTGGCGTCGAGTTCAATCTGATTGCCAAGATTGGTATCGACCTTGCCTTTGTGTGGATCGTCTATCTTATGGGGCGTTCCAAGGCTGCTGACTCCGAGTGGGTCCTGAACGGCGGCGCCATCATCAAGGTCGCCGTTGCCGTTATCGTCGGCGCTTTGGGCATTTGGTACGCCATGGAGAACGGTTTTGCGAACGATATGTCCGCTGCCACCTTCCTGCCCGAGCTCACCAACACCAGCGCGCTCGGCTACCTGTCGATCATCATCTTTAACTTCATGGGCTTCGAGGTCATCTGCACCATGACCGACGATATGACCGATCCCGCTCACGATATCCCCAAGGCTATCATCGTCGGCGGTCTGTCTATCGCCGTGATCTACCTGTTCGCTGGCTTTGGCATCGGCGCTGCTGTGTCGGCCGATTCCATCGATCCCGACTACGGCATGATTTACGCTGTCCAGACTATTGTGGGCGATTCCATGATCTTTAAGGTCATCTGCATCGCCTTCCTGATCACGCTGTTCGCCAACATGGCTGCCTGGTCCTTCGGCGTCAACTCCGTTGCTCGCTATGCTGCCGAGCATGGCAACATGCCCAAGGTCTTCGCCTCGATGATCTCGGATGACGACATGCCCAACGGCGCCAACCTGGTCAACGCCATCGTTGCCTCCCTGGTGCTGTGCCTGCAGCTGGTTCCCGTCGACGCCATCTCCAACGGTGTCTTCTGGATGCTCTTCGGTACCTCCGTTGTCTTTCTGCTGCTGACCTACATCCCGATGTTCCCTGCATTCCTCAACCTTCGTAAGAACGACCCCAACCGTGAGCGTATCTTTACGTTCCCGTTTAAGGGCGCCATGATGAAGGTCATGCTGGCTATTCCCTGCATCGAGCTGATTCTGGCTATCGTTGCAACGCTGATTCCGTTCTCTGTCGATGAGATTGGCGATAAGGTCCCGATGATCGTCATCTTCATCGTGCTCTTGCTTATTGGCGAGGTTGTCCGCGTCGTCAGTGCTAAGGGCCGCGAGACCGAGTACAAGGGTCTCACTCCCGAGCTGGCTGCTCAGCGCCTCGCTGAGGAGTCCGAGGAGGACTAGAGCACCCGGATTCGGGGCTCCAACCTTCCTCGCGTACCAACGTACGCTTCGTCTGGCTTGTCACTCCCGACTCGGGACACTCTAGCCTCTTCGGAGGCGTGCCCAAGCAACAGGTTTGCTAACCTTTCTCTGAGGTTGGTGTGAGCTATTGCTCCGGTAACCACCGCCCGCCCCAATCTCTCTTCCGTATCCTTCGTGCGTTTTGTCTCCGTGCACCGGGTTACGTCGTCGCTTGCCGGTGCGACATCCGTGAAAACCGGTGCCAGGCGCCCCGACCTTTGCCGGGGAACGGGCGCCTACCATCTCTTGGTTTTAGGCTGCGGGTAACCCGTCCGCAGCAAGCGATCGTTCGATTTGGAGGAAATCTTATGCGTACGATCACCGAGTCCGAGTCCACTCCTAAGGCCGACGGCTTCTTTATGCCCGCTGAGTTCGCTCCGCAGGATCGCGTGTGGATGGGTTGGCCCCACCGCACCGACACCTGGGCCCACGGCGCCAAACCGGCTCAGAAGCAGTATGCCGCCATCGCTCGCGCCATCGCCGAGTTCACCCCGGTCACCATGTGCGCCAACCAGGCCGACTACGCCAACTGCAAGGCCGCCTTTGAGGAAGACGAGAACGTCACCGTTATCGAGATGACCACCGACGACGCTTGGTTCCGCGACACCGCTGCCACTTTTGTTATCAATGGCAAGGGCGATAAGCGCGCCAACCACTGGCACTTCAACGCCTACGGCGGCCTCGTCGACGGCCTCTATTTCCCGTGGGACAAGGACGAGCAGATTGCCCTTAAGATGGCTGAGCTTTCCGGCTGCCGTCGCTATCGTCCCGATGACATGATCCTCGAGGGCGGCTCCATCACCGTCGACGGCGAAGGCACCGTGGTCGTGACCGACCAGTGCCTGCTTTCCCCGGGCCGCACCTGCTCTGCGGTTCTGGAGGAGGAAGAGGATCCCGAGTCCATCTGGCCCAAGTTCCACAAGAAGTTTGAGCCCTGGAGCGAGGAACTTCGCGCCTATATGGACGAGCACCTCAAGGATTACCTGGGTGTCGAGAAGGTCATCTGGGTCAAGGAGGGCATCGACCCCGAGGAGACCAACGGCCACATCGATGATGTCGCTACGTTCATCGCTCCGGGCGTCATGGCCTGCATCTGGACCGACGATCCCGAGTATCCGTTCTACGAGCAATGCCATGCTGTCTACGAGACCCTTTCCAACGCCGTTGACGCCAAGGGCCGCAAGATGAAGGTCTACAAGCTCTGTATGCCTGTGAACCCGCTGTTCATGGACCAGGCTTCCTGCGACACCATCGACGCCGACGAGAACGCCGAGCCGCGCGTTGCCAACGAGCCGCTGATCGCCTCCTACATGAACTACCTGGTCACCAACCACGGCGTTATCGTCCCGCAGTACGGCGACGAGAACGATCAGCTTGCCGTTGACACGCTCCAGAAGATCTACGACGAGGTCTGGGGCGAGGGCGTCTACAAGTGCGTCGGCGTTCAGTCCGAGCAGGTTGTCTTTGGCGGCGGCAATATCCACTGCATTACGCAGCAGGAGCCCTCGGCGTAACTGTCTGTCTTCCCGAGGCACGGCACCTTGCCCTTCAATCGTCGGGCATGACCCTTAAGGTCTATGCCCTCCTCTTTCGCGGGAATCTGCCGCACCTCAGAAACCCAGCCGGTCAAGCGGACCGACGTAGCTAGTTACCGCATTAGTCATTGGTACCAACCCTGGCAACGATGCAGGTCGAAAAACGTCAGCGAAAACCCGCCAGAGCGAGCAAGGTGCCTTGAAGCGAGGCGGCATTGACCTTTTGGTCATGCCGTCGAAGCTGAAAGGCAGATTGCCGTTCTGGCGGGTTTGCAGCGTCGAGCCGTTACGCGGTTTGGTAAAACCGCGTAACTAAATACGTTCTGCGATCTCGTGGATGAGGTAGTCGGTCTTTTCCCAGCCCAGGCACGGGTCGGTGATCGACTTGCCAAAGACGCCGCCGTCGACCGGCTGGTTGCCGTCCTCCAGGTAGGACTCGATCATAAAGCCCTTGACCAGCTTGGAGATGGACTCGTTGCGGCGGCAGCTGTCGAGCACCTCCTTGCAAATGCGATACTGCTCCAGCGGGCGCTTGCCCGAGTTGTCATGGTTGCAGTCGATGATCGCTGCCGGATTGGCATAGCCGGCATGCTCGGTATAGCGCTCGGCCAGGCGCTCCAGGTGCTCGTAGTGGTAGTTGGGGTAGGTGCGCCCATCGAGACCGATGTAGCCACGCATAACGGCGTGCGCGAGCGGATTGCCGTCGCACTCGACCTCCCAATTGCGGAAGATGAAGCTCTGGTGCGCCTGCGCGGCGTAAATGGAGTTGAGCATAACGGTGGTAGAGCCGGCAGTAGGATTCTTCATGCCGACGGGTACCGAAATGCCGCTCGACACCAGGCGATGCTCCTGGTTCTCGACCGAGCGTGCGCCCACGGCAACATAGCTCAGCAGGTCAACGAGGTACTGATAGTTTGACGGATAGAGCATCTCGTCGGCGGTGAAGAAGCCCGTTTCCTCAATAACGCGCAGGTGCATATGGCGGATGGCCTTGACGCCCTCGAGCAGGTCGTCGGGAGCCTCGGGGTTGGGGTTGTGCAGAAGACCCTTGTAGCCGGTGCCCTTGGTGCGCGGCTTATTGGTGTAGACGCGCGGAATGATGATGAGCTTGTCCTTGACCTCCTCGGCGGTCTTGGCCAGTCGGTTCATGTACTCAAGCACTGAATCCTCGCGGTCGGCAGAGCACGGGCCGATGATGAGCACCTTGCGTGCGTCCTCGCCGGTAAAGACTTTGGCGACCTCGGCGTCAAATGCCTGCTTTTTGGCGGTAAGCTCGGCAGAAAGCGGCATTTCCTCGCGGATCTCCATGGGGATCGGCAGCCTGCGTTTGAATTCCATGGCCATAGGGGTCTCCTCAATCTATAGAAAGAGCAATAAGCGTATTGTCGAATGCTCGGCATTATCCGCTGTCGCACGCTAAAGTGCAAGCCCTTGTTACCCCGAAACCTACCAAAAAGGGACAGGTTTATTTTGGCAGGTTTTATCTGGGAAAATGTCGGCACTCGCCGGAAGGGGGGGTCGGCGTACGGCACGCTGGAGCAAGTTGGATCTTCTGCGGCATACCCCGTGGGCAAAAAATGGCAAATATGAGTACTGTTGCTGGCGTAGTCTCATATCGAGCTTACAAGATAATAGGCACAACAGCAAATATGTTCATTAACGTTGGCACACAGAAGCATGCTAACGGGCGTTTTGATTAATTTGAAGGCGTATAGAAGCCGCAAAGAGGTCATTTGAGGCGGTTTTGGCTGCTACTAAAAATGTAACAGTACTCATATTTGACCTATTTTGGCCACAGGGTCCGGAAGGGGCTGTCAATCGGGCCCCAAGAGAGCTAATTCGGGTGCCGTGGACGAAAAAACGGGGGCGCAGGTGGTGGCGCGCGCAGACGTGGTGTAAGAGCGTCCTGAGGTCCGTCGCTGCAAGTCCCGATGTTACTCCTTCTTGAGACCGCGCCTCTCGACTATCTCGTCCACTATCTCCCTGGCGCGCCGCCCGAGCGCGCGGCGCCTCCCCTCTGTCGGGGCCGGCCTGTCCGCGGGCTCGGCGAAGCCCTCGGCGGCCGAGGCCTCGGAGAACACGCGCTGCTGGGACCACTGCCCCTCGGTCTCCATGAGGCTCGCGCACGTCAGGCGCAGCATCGACTCCCTCGAGGGGAAGGACTGCACGACCCTGTAGCGGCGCTTGATCTCGCGGTTGGCGCGCTCCTGGACGTTGTTGGTGCGGAGCTTGGCCCAGTGCGCCCTGGGGAAGGCCGTGAACGCCAGCGCGGAGTCCTCGGCCCGCTCGAAGACCTCGCCGGCCCTGGCGGACACCGACGCCACCCAGGGCGCCGCCTCGGCCCACACGCAGCGCGCGAGGTCGGGGTCGTCCTGGTAGACCGCGGCGTGCACGAGGTCCCTGACGGCCGCCTTGGAGTCCTCGGGCCTGCCCGAGCAGGCGCTCTGGAGGTTGCGCTGCAGGTGCGTCACGCAGCGCTGCCAGGCGCAGCCCTGGAACAGGCGCGAGACGGCGGCCACGAGCCCGGCGTGGCTGTCGGAGACCACGAGGCGGACGCCGGCCAGCCCGCGCTCGCGCAGCCCGCCGAGGAATGCCGCCCAGGAGTCCTCGCTCTCGGTGTCGACCACGTCGCAGCCCAGGAAGTGCTTGCGCCCGTCGGCGCCCAGCCCGATCGCGGTCACGACGCCCTGCGAGACGACCGACGAGCCGACCCTGCAGCTCATGTAGGTGGCGTCGAGCCACAGGTAGCAGCACGGCGTGCCCGACAGGTCGCGGCGGCGGAACTCCGCCACCTCGGCGTCGAGGTCGGAGCAGAGGCTCGAGACCTCCGAGCTCGACAGCGAGGATATGCCCAGCCTGGACGCCACGCGCTCGACCTTGCGGGTGGACACGCCGCACACGTACATCTCCTGCACGATGGCGGCCACCGAGGTGTCGACGCGCGACCATCGCGCGAGCATGCCCTCGGGGTAGTAGGTGCCGTGCCTGAGCTTGGGTATCTCGAGCTCCACGTCGCCCACGGCGGTCTTGAGCGACCTGGGGCGGTAGCCGTTGCGGCTGTTCTCCCTGCCGTCGCTGCGCTCGTTGCGGCCCGCGCCGCACATCTGCTGGGCCTCGGAGTCCATCAGTGCGTTCATCACGCTGCCCAGCACCCTGCACGCGAACTCGCGCGCGTCGCCGCACTCCTGCCAAAGCCTCGCCGCCTCGAGGGCCTCGTCGCGGCCGAGGCGCAGTACACTCTCTTCTTGGGGCATCGCCTTTCCTTCCATTCGTCACCTTCATTACTCCAACGACGAATTCTAGGCGGTGCCCCCTCCCTTTCAAGAAAGGGAAGAGGCGGGGCATGCCCCGCCTCTTACACCACATCTCTGCGCGCTACCGCGCAGGTTGTCCTGCGTCCCCGTTCTCGGGCGTCATCCGTTTCCTGCGGCCGAATTTATGCTGCTTCGTCGAACTGCGAGTTGTACAGGTCGGCGTAGAAGCCGCCTTGGGCGAGCAGCTCGTCGTGCGTGCCCTTCTCGACGATGTCGCCGTCGCGAATTACCAAGATCACGTCGGCGTTGCGGATCGTGGACAGGCGGTGCGCGATGACAAAGCTGGTACGGCCCTGCATCAGCGCATCCATGGCACGCTGAATAAGCTCCTCGGTGCGGGTGTCGACGTTGGAGGTCGCCTCGTCTAGAATCAGCGCCGGGCGGTCGGCCAAAATGGCACGAGCGATGGTCACGAGCTGGCGCTGACCCTGCGACAGGTTAGTGCCCTCCTCGTTAATCATAAAGTCGTAGCCGCCGGCGAGCGTATGGATAAAGTGGTCGCAGCGTGCGGCGCGTGCGGCGGCTTCGACCTCAGCATCGCTCGCGTCGGGGCGTCCGTAGCGGATGTTCTCGCGGATCGTGCCGTTAAACAGCCAGGTATCCTGCAACACCATGGCAAACTCGCCGCGCAGTGCCGCGCGGTCCCAGTCGCGCACATCGACGCCCTCGACACGCAGCGAGCCGCCGTCCACGTCGTAGAAGCGCTGCAGCAGCTTAATGAGCGTGGTCTTGCCGGCGCCGGTGGGGCCGACGATGGCGATGGTCTGGCCGGGCTGCGCCTCGCAGCTAAAGTCGTGGATGATGGTCTTGTCGGGCGTGTAGCCAAACTTGACATGGTCGAACTCCACGTGGCCGGGGCGCTTCTCGGGAATCTGCGCGTCGGCCTTCTGCTCCTCCTCGGGCGCGGCCAGGAACTCAAACACACGCTCGGTGGCGGCGGCCATCGACTGCATCGTGTTGCTCACGTTGCCCAGCTGCTGCACCGGCTGCGTAAAGTTGCGCACGTACTGGATAAAGCTCTGGATGTCGCCGGGCGTGGCATTGCCGGTCAGCGCGAGCTGCGCGCCCACCACGACGACGCCCACGTAGCCCATGTTGCCCACCAAGCTCATAAGCGGCATCATCAGGCCCGACAGGAACTGCGAGCGCCAGCCACTAATAAAGAGGCGGTCGTTTTGACGGTCGAACTCCTCGATCGAAGCCTCGGCGCGGTCGAACACCTGAATGACGTTCTGGCCGGCAAAGTCCTCTTCGATAATGCCGTTGACGGCGCCCAGAACCTGCTGTTGCTCGCGGAAGTACGGCTGCGAGAAGTGAATCATTACGGTCAAGATAATCGCGGCGGCCGGCAGCGTGAGCACGGTGACGCCGGTAAGCGGCAGGCTGATCGAAAGCATCATGACGAGCACGCCGATAATCTGTGTCACCGACGTGATGAGCTGCGTCACGCTCTGGTTGAGCGACTGACCCAGCGTGTCGACATCGTTGGTGATGCGGCTGAGCACGTCGCCCTTGCTGTGGCCGTTGAAGTAACTCATTGGAACGACAGCGATCTTGGCGGCGATCTCCTTGCGCATGCGGTAGCAAATCTTTTGCGTGACGCCGGTCATGAGCCAGCCCTGGATGAGGCTGCAGACAGAGCTCGCCAGATACAGGCAGAGCAAAAAGCCGAGCGTCTTGGCGATCCAGTCAAAGTCAACGTCGCCGGTGCCGTTGACCTTGGCGACCAGGCCTTCGAACAGCTTGGTCGTAACCTGGCCGAGCACCTTGGGTCCCACAATGTTAAAGATGACCGAGCACACGGCAAAGGCGACGGCGGCAAACACGGCAATCTTGTGCTGGCCGATATAGCCGAGCAGCTGCCTCATGGTGCCCTTAAAGTCCTTGGCCTTTTCGCCGCGACGCATGCCGCCCATGCGGCCCATGGGACCGCGCTGGCGGGTGGGCTTGGGAATCTGAGTCTTGGTCTCGTCTGCCATTAGCGCTCGCCTCCTTCCGTAACGGTTGCAATTTCTTCTTGGGTAAGCCCCAGCTCCTCGGCGGAAAGCTGCGACTGTGCGATCTCCAGGTACGCCGGGCAGCTGCGCAGCAGCTCCTCGTGCGTGCCGGTGCCCACTACGTGGCCGTCGTCGAGCACGATGATCTGGTCGGCGTGCATGATGGTCGCGATGCGCTGGGCCACGACCACGAGCGCGGCGTCGGTAACGTTTTTGGCCAGCTCTTCGCGTAGGCGCGCGTCGGTCTTGTAGTCGAGGGCACTAAACGAGTCATCGAACACCACGACCTCGGGCTTTTTGGCCAACGCGCGGGCGATGGCCAGACGCTGGCGCTGACCGCCCGAAACATTGGAGCCGCCCTGGCTAATGGGGGAGTCGTACCCGTCCTCGCGCTCGGCGATAAAGTCCTCCGCCTGGGCGACGCGTGCTGCCTGGCGCATATCCTCGTCACTCACCATGTCGCCGGCAAACTTGAGGTTGCTCTCGACGGTACCCGAGAACAGACGACCCTGCTGCGGAATATAACCGATGCGGCGGCGCAGCTCGGAAAGGGTCATGTCGCGCACATCGATGCCGTCGAGCGAAATGCTGCCGCCCGTGACGTCGTACAGGCGCGGAATCAGCTGCACGAGTGTGGACTTGCCCGAGCCCGTGGAACCAATGATGCCGAGCATCTGGCCGGCGTGCGTGGTGAAGTTTACGCCGCTAATGACGTCGGCGCGGGCATCGGGATACTGGAAGCTCACGTCACGGAAGGTGAGCTCGCCGCGCGGCGCGCTGGCAGCGGGCAGTTTGGGCGAGACGGGGTCGTTGATGCTCGTGGGGCAGGTGATGACCTCTTCCACGCGCTCGGCTGCGACCTCGGCGCGGGGCAGGATGACCGAAACCATGGTGAGGATCATAAACGCCATGACGATCTGCATGGTGTAGGAGATGAACGCCATCATGTTGCCGACCTGCATCACGCCCTCGGACACGCCCTGCGCGCCAAACCAGACGATAAGCACGGTGATGCAGTTCATGACGAGCATCATGAGCGGCATCATAAAGCTCATGGCTCGGTTGGTGTAGAGCTGCGTGGTCATCAGGTCGAGCGAAGCCTTGTCAAAACGCTCGAGCTCATGCTCCTCGCGGTTGAACGAGCGGATGGGCATAAGGCCGTCGAGCAGCTCACGGGCGGTAAGGTTCACACGGTCCACAAAGCTCTGCATCTTTTTGAACTTGGGCATGGTGAGGCCCATAAGCACGCCGACGACGGCCGAGACCGCGATGATGGCCACGGCGATGGTCCACTCTAGGCCGGTATGGTTGGCCAGGACGCGCATGACGGCGACGATGCCCATGACGGGGGCCATCAGACACATGCGGATAAACAGGGTTGCGGCCATCTGGATCTGCTGAATGTCGTTGGTGCAGCGGGTGATGAGCGAGGCCTGGCTAAACTTGCCCACCTCGGCCGGCGAGAAGTGCATAACCTTGTTGAAGGTCTCGCGGCGCAGGTCGCGGGCGATGGAGCAGGCGGTGCGCGAAGCCACGGCACCGGTCAGGATGGTGGCGACCAGCGAGATCAGGCACAGACCAAACATCGTGGTCGCCATGCGGCCCAGGTAGGCGTTCTGCACGTCGGCGGGGTCGATGCCCTGCGCCTTGTACTCGTCCTGCACATAGCTCACGGCACGTTGGGTCACGATGGAGCCCGACATGGAGCCCATTTTGTCTGCCATATCGTTGGCGCCCTCGACGAGCTTGTCCTGGTCGATTAGGCCGCCTTCAACGCCTAGACGCAGACCCTTCATGGTGATCTTACCGCCGTCGGCATCAATCTGCTTTTGCATATTCTGCGCCGCTGCGGCCTTCTGCTGCATCTCGGCGAGCTGCTCGGGCGTCATTGCCGCCATCTGCTCGGGGGTGGGCATGGTCTGGGCGGCGTTGTTGTCTTTCTCGCTGGACGAGCCCATCATGTCGCCCATGGAGTCGGCATCGATGCCCTGGTTGAACGAAAGGACGACAGTCTCGGGCAGGCTCATGATGTCGGCAATCTTGCCGCCGTCGGCGCGCTCCTCCTCGGTGCCCTTGTACGTTCGAATGCCGTTATTGTCCGCCTTGCTAAACACGGCCTCCACAGCCTTGGCGTCCTTGGTGCTCATAAAGAGTTCGAGGTCGTCGAGCGATTCGGCACGGATGGTGTCAGGTACGGGCGAGGCGATACCGCCTTGCTGCACACCCACGTCGACGATGTCGCTCATATACGTAGGTAGCGCCAGATCGGCGTTGCAGCTGATTACGATGAGTACGATAGCTGCGAGCAGTGCCAGGATATGCTTTTTAAAGAGCTTGAGAATCCTCACTCGGCATCTCTCCTTTCTTGATTGCGGTCGATAATTTCGTTGGCACGTCTTAGAAGGCGCACCATCTCTTGGGTATCTGTTTCGCCAAGCTGCTCGAGGAAGGCCGCGGTGCGGTCCTCGAATTCCCGACGTTTGATTTCGATGACCTGGAATCCCTTGTCGGTCACCGTGACGTGTACGCGACGACGGTCGGTCTTTGAGTGCTCGCGCTCGACCCAGCCCTTGGCCTCGAGGGCGCGCAGGATATTGGCGATACGGGCGCTCGAGACCCAGGCGCGATCTGCGAGTTCGCTCGGCGTGAGCGAGCCGCCGGCGCGCATGAGGGCGCGCATGACGGCCATCTCGCCGCCGAGAGCTTTGTCCGCAAAGCGCGAAATACGCTGATGCATGCTGCCAAACTCAGTTAAGAGCTGACGACCAAGCTCATGGAAATCGGTATCTTTCACCGAAAACCCCTAACACTAGAAACTATTTTCGGTGAAAGATGATACCCCCGCCCAAGCATTCCATTCGGTAGATTTCTAGGCATGTCCCAAAAATCTACTTGGCCGCTAGGCAATATATAGAGCGTATAAAGAATTAAAATAATTCAATAATTGTAGCGTTTCAAAGAATTATCATGCACGCGGTTAGGCGAGGGGTTGTCACCACCATGACGACTGGGACTCATTTATCGCCACGTGCGATGCTCCAACTTCCCGCAAGGAGACACCTGAATCAAGGGGGTTGGAGTCATGGCATTTGACTTCACGGGCAAAACCGCGATCGTTACCGGCGGCACTCAGGGCATTGGCCTCGAGATCGCCAAGGGCATCGTTGCGGGCGGCGGACACGTCGCGCTCATCGCAAGGAACGCTGCTAAGGGCGAGGCCGCGGTGGCCGAGCTTGGCGAGGGCAACAAGTTCTATCAGCTCGATGTCGCCGATGCACCCAAGGCGCGCGAGACCGTCGAGCAGATTTTTACGGACCTGCCGCAAACCAACATCCTGATCAACTGCGCTGGCGTCATCAGCACCAAGAAGTTCGACGAGATCGATGACACCGAGTGGCGTCGCACCATCGACATCAACCTCAACGGTACCTTCACTATGATGAACGCCGTGTACCCGCACTTTAAGGCGGCCCATGCCGGCACTATCGTCAACGTGAGCTCTGTCGCTGGCAAGATCGGTGGCGGCCTGCTCGGCACCGCGGCCTACGCGAGCTCTAAGGCCGGTGTCAACGGCCTGACCAAGGCAGTCGCCAAGGAAGGCGGCAAGTTTGGCGTCCGCTGCAACGCCGTGTGCCCGTCACTTACCCTTACCGATATGACTTCGATTCTCTCTGACGAGAACTCTCAGCGCATCATCAACGGTATTCCTCTGGGCCGCGCCGCCCAGGCCAGCGAGCCTGCGCAGATGGTGCTCTTCTTTGCCTCCGACCTCGCCAGCTTCGTTAACGGCGAGATCGGTGACTGCGACGGCGGCATCGTCCTGGACGGGTAATACCCCGCGGTGATCGTTTGGCGGCGACCCTGGCGACTCGGGGTTGTCGCCTTCTTTCTGACATAGGCGCGTGCGGCTACGATTCGCATGCATCCAAAGGAGATATATATGAGTGAATCGACTGCGGTGGAGGCGCCGGCGGCAAAGGAGCCGTTCTTTAAGATGTCCTCCATCCCGGGTGCCAATATTTTGGTGCCGCTTTTGCTGGGCTGCCTGCTCAACACGCTATTCCCCGACCTGTTCAAAACGCTCGGCAGCTTTACGCTTGGCATGACCCAGCAGGGCGCAAGCCCGCTCGTGGGCGCCTTTTTGCTCATCGTCGGTACGACGATTTCGTTTAAGAGCGCTCCTGCTGCCGCTGCACGCGGCGCCATCATCATCGCTGTCAAGCAGATCGTGGTCGTTGCCGTGTCGCTGCTTATCCTTTATGTGTTCAACGACAACCTGTTTGGCATCTCTGCCATGGTGATGCTGGCGGCTTGCACCGGCGCCAACAACGCTATGTACGCTGGTCTGATGGGCACCATGGGCAATGAGGCCGAGCGTGGCGCTGTCGCAATCACCACGCTCGTTGTCGGCCCTCCGGTCACGATGATCGTGCTCGGCGCTGCCGGCCAGGCTCCGATCGGCTGGTCGCTCGTGGGCGCCATCCTGCCGATCGTCGTCGGCATTATTCTGGGCAACCTCTTCCCCAGCTTTAAGAAGATGATGGCACCGGCACTTTCCGCCATCATCGTGCTC
Organism: uncultured Collinsella sp.; assembly: GCA_900541665.1. GTDB lineage: Bacteria > Actinomycetota > Coriobacteriia > Coriobacteriales > Coriobacteriaceae > Collinsella. The sequence continues at coordinate 17,758 of UQKV01000007.1, forward strand.
GTCTTCTTTGCCATGGGCTCGACCATGACTTTTGGCCAGCTTATCAACGGCGGTCTTCCCGGCATCCTGCTCGGCGTGATCTGCTCGGTGGTCTTTGCAATTCCCGTCATCGCGGTCGATAAGCTCACGGGCGGTACGGGTGTCGCAGGTGCGGCCATTTCAAGCTGCGCCGGAGCCAATGTGGCCACGCCTGCTGCCATGGCAAGCGTTAATGGGGCCATGTACGGTGGCTCCGTGCTCGCGACGGCTACGGCACAGGTTGCTGCCTGCGCAATCGTGACGGCTATTTTGACCCCGCTGGTCACCAGCTGGTGCTACAAGCATTTTGAGGGTCAGGGCAACGGCGATAGCAAGGCAACGACCGACAAGGCCTCCGCAGCCGCCTAATGCCAAACGGCAATCAAAGCTAAAAACTAGCTACGCCACAGGGCGGCCACGGGGGATCCCGTGGCCGCCCTGCAGTTTCTGTAGGGTCTCTGGGACACTTTACCCTGCTAAAGCTGGCATAACAGCTAGAGCGAACGTCGTACAAAGGCAAGGAAAAATAACATACAAATCGGTGAACGGTAGTTGTTCGCGCTCGCATTTCCTGCGGGTTTGTAAAAAACGCCCTTATGATATAAAAAAAGAAACATATAACAGCCCAGATGGAGAGGGTCGCTATGTTATCCTTCTCAAACGGGTGAAATCTTGGGTTTTGGGTTGTAGTTCCAAGGTGGACAAACGTTCTTCTCTGCACCAACGTGTGGTGAAGAACGGAAGAAGCCGGTAGTGCAAGCCGAACATTCAAGAATTCAATAAGCAGCGGTGTGAGAGAGCGCCGCATTACACGTAACTAGGAGCGTGGTTACACAATGCAGGAGGCATGGGAAGGCTTCAAGGAAGGCATCTGGACGGGAGAGGTTGACGTCCGAGACTTCATCCAGAAGAACTACACCCCCTACGAGGGCGACGAGTCGTTCCTCGCCGGCCCGACCGAGCGTACCAAGGAGCTGTGGGGCGAGGTTCTCGACCTGCTGCTCAAGGAGCGCGAGCAGGGCGGTGTCCTCGATATGGACACCAAGACCGTTACGGGCATCGTGAGCCATCCCGCTGGCTACATCGATAACGCCCACCGCGAGAAGGAGACCATCGTCGGCCTCCAGACCGACAAGCCGCTCAAGCGCGCTTTGCACGTCAACGGTGGTATCCGCATCGCTTGCCAGGCTGCCAGCCAGCACGGCTACAAGGTCGACGAGAACGTTGTCGAGCGCTACACCTTCGAGCGCAAGACCCACAACGCCGGCGTCTTCGATGTTTACACCCCCGAGATGCGTGCTTGCCGCTCGGCTCACATCATCACCGGTCTGCCCGATGGCTATGGTCGCGGCCGCATCATCGGCGACTACCGTCGTGTTGCCCTGTACGGCGTCGACTACCTGATCAAGGACAAGGAGGCCCAGAAGGCTTCCACCCCGACGGTCATGACCGCCGACAACATCCGCGATCGCGAGGAGCTGCAGGAGCAGATCCGCGCCCTCGGCGAGCTCAAGATGATGGCCGAGACCTATGGTTTCGACATTTCCAACCCTGCTACCAACACGCAGGAGGCCATCCAGTGGATGTACTTCGCCTACCTCGCTGCCGTCAAGGAGCAGAACGGCGCCGCTATGTCCATCGGCCGTACCTCTACGTTCATCGACATCTACGCTGAGCGCGACCTTGCCAACGGTACCTTCACCGAGGAGCAGATCCAGGAGTTCGTGGATCACTTCATCATGAAGCTCCGCATGGTCAAGTTTGCCCGTACCCCCGAGTACCAGGCCCTGTTTACCGGCGATCCGCAGTGGGTCACCGAGTCCATCGGCGGCATGGGTGTTGACGGCCGTACGCTCGTTACCAAGATGAGCTACCGCTACCTGCACACGCTCGAGAACATGGGCACCAGCCCCGAGCCCAACATGACCGTTCTGTGGTCGACCCGTCTGCCCGAGAACTTCAAGAAGTTCTGCGCCAAGACTTCTGTCGCCAGCTCCTCGATCCAGTACGAGAACGACGACCTCATGCGCGTTTACCACGGCGACGACTACGGCATCGCCTGCTGCGTGTCCTCCATGCGCATTGGCAAGGAGATGCAGTTCTTCGGCGCTCGCGCCAACCTGGCTAAGTGCCTGCTGTATGCACTCAACGGCGGTGTTGACGAGGTCTCCAAGAAGCAGGTCGGCCCCAAGTACCGCGCCGTCGAGGGCGATACGCTCGATTACGACGACGTTGTGGCCAAGTACAACGACATGATGAAGTGGCTCGCTGGCGTGTACGTCAACTCGCTGAACATCATTCACTACATGCACGACAAGTATTGCTACGAGCGCATCCAGATGGCTCTGCACGACAAGCACGTGCACCGCTGGTTCGCTACGGGCATCGCTGGCCTTTCCGTCGTGGCTGACTCCCTGTCCGCCATCAAGTACGCCAAGGTCCACCCCGTCCGTGACGAGAACGGCATCATCGTCGACTTCGAGACCGAGGGCGATTTCCCCAAGTACGGTAACGACGACGACCGCGTCGACCAGATCGCTCACGACGTTGTGCACCAGTTCATGGAGTACATCCGCATGAACGACACCTACCGCAACTCCGTGCCCACGACCTCGGTTCTGACCATTACCTCCAACGTCGTGTACGGTAAGAAGACCGGCTCCACGCCCGACGGCCGCAAGGCTGGCCAGCCGTTCGCCCCGGGTGCTAACCCCATGCACAAGCGCGATAGCCACGGCGCCATCGCTTCGCTGTCTTCGGTTTCCAAGCTCCCGTTCCGCGATGCTCAGGACGGCATCTCCAACACCTTCTCCATCATCCCGAGTGCGCTCGGCAAGGAGGACCAGGTGTTCTTTGGCGATATCGACCTTGATCAGCTGGGCGAGTAACTATTGTTAGTGCTATACTAACAATAACGATTACTGATTAGCGCGCCGGTTTCGGCCGGCGCCTATTAATCGAAGGAGACACATTATGAAGGTTTCTGAAGTTTCCGAGACTCAGGCCGATAACCTGGTCCACATGCTCGACGCTTACGCTGAGAAGGGTGGCCACCACCTGAACATCAACGTCTTCAACCGTGAGACGCTGCTCGACGCTCAGGCTCACCCCGAGAAGTACCCGCAGCTGACCATCCGCGTTTCCGGCTATGCCGTGAACTTCCACACGCTCACCAAGGAGCAGCAGGACGAGGTCATTGCGCGTACCTTCCACGACAAGTTCTAAAGGGTTCAACTCCTGTAGGATTACTGGGGCCGGTTTTGGGTTATTTCCCAAAACGTCCTCGGACATGCAAAGAGGCTCCGCTGCGCGCGTTGCGCGGCGGAGCCTCTTTGCGTCCTGCGGGATGTTTTGGAAAATAACCCAAAACCGGCCATGTGGGGTCCTTTGGAGTCACCCTTTAGGCGGAACTCTCCTAATTATTTGGATGAGTCGTTTACTTACTTGTGCTGTTACCGTCTTCCCGCTGTTGTTGGGGTATGCTTTGTTCGTATGTAAACGTATGACATGTTGATGGGGGAGGGTGCTATGGCTCGCGAGAGTGCTCGTTCTAAGGATACGGCTAAGCCTGGCATCAAGGAAGTTGCAGCGGTGGCGGGGGTTTCGCCTACTACGGTATCTCGCGTGCTTAATAATCGCGGCTATATTAGCCAAGAGACCCGCGATAAGGTCCATGCCGCGATGAAGCGCATCAACTATACGCCCAACGATATCGCCCGTGCCATGCTCAACGGTCGCCTGAATCTTATCGGTATGATCGTCCCCTATGTCAGCAGTCCGTTTCATGCCCAAGTGGTTCAAGTCATTGAGCATACCCTGGCCGAAAACGGTTTTAAGATGCTGCTGTGCAATAGCGCCAATCGACCCGAGCTTGAGCGCTCTTATATCGACATGCTTCGACGCAATATGGTTGATGGCGTCATCGTCAACTCGCTTAATATCGGTGCCGAAGCGTATGCCGAGATGGGCTTGAGTCTGGTTGGTATCGACTGCGACCTTGGCGAAGCCTCTGTTCAGATTGCGAGCGACAGCTATAGCATCGGCGAACTTGCCACGCGTCGCCTGATCGATGACGGATGTTCACGCATCCTGTGCCTGCGCAGCAATAGCCGCATGCGCATGCCTGCCAATAAGCGTACTGATGCCTACCTCGATGTTGTTGAGCAGGCCGGTTTGCCCGCGCTTGTCCGTGAGGTTGAGTTCGTTAAGCCCGACGACGAAAAGAGCGCGGTCGTTGCGAAGATCCTCGATGAGAACCCCGATATTGACGGCATCTTTGCGGGAGACGACACGATGGCGGCTATCTGTCTTAACGTGATGAAGCAGCGCGGCTTGAGCGCTCCGGGCGATATTAAGGTCGTGGGCGCGGATGGTGCCCGCCGCACTATGACGTTTATGCCTGACTTAACAACCGTACGCCAAGATATCGATCGCATCGGAGAGCTCGCGGCGCAATCCATCATTGCTCTTATTAACGGCGAAAAGCCCGAATCGAATATCAAGCTCCCCGTTGAACTCATTGAGGGTAAAACCGCGTAGTTCATCCCGTGCCAAAAGAATTCCTCAAACACCTCTGATGACCGTTCGCCGGCATATGTCAACCGTTTGCCGACGACTGGAACTGCGAAAAGACGTATTGGTGTGAAAACGTTTGACATATGAAAACGATTGACATATCTTGCAGTTGTACCGAGTTAGTATCTCGTGAGAAAGGAAGTCTCGGATGCACAAGGTGTATTACCAGCCTGAGGGAATTTGGGTAGGCGACATCATGCCGTACGGCGAGGACGGCACGTTCTATCTCTATCATCAGCGTGACACGCGAAACCCCGGACCTTTCGGAGAGCCGTTTGGCTGGGCACTCGCGACAACCAAGGACTTCGTCAATTACAAAGACTTTGGCGAGAGCCTTGAGCGTGGCGGCGACGAGGAAGTCGACCAGTATGTTTATGCCGGCACGGTGTTTAAGGTGGGCGACAAGTACCATGCGCTCTACACTGGTTGCAATCGCGATAAGGTCAAGGCACGCTTGATGAAGCAGGTTCTTCTTCACGCAACGAGTGACGACGCCGTCAAGTGGGAGAAGAACATCGCCGAGACGCTGCTTCCGCCCCAGGAGGGTTACGATGACCGCAACTGGCGCGATCCCTTTGTGCTGTGGGATGAGGAGAACGAAGAGTACATGCTCATCCTCGGCACGCGTGTGGGCGAGGACAAGCGTCTGATGACCGGTCGTCTGGTCAAGTTCACCTCCAAGGACCTGGATACCTGGGAGTTCCAAGGCGACTGGTGGAATCCGGGCCTGTACACCATGTTCGAGATGCCTGATCTCTTTAAGATGGGCGACTGGTGGTATCTGGTGTTCTCCGAGTACAGTGATGGCAACAAGACCCGTTATCGCATGTCTCGCTCTATCAACGGTCCTTGGATCACTCCTGCGGACGATTCCTTCGATGGCCGCGCGTACTATGCCGCGCGTACCGCATTTGACGGCGAGCGCCGCGTTCTCTTTGGTTGGGTTCCTACGCGTGACGAGGGCGGCGACCCCAGCTCTTACCTGTGGGGTGGCACCTTTATGCCCCTCGAGATCGTTCAGCGTGCCGACGGAACGCTCGGCACCAAGCTTCCTGACAGCATGCTTGGCGCCTTTGGCGAGGCTAAGGCAGTCGAGGCCTTTGAGCTCTCCTGCGAGTCGGGCAAGGTCGAGCAGGTGCTCGCCGCGGATGCCGGTTCCACCTATATGCTCGACGCCGACATCGAGCTCGCCGGTGACGCTGCCGGCTTCTCGGTGAAGCTTGCCGAGGACGCCGAGTCCGGTCTTGCCTATGAGTTCCGCGCCAACCTGCGTGAGGGCAAGCTCGAGTTTACGGCGGCCCCCCAGTATCCGTGGTTCCAGGTCAACAACATGGGCCTCGAGCGTCCGTTGTTCTTTAAGGGCGAGGGCACTCATCATGTGCGCCTGGTCGTTGACGACGATATCGCGACCATCTTTGTCGATGATGTTGCGCTTAACGCTCGATTCTGCAATAAGCAGGGCCAGGGTGTGGCGCTGACGGTCACCGACGGTACGCTTAAGTGCGCAAATGCAACGATCGCGTCTCTGTAATGGCATCAAAACGTCTTATGATTTCGTAAAGGAATGGAGAGGAACATGGACTACAAAGTAGTGTCTCAGCAAGTCGTCGATAACGTCGGCGGTCTGGAGAACATCGAGGGCGCCACGCATTGCGTTACGCGTCTGCGTCTGGTGCTCAAGGATACGAGCAAGTACAACAAGGCCGAGCTCGAGAACATCGATGGCGTCAAGGGCGTGCTGTACAACAGCGGCCAGCTCATGATCATCTTCGGTACCGGTACCGTCAACAAGGTCTACGATGAGTTTATGGCTCTGACGGGCGTTAAGGAGATCAGCGCTTCCGAGGTCAAGGGCGCCGAGGCGGACAAGAAGGGCAAGTTCTTCTCGGTCCTCAAGGTATTCTCGGACATCTTTATCCCCATCATTCCCGCTTTCGTCGGCGCTGCTATCATCATCGGCCTTAAGTCGCTGATCGTTGCCAACGGCCTCTTTGGCATGGAGGGCAGCCTTGCCGACCACAGCGAGTTCCTCAAGAACCTCGCAAGCTTCTTTGCCATTATCGCCACCACGTTTGACTACCTGCCTGTCCTGGTTATGTACAGCGCGGTCAAGCGTTTTGGCGGTAACCCGATCCTGGGCATCCTCGTCGGTATCGTCATGGTTCACCCGAGCCTTATGAACCGTAACACGTTCGTTATGGACCCGACGGGTGCTGAGTACTGGAACTTCGGTCCGCTCTCCATTCCCATGGTTGCTTTCCAGGGCGGCGTGTTCCCTGCAATCCTGACTGCCTGGTTTATGGCCAAGGTCGAGAAGATTGCCCAGAAGTACATCCCCGAGGTCGTCTCGTTCGTCTTTGTCCCGACCGTTACCCTGATTCTTGCTAACGTCGCCCTGTTCACCGTGTTCGGCCCGCTCGGCAACCTGATCGGCGACGTCCTCGCCGGCGTAATCGATATCCTGTACAACAGGATGGGCGTCTTTGGTGCCTTTGTCTTCGCCGCGTTCCTGCAGCCGCTTGTCGTTACCGGTACGCATCAGTTCATCCAGGGTATCGAGGCAAACCTCGTTGCCACGACTGGCTTCAACTACATCCAGGCCATCTGGTCGGTTTCCATCATCGCCCAGGGTGGCGGCGCCATCGGCATGTACCTCATTCACAAGAAGCATTCCAAAGAGCGCAACATCTGCATGTCGTCCTTTATCCCGACGCTGGTCGGAATCTCCGAGCCCGCTATCTTCGCTGCAAACATGCGCTACTCGATCATCCCGTTCATCTGCGCATGCATCGGTGCAGGCTGCGGCGGTGCCTTCGTGAAGCTCTTTGAGGTGCGCGCCATCGGTCAGGGTCTGACCGGTGTGCTTGGCCTGCTCATCGTCACACCCGAGACTCTCGTGTGGTATGTGGCTGGCAATCTCATCGCCTTCATCGTGCCGATCGTCTTGATCTTTGCCTACAACAAGGCAAAGGGCGTGCCGACCACCGATGAAGAGGGCGCTGGCGCTGGCTTCGACGTTAGCTTCTAGTTGAGCCGTTCAGCGTAATGTGCGGATAAGTCCATTTGGGGAAGGGCGTTCGGCTCGTGTGAGTCGAGCGTCCTTTCCTATAGACGAGAAGGTCAATGGCGATGTTTAATCAAAAAAACAAGGTGATGCGTGCGGACTATGAGCAGTGGCGTGCCGGACAGGATGAGACGGCGGCTCGCATCGCGTCCGACCCCGATAGGCTTTTGTTCCATGTGGAGCCTGAGCTTGGCTGGCTCAACGACCCCAATGGTTTGGTTCAGATTGGTGATACGTATCACATCTATCATCAATACGATCCGTTCGATGCTGCGCATGGCGGTCCAGTGCTTTGGAACCATCTGACGACAAAGGATTTTGTGACGTACGAGAATCACGGCCCCGTGCTGTTCCCCGATTCCGATTTGGATTCGAGTGGAGCGTATTCTGGTTCTGCCTTTGTACGTGATGGCAAGATTCACTACTTCTATACCGGCAACGTTAAGCATTTTGACCGCGATGATTACGACTACGTGTTGACGGGCCGTGAGCAAAACCAGATTCATATGGTTGCCGAGAATCCCGACGAATTGGGCGAGAAGTGCATAGCTGTTGGACCGGTCGATTACCCCGACGATATCGGTACGCACGTGCGCGACCCCAAGATCCTTGAGCACGATGGTATCTACTACATGGTTCTGGGCGCTCGTACGAAAGACGACCGTGGCTGCGTGCTTGTCTATACCTCGCGCAATCTTGAGGACTGGAGCTATGCGACGCGCATTGAGTTGGGCGAGAAGTTTGGCTTTATGTGGGAGTGCCCCGATCTGTTTGAGCTCGATGGCGAGCTTATTCTCGTTTGCTGTCCGCAGGGTGTGCCTGCCGATGGTTGGCGTTACCGCAATCCGCATCAGTGCGTGTGGTTCCCCATCGAGGCCGATTGGGAGGCGCCGAGCTTTAAAATCGTCAGGCAGGGCATGCCCCCGATGGTCGATGCCGGTTTTGATTTCTATGCTCCGCAGTCCTTTGAGGATGCTGCAGGCCGGCGTTTGATGATCGGATGGTCGGGTTGCCCCGACGCGACGGCAGAAAACCCGACGGTGGCGCGCGGATGGCAGTGCGCGTTGACGGTGCCGAGAGAGCTGAGCATACGCGATGGTAAGCTCTGCCAGCAGCCGGCGCACGAGATTGAGAGGATGCGCGGTGACTGCGTTCGCGCGACAGGCGGTGAAACCGTTGAGGAGCCGGGCCGCCTGTTTGATCTTGTGGTTTCCTGTGAGGGCGCCAAGATGGCCGAGCTCGAAATCCGCAAGGGTGTCTTTGTGCGTTATGCGGACGGGATGCTTACCCTCGACATGGGTGACGAAGGCTATGGGCGCGACCAGAGGTCGATCGAGCTCAGCGAGCTTCGCGACCTGCGCGTGCTTTCGGACACTACGATGGTCGAGATTTTTGCCAACGGTGGCGAGGCGGCACTTACGAGCCGTACCTATTCGCCGGCGGTTCCGGCGATGGAGCTGCACGCCGAGGGTGCGGCATCGATGAATTTCTACCGCCTCGTGCATTAACCGTGTGTGGAGCACGATTGGATTTGCTGGACGGAATGTGTCGCAGTTGTCGCGGCCAACTACCGCTTACCGCATATAGTGACCGTTTGCGGAATAAGTAACACTCCTTAATAAACCGTGTAGAATCTCAGATAAGCACGGAGTTTTCCAGGGAGACGCTGTCCTTTGTTATGTGCAAAGGGCGGCGTCTCTTTGGCGCTTGGGGGTCGTTCTGTAGCAGGACGGCGGGCGTGTGTCACATATTAAAAAGCCAACGTCGAGATGGGTCGTGATAATAATGGGCAAGTACATAATCGTGGTTGAATCTGGTTCGGATGTGACGCCAGAGCTCTGCGAGCGCTACGGCATCGTGCGCGTGCCTATGCATGTCACGATTGGTGACGAGACCGTCGAGGACGGCTCGATCGATCCGCTCGAGATTTATTCGCGCTGCAACGAGTTTGGCGTGATGCCCAAGACCAGCGGCTGTGCGCCGGCAGATTTTGCGCATGTGTACGACCGCATCCATGCCGAGCAACCCGACGCGACCATTCTGCATCTTGCATATTCCGAGGCCACGACCTGCTCGCATCAATCATCGAAGATCGCCGCCAAGGGTCGCGACTACGTCTACTCCATGGACACGCGTTTTGTCTCGGTGGGCCAGTCGCTTGTTGTCGTCGAGACCGCCAAATACATCGAGGCTCACCCCGATGCCACCGTCGACGAGATCTTCGCCTTCGCGAACTCCGTCATGGACCGCGTGCTGCTGGGCTTTGTTCCTACCGATCTTGCCTTCCTTAAGGCGGGCGGTCGCTTGTCCAACGTCGCATTCCTTGGCGCACATCTGCTCAAGATTAAGCCCTGCATTGAGGTGACGGGCGGCAAGTTCGTGGCGACCAAGAAGTTCCGCGGCTCTATGCTCAAGTGCGCCCGCGCCTTTATTGACCACATGGTTGCGAAGGGCGAGATCGACTACTCGCACATTGGCCTGGCGTATTCGGTAGGCCTTTCCCAGGAGCTGCGCGACGACATGGAAGTCTATGCGCACGACCTGGGCTTTAAGGACATTACCTGGACTCAGGTCGGCGGCGTCATCTCGAGCCACTGCGGCCCGACCGCCTTCGGTGCGGTGCTCACGCTTAAAGCGTAAAGGCCGCAGGCGAGCGTTCTTCAGCCTGACATCTCGACGTAGACCCCAGCCATGGTGATGGGGGATAGATTAAAACGTGCCATTCTAGCCCGAGACGTTTAAACGCAAGCACATGGGCTAGAATGGCTCTGGCATTTTAATTGGTTGCATCCAAGGAGAGGCAAGGTAGCGCGAATGGCAGAAATGACGCTTGAGGGTGTGGACGCTCGTCCCGAGGACTCTGCGTTTGCCCTTGGCCGCGTGCATTCGATCGAGACGATGGGGACGGTCGACGGACCCGGCATCCGCTTCGTAGTGTTTGTCCAAGGCTGCCCCATGCGCTGTGCGTATTGCCACAACCCCGATACCTGGTCGGTTAACGGCGGCACGATGGTGACCGTCGAGCACCTTATGGACGAGTTCCAGAGTAACCATGAGTTTTACCGCAGCGGTGGTATTACGGTGTCCGGCGGCGAGCCGCTCCTGCAGCCTGAGTTTTTGGCCGACCTGTTCCACGCCATGCACAATAACCACGATGGTCGTGTGCACACCTGCTTGGATAGCTGCGGCTATGCGTTCGATCCCGCGCATCCCGAGAAGTTCGATGCCGTGCTCAACGAGACCGACATGGTACTGCTCGATATTAAGCATGCCGACCCGGTCGAGCATAAAAAGCTGACTGGGTGCGATCCCGCACGCATTCTGGCGTTTGGCGATGAGCTTGCACGTCGCAAGATCAAGGTCGTTATCCGCCACGTGGTGGTGCCGGGCATTACCGACACGGTGGAGGAGTGCGAGAAGCTCGGTCGCCTCATCGCTCCATGGCACAACGTGGTGGGCCTGGAAATGCTGCCGTATCACACGATGGGTGTCGTCAAGTACGAGCAACTGGGCATTCCCTATAAGCTCGAGGGCGTGCCCCAGATGGATACCGCGCGCATGCCCGAGCTGCGCAACGCCGTCATGGCCGGCATGAAAGAGCGCCGCGCCGAACTCAAAAACGCCATCGGCTAGCGAGCCATTTTCGTTCCCCAAGGGCACTCATTGGGGACAGACTTAAATGAGTGCCCCTGGGCACCTAGTTGATTGCTAAAGAGCCCCGTCAAGTTGCGGTGGAATAGTTCTTGTTTTTCGGCTTATGCCGTCCAAACAGGAACTATTTCACCGCAACTGCGTTTTGGGCAAAGATACGCAACAGAATCGGTGTTTTTGCATAGAAACGCCTTTTTATTGTTTAGAGACACCTTAAACGCGACTGAATATCTTTGGAAAGAAATGCCTGCTATCGACATCGATGGCCGTACCTATGTCATGAGCGTCATGACATCGATGCCATGGAGTGACCGTTCGAGCGAGGTTACGGCCGCGATTGCAAAGGCTCTGTTTGATACGCGAGCTGCACTGGCTTAGCGTGTTCGTTTGGCGAGGTCAAACAAAATGCTGGTACCATACCTTGGTTGAGAATTTCGTATAGGTTTGGGGAATGGTATGGCTACCATCGCGATTATCGGTGCGCTCGAAAAAGAGATCATGCAGATTAAGGAAGAGCTGAGCGACGTTTGCGAGGCACGGGAGGCAGGCTTGACCGTTGTGAACGGTGAGCTCGACGGCCTGACAGTTGTCGCCACAACGGCGGGCATGGGCACGGTGAACGCCGCCGCTGCAACACAGCACCTCATTAGCAAGTATGCTCCGCAGGCTGTTGTGTTTTCGGGCATTGCGGGCGGTTTGAACCCCAAGCTCCATATCGACGACGTGGTCATTGGCAAACGCCTACGCTATCTGGATACCGATACCGCGCTTATCGCCGAGTCCGCACCGGGGCTCGAGGAGTTTGGCTCGACGCCCGCGCTGGTCGATATTGCCGCCGACGTGCTCGCTGAGCGTGGGTTTGTTGATGCTTCGAAAAATGCAGTCGCTTCGAACGAGGGCACCAAGCAGTTCCTGGTCGGCACGATTGCCACGGGTAACCGCTTTGTGACGGGCGCCACCATGCGCAACGACGCTATCGAGGCGACGCATGCCGATTGTGTCGGCATGGAGGGCGCGGCAATTGCCCATGTCGCAACCAAAAATGGTGTCGATTGCCTGGTGTTGCGCGCTATCAGCGATAATTGTGACGAGGCGTACGATGCAATTTGCGAGCGAGAGTTCGATCTGTTCGAGTACGCGCGTGTCGCAAGTGACATTACGCTCGATATCGTCCGCCGCATTGCCGCTGCGCAATAGCGCGTCTATTTGTAAGAACCTACGACCAAGGAGTGTCCATGGCCGATTCCATTAACTACCAGCTTGCCAAGTTCGTCGCCAGCTATGGCAAGGTTTCGCAGATTCCCGAGTCCACCTGCCCCGAGGTGAGCTTTGTCGGCCGCTCCAACGTGGGCAAGTCGTCGATTATGAACAAGCTATTTGGCCGCAAGAACCTAGTCAAGGTTTCCAGTACGCCGGGCAAGACGAGCAACATCAACTTCTTTGAGGCCGATGACGTGCATTTCGTGGACCTGCCGGGTTACGGTTTCGCCCGTCGCTCCAAGGCCGAGCGCGACCGCTGGGCCGAGCTTATCGGCGACTTTTTCGACTCCGAGCGCAGCTTTAACTTGGTGGTCTCGCTGGTGGACATTCGTCACGACCCCAGCAAGCTCGACCACGACATGATCGACTACCTGCAGGGCAACGAGTTCAACTTTATCGTCTGCCTCACCAAGGCCGACAAACTCAGCCGCACCCAGCAGGCCCGCCAAGCAGCAGCCATCAAAAAGCAGCTCAACGTCCCGGCCGAGAACGTGATCATCACAAGCTCCCAGACTGGCACCGGCATCGACGAACTCAAGCGCCGCATCGCCGAGGCCTGCCTCTAGTAAGGGCTCCAGCCTAGCAAGAGCCCCTACCAATAAAAAGCCAAACTATCAGCCTGGCGCCCCTTCAAAGCGTGGGTCCCTGTAGACATCGCTAGCCACGTTGCCATAGGGCCACCCAGGGGCATCCCCTTAAAAACATTCCGCAGCACGAGGCCCGCTTATCCGTAGCTCCGAAGGAGCAGGATAAGCGGGCCTCAAGTGCGAGGACGTTTTTAAGGGGATGCCCCTGGGTGGCCCGGACAGACCGATCGGCGATGTCTACAGGTACTCGATTTGAGCGCCCTCGGTGTCGCACGTTAGAATATGCGTCTCACACTTGGGGAACTGCTCACGCAGCTTGACCTGCAGGAACTTTGCCACGATGGTATCGTCGGTCACAGCCATAAGGGTCGAGCCCGAACCGCTGATCCAGATGGTCTTGGCGCCGCCGTTAAGGCAGGTGTCGCGCACGGCGTTGTAGTCGGGGATGAGGCGGCGGCGATAGGGCTCCTGGATGCGGTCGTCGTTGGCGGCGGCAATCAGGTCAAGGTCGCCGGTCTCCAGACCGCGCGTCATGCCGGCGATGCGGCCCATCTGCCACACGGCGGTGGAGAGCGGAATCTCCTGTGGCACGACCTTGCGCGCCTCGCTCGTATGTACCTCATAGGGCGGAATCACGGTAATAAAACGCAAGCGATCGCTCACCTCGTAGCGCAGGCACTGGGGGAGCGAATCGGTCGGCGTAAAGGAGCAGACGGCGCCGCCCAGGATAGCGGGGGCGACGTTATCGGGATGGCCCTCGACCTCGGTGGCAATGCGGACGAGCTCGGCGCGGTCGACGGTGTGGCCCGTCAGCGCGGCGGCCGCCATAATGCCGGCGACGACGCAGGTGGAGCTGGAACCCAGGCCGCGAGCGACGGGCACATCGGTTTGAATGTCGATGGCAACGGGGAAAGCCGGCTCGCCCCATGCGGCCAGTGCATCGACAAAGCTCACGTAGACTAGGTTGTTCTCGTTTTGGAACTCCTCGGGGCAACCCGTGATGGTGAGCTTGTCGGCGCGCTCAAAGGTAAAGTGCGAGTAGAGGCTGACGGCCATGCCGAGGGTATCGTAGCCAATGCCCAAGTTGGCGCTTGTTGCTGGGACGGTGATCTTGATCATGTGAGTCCTCCTGGCGTGCCTGGCTGTTTAGTTCGCTGCTCGGGCAGTCCTGCGCAAGACGGAAAGCACATTAAGTGCTTTCCTTTGCGTGCGGAACTCGCGACGAACTAAACAGCCAGGCACGCTATGCACGTTCGTCATCATCCCGGTAGGTATCTGATAAAAGAAGGTGCGCCGGCTTTCGCCGGCGCCTTATAAGGGGTTTAGTTGGTAGCCATCTTTTTTGCAGCCTGCTCTACGTAGTTGGCCATGTCGGCAACGTCGCAGACGTCTTCGAAGCGGACGGGCTTGGACTCGAGTTCGGCGAGCTGTGCCGGTGCGATCGTATTGGTGGCCTGCTCGAGCACGCGCATGGCTTCAAAATCATCCTCGGGAACGTCGAGGCCCAGGGCGTCGCAGCAGGCGCGCGGGAACTTGTAAGGGCTGGCGGTCGAAAGCAGCACGCGGGCCTTGGCGTCCTCGGCGGGGGCGACCTGCTCAAAGACGTGATAGCCGCAGGCGGTGTGCGGGTCGATCACGTAGCCGTTCGCGTCCCAGCAGCTCTTGATGGCAGCGCGAACCTCGTCTTCGCTGGCCCAACCGCAGCCAAAGACGCTCTGAATTTTTGCCAGCAGGTCGGCGGGAACCTCGTAGCGACCAGTCTGTGCCAACTGCTCCATAAGGCCGGCAACGAGCTCGCAGTCGCCATCGGACAGGAAGTACAGCATGCGCTCCAGGTTAGAGCTGATGAGAATGTCCATCGACGGCGAGATGGTCGTGAAGAACGGACGGTTGCGGTCGTAGACGCCGGTGGTCAGGAAGTCAGCGAGCACGTTGTTCTTGTCGCTCGCGACGATGAGCTTGGCGACGGGCAGACCCATGCACTTGGCATAGTAGCCGGCCAGGATATCGCCAAAGTTGCCGGTCGGTACGCAGAACTCCACGGCGTCGCCGGCCTCGATGGCGCCGGCGCGCAGCAGCTGCGCATAGGCGGCAAAGTAGTAGACGACCTGCGGCACCAGGCGACCGACGTTGATCGAGTTGGCGCTTGAAAGCACCGTGCCGGCGGACTCAAGACGCTCGGCAAGCTCCTTATCGGCAAAGATGCGCTTGACGGCGCTCTGGGCATCATCGAAGTTGCCGCGGATGCCGCAGACGGCGACGTTGTCGCCCTCTTGCGTGGACATCTGCAGGTTCTGGACGCGGCTGACTTTGCCTTCGGGATAAAAGACGGTAATACCCGTGCCCGGAGCGTTGGCAAAACCGGCGAGCGCGGCCTTGCCGGTGTCGCCTGACGTGGCGGTGACGATCATGATGCGCTCGGCGCCGCCGTCCTTGGCGGAAGTGCGGGCCATGAGGCGGGGGAGCATCTGTAGGGCGACGTCCTTGAAGGCGCTTGTGGGGCCGCCAAAGAGCTCCATCACATAGGTCTGAGGGGCGTCAGCACCCGGCGCTGCGTCGAGTTTGACGAGCGGCGTAACCTCTTCACTCGCGAACGTGCCGCGGTATGCCTCGTCGACACACGCCGAAATTTCTTCGGCCGTGTAATCATTCAGTAACATTCCCAACACATCTTGAGCGATTTCAAAGTACGATTTATCTGCAAGCGAGCTGATATCGACCTGCTGGGTGCCAAGCTCGTCCGAGACAAACAAACCCCCGTCGGGAGCGATGCCGGTGCGGATTGCCACCTTACTTGAGCACGATAAAGTGCGTCCTCGTGTACTATGATAAGTTCCCATATAACACTGCTCCTCGGATGCCTTGGTCCCAATCGGTGAAACCATGGTATCAGAGCGCGCAAAATAGGTTCGCAGAGGCTTTTTAGAAAGGTAACCTCCAGCCCATGATTAAGATTGCCAAGTTTGGCGGCTCGTCGGTCGCCGACGCCGAACACTTTAAGAAGATCAAGGCCATCGTCGATGCCGACCCGGCTCGCCGTTTTGTGGTGGTTTCTGCCTGTGGACGCCGCTTTAAGGGCGATACCAAGGTGACCGACCTGCTCTACTTGGTTAACGCGCACGTTAAGTATCACGTGTCGTGCGAGGAACTGCTCGAGGACATTGGCCAGCGCTATTTTGATATCGCTGACGAGCTGGAGCTCACCTATCCCATCCGTGAGGAGTTCGCGGCCTTTGCCGAGCGCGCCCGCTCGGGCGGCTACTCCACCGAGGAGCTCGTGAGCCGCGGCGAGTACTTCACCGCTCGCCTGATGGCCGAGTACCTGGGTCTGCCGTTCCTGGACGCCGCGACGGTTGTGGCGTTCCATCACGACGGTACGCTCAGCATGAACCGCACCTCCGAGCTGGTGCAGGAGTACGGCCAGCAGGGCGGCTTTGTTATGCCCGGTTTCTACGGCGCGACGCGTGAGGGCCAGATCAAGCTGCTCGACCGTGGTGGCGGCGATATTTCCGGCTCAATCCTGGCCAAGTGCCTGGGCGCCGACCTGTACGAGAACTGGACCGACGTTTCGGGCTTCTATTCTGCCGATCCTCGCATTGTTCCCGAGGCTCAGCCCATTGCGCGCGTTACCTACGAGGAGCTGCGCGAGCTTTCGTACATGGGTGCGAGCGTTCTGCACGAGGAGGCCGTGTTCCCTGTGCGTGAGGCGGGTATTCCGCTGGTCATCAAGAACACCAATGCGCCGCAGGACCCCGGCACCATCATTAGCGAGACGGCTGATGAGGGCGAGGCGGAGCCCATCATTACCGGCGTGACCGGCAAGCGCGGCTTTGTCGCCATCAACGTCGCCCGCGACCGCACCAAGCCCCGTGTTGGCTTTATGCGCCGTGCGCTTTCGGTGTTCGAACGCTATGACGTCTCCGTCGAGCACATGCCCACCGGTGTCGACCGCTTTGGCGCCGTGGTGCAGGAGCAGGATGTGCACGACTCGCTGTACTCGCTCGTGGGCGACATTCAGCAGGAGGTCGAGCCGCTCGAGATCGAGGTTGTCGAGGGCCTGGCGCTTATCGCGACCGTCGGCCGTAACCTGCGCGGGCGCGCAGGTATCTCGGGTCACCTGTTTGGCATGCTTGGCCAGGCCGGCGTGAGCGTGCGTATGATTTCGCAGAGCTGTGACGAGATCAATATCATTATCGGTGTCGAGGAGAAGGACTTCGACTTGGCGATTCGGACCATTTACCGTGCCTTCTCCGATGAGAACGGCATTGTGAAGGTCTCCGATTTGGAGGCTCCCACGCCGGTCGATCCCGCCCTGGCCGCGCTCCACAAGTAGCTGCTATCCCAGTAGATTTTTGGGACTTGCCTCAAAAATCTACGGCGGGGCGTTTCGTTTCGGTTTCGTTTCGACGGGGCGGGTTTCGTGTCCGCCCCGTTCTTGTATACACTGGCAACAATAATCGGCCTGCTTGGCGTGCGGGCAAAAGCCACAACCTTTAAAGGGGGAAGCATGAAACAGTACACGGTTGCTATTTTGGGCGCGACGGGAGCCGTGGGCACCCAGATGCTCGAGTGCCTTAACGAGCAGGAGTTCCCGGTTGGCAAGCTCAAGCTGCTGGCGAGCGCGCGTTCTGCGGGCAAGACCGTCGAGTTCCGCGGCGAGCAGATCGTGATTGAAGAGGCTTGTCCCGAGGCCTTTGCGGGCTGTGACATTGTGCTTGGAGCCGCCGGCGACGACATCGCGAAGGAGCTGCTGCCCGAGGCCGTCAAGCGCGGCGCCGTCGTGGTCGACAACAGCCATGCCTTCCGCATGGATCCCGAGGTGCCGCTGGTTGTGCCCGAGATCAATGCCGACGACATCAAGTGGCACCACGGTCTGATCGCCAACCCCAATTGCGCGACCATCATCGGCCTGGTTCCCACGTGGCCGCTGCATCAGCTCGCTGGCGTGAAGCGCATGATCGTCTCGACGTACCAGGCGGCTTCGGGCGCTGGCGCTCCCGGTATGGCCGAGCTCGAGGCTCAGCTGGCCGCCCTGGGCCGTGGTGAGGAGATTCCCGAGCCGCGCGCGTTTGCCGCCCAGCTGGCGAGCAACCTGATTCCGCAGATTGGCGGCGTCAAGGAAGAGGGCTTTACCTCCGAGGAGATGAAGTTGCAAAACGAGGGCCGCAAGATCATGCATCTGCCCGAGCTGCGCGTGAACTGCACCTGTGTGCGCGTGCCCGTGCTGCGCTCGCACTCCGAGAGCATTACGCTCGAGTTCGAGCGTGATATCACGGTCGAGGAGGCTCGTGCTGCGCTGGCTTCTGCCCCGGGTGTCAAGCTGGTTGACGATATGGCTGCCGAGGATGCGCACGACCGCTTCCCCATGCCGATGGACACCTCCGACCAGGACCTGATTTGGGTCGGTCGCGTGCGCCGCGACATCTCGAACCCGGAGGCCGCGCGTGGCATTACCTTCTGGTGCTGCGGTGACCAAATCCGTAAGGGCGCGGCAACCAACGCCGTCCAGATCGCTAAGCTGCTCTGCGAGTAGCGGTTGACCTGTCCGGCGGGGGCTGGGCTTAGTTTTCAAAACGTCCTCGACCATGTGTGGCGCCTTGTTCTGCTCCTTCGGAGCTGCGGACAAGGCGCCACACTGGTCTGCGGAGTGTTTTGAAAACTAAGCCCAGCCCCCGCCTGCGGTGACGCTGCTGCGAGCGGTCTGCGATGGGGCCGTTGTTGGTTGGGGCCGCTGGGCTGATGTGGGGGTGCGTGGCTGTTGCGGGCCCTGGTCCCGGCGGCGGCCTCGGCGCTTTGCGCCTGCCGCCTTTTGGGACTGTGGGGCGCGGCCGGCAGCTGCGGCGCGTTGCGCCTGCTGCCTGCGGGGACTTTGGGGTCGTGCGGCAGCTGCGGCGTTGCACGCCTGCTGCCTTGGGTGACTTTGGGGTCGATTGGGGTTGTCTGCACAATTCGCGGTATTATGGTGCGGAGTTTTGAAAGGAGCCGCTGGTGGTCACGACGACGTTTGCTTCGCCTTTGGGCGAGATTTTGCTTGCCGCTGATGGCCGCGGTTTGACAGGGCTTTGGTTTGAGGGACAGGAGCACTTTGGCTCCACGCTGCTCAAAGAGGATGCGGAGTATGTCGTAGGTGCCGATGCGGTTTCTGGTACCGGTGGGATGTCTTCGGTGAGTCCGGCAAATGGCGCGGCTTCTTCGGTGCTTGAGCGTTCTTGGGCTTGGCTGAATGCTTATTTTGCGGGGCAGGAGCCTCGGTTTACGCCGCCGTTGCATATGATTGGTACGGCGTTTCAGCGTGAAGTTTGGTACGAGCTGCTTTCCATTCCGCGCGGCGAGGTTGCTACGTATGGTGAGATCGCCCAGCGTGTTGCGGCTCGACATCGTGTACCGGGAAATGAAACGCCCGTTGTGTCTCCCCGTGCCGTGGGGGCCGCGGTCGCGCGTAATCCCATTTCGATTATCGTGCCGTGCCATCGCGTAGTTGCCGCCGATGGTTCGCTCAACGGATATGCTGGCGGCCTCGACCGCAAGGAGTGGCTGCTGCGGCTTGAGGGCGCGTACGAGGAATAGCGCCCGAGCTCTTTGCATGATAAAGGTGTCGCGAAAGGGTGAGTTGCTGTTCTATTGCCTCCGGCGTGCGGACAAGCGTTTGGCATCTGCGCCTTAAGTTTGGCTAAGCCATATCCTGCGTATTTGAAAACGCGCAGGTTGAGCAGCTAAGGCTGCGCTAAGGCGGTTGACGGTGCGCTATCATCGGCAGTATCGAAACCTGTATAGCCGTGCGCCAAAGGAACAACTATGAAGCTGATGCTTGCCGAGGACGAACCTGGCCTCTCCCGCGCCCTCACCGCGATTCTTCAACATAGCGACTACGAGGTCGACACCGCCCTCGACGGTCTGACGGCGCTCGAGTATCTGCTCGCCAACGACTATGACGCCGCGATCCTAGACATCATGATGCCCGGCATGGACGGTATCGAGGTTCTCAAGCGTACGCGCGCCGCCGGTAAGCGACTGCCCATCATCATGCTTACGGCCAAAAGCGAGGTGTCCGATAAAGTCGAGGGCCTGGACGCCGGCGCCAACGACTATCTGACCAAGCCATTTGCCGCCAAGGAGCTGCTCGCACGCATTCGCGCCATGACGCGCGCTGCCACGGCGATTGACGCTACGACGCTCAGCGTGGGCAACGTGCGCCTTGACACGGCGGCGTGCACGCTCGTTGGCCCCGAGGGCGAGGAGCACCTGGCCAATCGTGAGTTTCAGCTTATGGAGCTCTTTATGCGCAACGCCGGCACGCGCATGCCCACCGAACGTCTGATGCTCGAAGTTTGGGGTGAGGACGCACCCGAGGGCGCCAACGTGGTGTGGGTCTATATCTCGTACCTGCGCAAAAAGCTGACGGCGCTTGGTGCCAACGTGGCCATCCGAGCGTCGCGTAATCAGGGATATTCGCTTGAGGTTGTCGAGGAAAGCGAGCAGGCGTGAGCGTA
The DNA here is from genome assembly GCA_900541665.1 of uncultured Collinsella sp. Classification (GTDB taxonomy): domain Bacteria; phylum Actinomycetota; class Coriobacteriia; order Coriobacteriales; family Coriobacteriaceae; genus Collinsella. The sequence goes on from UQKV01000007.1 coordinate 38,403, forward strand.
CGCACGTGGTGCAAGCGCATGATGGAGCGGTTTCACGCCGCCTCGAGTAGTACGGGGCGGGCAAATTCTGTTGACGCATTGGGCCGCCGCCTGCGTCGAAAGTTTATCCTCGTTGCCATGGGCGCCGTAACTGTGGTGCTCACGCTCATTATTGCCGGCATCAACGTCGTCAACTACTCGCATGTCTGTAAAATGGCCGATGCTCGCCTGGACTATATTCTGGCGGGCAAGGACGGTATCGATTGGAGGGACGAGCCTAAAGACGATCCCGCTAATGGCAAGGATGCCGGCGATGGCCAAGCGGGCGTTCGCATCGGGCACTTCGAAGGCATGACGGCGGAGTCTCCCTTCGACACGCGCTACTTTACGGTGACGATTGACGCCGGACAGGTTGTCGATGTCAATACGGCCCGCATTGCCGCGGTGGGTGCCAAGCGCGCTGCCAGTATTGCCGCAAAGTTGCATTCCAAGGGTTGGGTCTCGGGTTTTTCTGGCAATTATCGCTATACGACTGACGTTCAAGACGATGAGACCACCTATGTGTTCGTGGACTGCTCGCGCGAGCTTGCAAGCTTTCATTCGTTTTTGAGCGCGAGCGTGGCAATCAGCTGCATTGGCTGGCTGGCGGTGTTGGCAATTGTAGCAGGTGCCTCGGGCGCGGTGATTCGACCGATGGTCGAGAGCTACAGCAAGCAAAAGCGCTTCATTACCGACGCGAGTCACGAGATCAAGACCCCGCTAGCTGTGATCGACGCCGCTAACGAGGTGCAGGAAATCGAGAGCGGCGAGAGCGAGTGGACGCAGAGCATTCACGAACAGGTTGCACGGTTGACGGCGCTCACGGAGCGTCTGGTGTTTTTGGCTCGCATGGACGAGGGCTCGGCGGGCTTTACCATGACATCGATCGATCTTTCGGAGGCGGTGGACAAGGCGGCGGCGCCGTTTGAATCGGTGGCGGTTTCGCGCGGCAAGCGTCTGTCGACGTCGATCGCGAGCGGTGTGCGGGCTCATGCCGATGCCGCGGCAGTGGCGCAGGTTGTTGAGCTGCTGCTGGATAACGCCACGCGCTATGCGAGCGAGGGCAGCGTGATTGAGCTAAGCCTGCGTGCAGCCTCGCGCGGTCAGGGTAAGGGGGCCGCCGAACTTGTCGTATCGAACGCCGTGGATGAGCTGCCCGAAGGCGACCTGGACCGATTGTTCGACCGCTTCTATCGTGCGGACGTGTCTCGCAGCTCCAAGACGGGCGGCTCGGGCGTGGGCCTATCCGTGGTGCGTGCCATCGCCGAAGCCCATGGCGGGAGTGCTTCTGTCTGCGGCCACGGCAACCAGATCACCTTCACCGTCCGCTTCTAAAACCTGCCAAAAAGGGACAAGTTTATTTTGGCAGGCTCTATCTGGGGAAACGCCGGCGGAAGAGAGCGTGGGCAGAGGGTGCGTCCCAGCGTGACGCTGCGGAGTGGGACGCACTTTCCTCTTGGGGCGCCTAGCGAAAACTGCATCCCAGTTTGAGGCTTCAGAACGGGACGCAGTTTCCCCTAGGGGATATAAGGTGCGGCGGGCCGCGTCAAGATAATTGCTTGACAGCCTAGGAGGCGGCTGATTGCCTGGACTAAAACCTGATGCGTGGGACGGCGCCCCACGCTATTCAGCGCGCTTGATAGGATGACGGACCACAGTCTTAAGTTTCTCCGGTGCACATTTGCGTGGATCGGAGAGATAGATTTCGTGATGGAAACGGGTGTCTGAGAAGTCGGGGACATAGCCCTGCTCGGCCGTGTATTCATGCATAGCGTCTACGGTCGCCGGTTCGTTGTCGTAGGGCCCGGTGTGCATGCATTGGACGCAGAGGCCCTCGTCAACTTTAAGCAGTTCGACGGCGGAAAAGTCCAGTTTCTTTTTGGTCGTGGCTTCCGCGACTGCCCAGTCAAAGTTATCTCGGGTGACGAAATCGGGCAGGCGAATGCACGAGATAAAGTTGAAATCGTCCTTGCGTACATAATCGATGTCGCCGCTCGGGGAGTCTTGCCACCAGAAACCCTCGAGCGGCGGTACCACAAAGTCGAAATAGCCCTCGATACTCCTTGAGCCTTTCTTCGACATCTTGACGGTATAGGCGATGCCGTAAAGCAGCGGCAGGGCGTTTTGATACTCGCCACCTTCGGTATTTGGGTCGCCCTTTCCGCGAACGGCAACGTAGCTCATAGGCGGGACAGTTACGATACTCGGCTTGCTTGCAGGTTTGTAGAGCTCCTTGCATTCCTTCTTAAAGTCGAACGCCATGTTGGCCGCCTTTCTGCGTATTGGCCTGCTTAGATAGTGGAATCATATCATAGAAACGAACAGCTGTTCGAATGATTTTGCTGACAGATTGAGATGCGTGCGTTGTGTTTGGCGGTTGGCCTGACCCAATCGATGATTTCTCTGCCTCCCCGGCGCCTCATCTATAGCTGCCGTTTCCCCATATAAAACCTGCCAAAATAAACCTGTCCCTTTTTGGTCGGTGCGAAATGGGTAATACTAAAGAGTTATCCGACCAGATGGGAACCGATCGATGGCCTATATCGAATTCAAAGACGTCATCAAAGCATACGGCGAGGGCGACGCCCGCATTCATGCGCTCGACGGCGCGAGCTTTACGGTCGAGCGCGGTGAGCTCGCCATTATCCTGGGCGCCTCGGGTGCTGGCAAGACCACGGCGCTCAACATCCTGGGCGGCATGGATACGGCGACTTCCGGCACCGTGACGGTGGACGGGCGCGACGTGAGCTCCGCCAACGAGGCGCAGCTTGTTGAATACCGCCGCGCCGATGTCGGCTTCGTCTTCCAGTTCTACAATCTGGTTCCCAACCTGACGGCACTCGAAAACGTTGAGCTCGCAGCTCAGATCTGCCCCGATTCGCTCGATGCCGAGCAAACGCTTCGTCAGGTTGGCCTGGGCGACCGCCTCGCTAACTTTCCGGCGCAGCTTTCGGGCGGCGAGCAACAGCGCGTGTCCATCGCCCGCGCGCTGGCCAAGAACCCCAAGCTACTTTTGTGCGACGAGCCCACGGGTGCACTCGACTACAAAACTGGCAAGCAGATCTTGCAACTGCTGCAGGACACCTGCCGCAAGCAGGGCATTACGGTCATCATCATCACGCACAACTCCGCGCTCGCGCCCATGGCCGATCGCCTGATTCGCTTTAAGAGTGGTCGCGTGGAGAGCGAGACGGTCCAGCAAAATCCCGTGCCTATCGAGACGATCGAGTGGTAGCGCCCATGGACCAGGACCGCCAAAACAGCCTACGCCGCGACGCGCAGGACGCGGAGCGCGAGCAGGATTTTACGACCTACCGCACTGCCCAAAGCTCAAACGATATGGTGCCGACGGTTTTTCGCCGTGGCATCTACCGCACAATCCGAGGCAGTCTTAAGCGCTTCTTGTCAATCGTGGTCATCACCGCGCTTGGCGTGAGCGTGATGTGCGGCCTTAAGGCGGGTTGCGAGGACCTGTGCGATTCGGTTGACGCGTACTTCGACCAGCAAAATGTCTATGACATCAACGTGCAGTCGACCTATGGCCTGACTGACGATGATCTCGACGCCATCCAAGAGGTCGACGGCGTCGAGACGGCCGAGGGTATCTACACCGAGACCGCCTACACCGCCGTGGGCACAACGCGCGAGCGCGTGGTCGTGCAGAGTCTCTCCAAGGAGAACATCGATCAGCCGGTGCTCGTGAACGGCGATTTGCCCGAGAGCGCCGATGAGGTCGCGGTGACTTCGAAGTTCCTGAAGGCTTCGGGCAAAAAGCTCGGCGATACGGTGAGTTTTGCCGCCAATGACGCGAGCTCGTCGAACCAAAGTGCCAAGGATCAGTTTGCCGCGGGCGATTACACCATTACGGCTGAGGTCCTCGACCCCACTGATGTAAGTTCTGACTCGACAGTCAACGCCTTTCGCGCTGCTTCGGCGGCGGACTATAGGTTCTATGTGAGCGAGGACGCCGCGACATCTTCTTCCTACTCCGCGGTCCACGTGATCGTCGAGGGAGCCAAGAGCCTCAACTCCTATTCGGATGCCTACGCGGCAAAGATCAATGAGGTTAAGGGCAATATCGAGAAGATCCGCGAGGAGCGTGAGAAGGCGCGCGCTCAGGAACTGACGGTCGACACGCCGGCAAGCTTGGATGCTGCCGAGCGCCAGGCGAATATGCTCTTTGGGATTGAGCAGGACAACATCAATCGCATGGCCGAGGGCAGCGACGAGCGTGCGCAGGCGCAAGCCGACCTGGACCAGCGCCGTGCCGCCGCCGACCAGCAGTTTGCCGATGCCCGCGCCGAGCTCTCTGACCTTGGTGAATGCACCTGGTACATCCAGGACCGCGGCAATATCGCAAGCTACTCGAGCGTGGAGAGCGATAGCTCGTCAATTGAGGCCATCGCCACGGTGTTCCCGTTCATCTTCTTTATCGTCGCCGTGCTCATCAGCCTCACCACCGCCACGCGTATGGTCGAGGAGGAGCGCACGCTCATCGGCTTGTATAAGGCACTCGGTTATTCGCGCGGACGTATCCTGTCCAAATACGTGGACTATGCGCTGTGGGCTTGTCTGATCGGCGGCGTGCTCGGCAATATCATCGGATTTGTGGGCCTGCCGCTGTTCCTGTTTACGGTGTTCGACGACATGTACTCGCTGCCCCAGATGCTGCTTTCGTACGACATCGTGTCGTCGATTGTGTCGGTGGCGCTGTTTGCCGTGGGCGTGGTGGGCGCCACGATTATCGCCTGCCGCCACGAGATGGCCGAGACCCCAGCCTCGCTCATGCGCCCCAAGGCTCCGCGCGCCGGCTCGCGCATCTTGCTCGAGCGCATCGGCTTTATCTGGCGCCGCATGGGCTTTTTGAACAAGGTGGCGGCGCGTAACCTGTTCCGCTACAAAAAGCGCGCCTTTATGACCATCTTCGGTATCGCCGGCTGCACAGCGCTCGTGATCTGCGGCATGGGCATCCGTGACACGTCGGTGGCGCTTTCGCCCAAACAGTACGGGCATATCACGCGCTACGACCTGCTGGCGGTCGCCAATCCCGACGATTTTTCGCAGACGTGCGCGGCATTGGATGAGCGCAGCGCGGCCAATGATTCCAACGTGACCGTGACTTCGACGCTGCCGATTATGACCGACAACGTCACCTTTACGTTTGGCGGCAAGAGCGAGACTGTGCAGCTCATCGTGATTCCCGACGACCGCACGGGTGACTTGGGCGATTACGTGCGCCTGGAGGATGAGTCCAAAGAACCGCTGTCTTTGCGTGACGGAGACGTGTATCTGAGCAAAAGTTCACAGCTGGTGTTGGGGATTCAGCCGGGCGATACGGCGCACGTCCAGGATTCGTCGCTCAATGTTGCCAAGGTCAAAGTCAGTGACATTTCGCTCAACTATCTGGGCAACACGCTTTACATGACGCAGGGCACCTATGAGCGCGCGTTCGGTCGAAGCGTGCGCCTTAACGGCGTCTTTGTGCTGCTTAAGGGCTCATCTTCTGACCAGATTGCGTTTAGCAAGAAGATTAAGAGCGACGGTTGGCTCACCATCTCGAGCACGGCCGAACATTGGCAGAACTACGAGGCGAACTTTGCGATTATCAATTCTGTCGTGGTGCTCGTGACCTTTATGGCGGCGTGCCTGTCGTTTGTGGTGGTGTTTACGCTGTCCAACACCAACATTTCGGAGCGCGAGCGCGAGCTGGCGACCATCAAGGTGCTGGGCTTCCGCCGTGGCGAGGTGCACCATTACGTCAACAAGGAGACGCTGATCCTCACGGCGATTGGCACCGCACTGGGCGTGCCGCTGGGTGGCCTGCTTGCCGAGAGCTTTACGTACATCCTGCAGATGCCGTCGCTGTACTTTGACGTCGAAGTCGAGCCGCTGAGCTACGTGCTTGCCGTGGTGCTTTCCTTCGGCTTTACGATCATCGTCAACCTCGCCACCAACCGAACGCTCAACAAGATCGACATGGTCGGCGCCCTCAAGAGCGCCGAGTAACCTGCCTGGGATTCAAGCTGTAGCGAGCTGTAATGTACCACAACCGCATTTTTGCATAAACCGCCCTGCCGATTGCATATTTCGGCGGGGCGGTTGCTTTTTGCCCGCGGGTACCCCAGGGGGCGACATGCAAATTCCGGAGTATTCAGCATCCCGGAGCCCGCGGGTGCGGGAGCGGGCGCACAAAAGCGCATTGAAAGCCTGACTTTGAGCTCCGGCGCCTCGAGGACCGCTCATTTTTTTGCAGAATGCGGCCCGCGGCGCCTGTCTCTCGCCCAAAATCCAGTATGCAGGCACCCTCGGCTGCTGAATACTCCCAAAAATGCACGCCGCATCCTACCCCAGGCACTTGCAGCAAGAAGACGAATAGCCTCGGCCTCCCCGGTTACCGCAGGAGGCCCCAAGGCTTATCTCCCAAATCTTTCCGCAGGACGGAAGGACCCCGCCGCGCGAAGCGCGCAGCGGGGTCCTGACATGTCCGAGGACGATTTGGGAGGTAAGCCCTGGGGCCTCCGATGGGAGCAGTTCCAGCCGGGGCTATTCGTCGCCGAAGCTGATGCCCAACGCCTTGGCCTCGCGTACCAGGTCGCTCTGGGGATCGACATACTTGAGCTTGCCGGCGACCTCCTCGAGCGGCATGTGGCACATCTTGCCGTCACGCAGGGCAATCATGTAGCCAAACTCGCCGCGCAGGCAGCCGAGCGCTGCCTCGACGCCGCACTGGGTCGCAAAGATGCGGTCCTGGGCGTCGGGCTGGCCGCCGCGCTGCGTGTGGCCGGGGATGGCGACGCGGGTCTCGCGACCAGTCTTGGCTTCGATCTCCTTGGCGATGTCGTAGACAATCGACGGACTCGTGCGCTCGGCGAACTTTTTCTTGTACTCCTTCTTGGACAGCGCCGCGTCCTCCTTAGAGATGGCGCCCTCGGCGACGGCCACGATGGTAAAGCGGCTGCCGGTTTCCATGCGATGCTCGATGGTCTTGATGACGTTATCCATGTCGTAGGGGATTTCGGGAATCAAGATGACATCCGCACCGCCCGCGACGCCGGCGTACAGCGGAATCCAGCCAACCTTGTGGCCCATGATCTCGATGACAAACACGCGGCCGTGGCTCGAGGCGGTAGTGTGGATGTCGTCGATGCATTTGGTGGCGACGTCGATGGCGCTCGTAAAGCCAAACGTCAGCTCGGTGCCCCAAGTGTCGTTATCGATGGTCTTGGGCAGGGCGATAACGTTGAGGCCCTCTTCGCGCAGGCGGTTGGCGGTCTTGGTGGAGCCGTTACCGCCCAGCATAAACAGGCAGTCGAGTTGCAGCTTATGATAGGTGTGGACCATCGCCGGCACCTTCTCGACACCATCGGCTTCGGGGGTATCCAGGCGCTTGAACGGCGTGCGGCTCGTGCCCAGGATGGTGCCGCCGCGGGTGAGGATACCGCTAAAATCGGCGGGCGTCATGACGCGGAACCTGCTGTAGATAAGGCCCTGGTAGCCGTCCTCAAAACCATAGATCTCGATAGGTTCTTCGCTATTGGTCATAAGCGTTTTGACGATGCCGCGCATGGTGGCGTTGAGCGCCTGGCAGTCGCCGCCACTGGTAAGAAGACCGATCCTGAGCATGATGAATCCTTCCGGGCAAGATATAACATGCGCATAAGTTTACCCCCGCACACTGTTGATACGGGGGTAAAACGTGTTAGCTCAAGCGTATGGAAATGTAAGCAACGTCAGGGAACGTAAGGTCGACGGGCCTGGCTCCTTACAGTGCGAAGGCATCGACGTTGCCCCAGTGGCGGCGCAGCGTAATAGCGGCGGCGGGTTCGGTATTGTCAAAGACGACCGACCATTGCGTATTGCTGGTGATGTCTTCCGGATTGGGCTCTTGGGCTGCGGCGCGAAGGGCCTTCCAAGCGACTGCCTCGTCCTGGGCACCGGCGTGGGCGTCAAGGACATCGGCGATTGCGACGGCGCGCTCTTTACCATGGCCCAGCTCACCATTCTTTTGGTTGGGCAGCACTTCGTCGCCATAGCAGGCGTAGAAGTTCGTAACCTGGCGTACAGGAGTTGCTTTGAAAGCGCGGTCCGGATCGTGCGGATCCCACTCCACCACCCGCGCGTCACCGGCGGCGTCGTTGATAAAGAAGTGGTAATCGCGTCCTGCCATGGCGTGCATGTCGTAGGCGGAAAGCAGGTCGACAGCTTCTTGCGTGGTGGCGGCACGGTCGAGCACCAGACGGATGGCGAGCGAGGTATTGATGACGGGGCGTTGCGTGTCCTGGTCACAGGGCTTGGAATCCAGAGTGAGTACGGCAATGGACACGCCGCATTCGTTAACACCGTCGAGCTGGGCAAACGGGCCCATGAGTGCGGCGGCGCGTCCGCCGACGGAGTCAAGCGGAGTGTTATCACCCAGGTTGTTAAGGGCAGCAAACCCGATGGAGGCATAGCCGTCGCGTGGGTGATTGCGCACCAGCAGCGCCGAGGTGTCGTCCTTAAAGTCGTAATTGCGACCGGTGCGCACGCGGCCTTCGGCATCTACGGCGACAAAAGCGCTGCAGGCAAACTGGGGCGCCCGGACATGTACCGGCACACCGGGCAGCACCTGCGCCACCACGGCATCGATGTAGGCCTGGTCGTCGCGCACGCCAGCGGCGATGATGCGATCAAGATCGTAGTCGTAGGCGATGTCGATTGCGTACAGGTCATAGCCATCCGCGTAGCTGGTCAAGCGTTTGAGCGACGCGGCGGACTTGATTTGCTTGCGGTAAACGATGCCGGCGGCAGCGGCAAGGCCGACGGCGACTCCCGCGACACCGCAGGCGATGGCAATGTTACGTGGCTTCATGACGGCTCCTCTCGTCCTGTTAGCGTAATTGTCGCAAAAGGAGCGCGGGCATGATGGCTCAACTTGGTGAGCGGCGCGGGATTAAACATGGAATGAAAGGCGCGGCGCTGGCGTGGCGGGGTATGCTGGAGGGGACCATCAACCCAGCGAAAGGGGAGAGCATGACGGATCAGGAAACGCCCGAGCGCGTGCACGTGACGGCCGACGATATCGAGGCCGCCAACGACCTTATCGACTTTATCGAGGCATGCCCCAGCATGTTCCATACGGCGGCGACCATTATGGCCGAGCTCGACGAGGCGGGCTTTACCTACCTGCCCGAGAATGCGGCGTGGGACATCGAGCCGGGCGGGCGTTATTACACGCAGCGCAACACCTCGAGCGTTGTTGCCTTTAAGGTGGGCGAGGACCTGGCCGCGACGTGGGGCGAGGACGGCGTTGCCGGCGACTACCATTTTCAGCTGACGGCGTCGCACAGCGACTCGCCGACGTTTAAGGTTAAGGCCGTGCCCGAGCTCGACGGCGCGGGCGAGACGCTGCGCCTGAACACCGAGGCCTACGGCGGCATGATCGACTACACCTGGTTCGATCGCCCGCTGGCGCTGGCTGGACGCGTGTTGGTACGCGAAGGCGACCGTATTGAGAGCCGCCTGCTTTCCACCGAGCGCGAGGTCGCTATTATCCCGAGCCTTGCCATCCATATGAATCGTGGCGTTAATGAGGGCTTTGCGCCCAACCGCGCCGTCGACCTGTGTCCGCTCATCAGCGCCGGTGACCTTAAACAGGGAGATTTTGACGCCCTGATCGCCGACGAGCTGGATGTTGAGCCCGAGCAAATTCTGGGCCGCGATCTGTTCCTGGTCAATCGCCAGGATGCGCGCATTTGGGGCTGGGCCGACGAGTTTATTTCGACGCCCAAGCTCGACGACCTGGCCTGCGCCTACACCTCGCTGCAGGCATTTTTGGGTGCCGAGAACGCGCACGACGTTTCGGTCTTCTGCTGCTTTGATAACGAGGAGGTTGGCTCCGAGACCAAGCAGGGCGCCATGTCGACGTTCTTGGCCGATGCACTGCGCCGCTTTAACGGCTCGCTGGGCTTTGACGACGAGTCGTACCATCGCGCCCTTGCCGCATCGATGCTTGTGAGCTGCGACAACGCGCATGCCGTGCACCCCAACCACGCCGAGAAGTGCGATGTTCGCAACCAGGTCGTACTCAACGGCGGTATTGTCATCAAGGAAGCCGCCAACCAGCACTACTGCACCGATGCCTTTAGCCGCGCGGTGTTCCAAGCCATCTGCGATGACGCCGACGTGCCCACGCAGGCCTTCGCCAACAAGAGCGATATGGCCGGCGGCTCCACGCTCGGTAACCTGTCCAATATGCAGGTGAGCATGCATGCCGTGGACGTGGGCCTGCCGCAGCTTGCCATGCACTCGAGCTACGAGACCGGCGGCGTGCGCGACGTGATGTACGCCATCCGCGCTCTCACTGCCTTCTACGAGCGCAACCTAACCATCAACGGCGCCGAAAGCGTGGAACTCTAAAACCTGCCAAAAAGGGACAGGTTCATTTTGGCAGGTTTTATCTGGACGAATGCAAAGGGTGAAACCGAACTAGATCGGTGATACGTAGCCGCCGAGGTGCAGTGTGCCTCGGCGGCTTTTTGTGTACAGAGTACGGCTAATGCTTATAAATGCTATACATGCTTTACGTATCTACCATAGAGTTTTATGATGATTGTAAAGTATTAAGGAGAGGTCATGACCACAACAGCCGCTCAGATCAACGTACGTCTCGATGCCGATCTTAAAAGGAGTGGGGACGCCGCTCTCTCCAGGGCCGGTATGACGCCGAGCCAGGCGGTGCGAGCGCTCTGGCGGCTTGCAGCGTCGCTGGCCGATCGCCCCGGTGCGCTCGAGGATATCCTGCTGCCTAGTCGTGCCCGGGCGGAACAGCGCGAGCGCGAAAAGGCCGCCAAACGTAAGCTCGAGCTCATGGATCAGGGGTCGAAGCTGTTCGCTGCCGCTTGCCGTGAGTCGGGAATCGATATGGTCAAGGCTCAGCCATCGGACGACGAAGAGCTCAAACGGAATGCCTATGCGGATCGCTATGGCGAGGAGATGAGCTGGCTCTATGAGTGAGGCTCCAAGGCGCATCTTGGTTGACACCAACGTGTGGCTCGATTACTTCATTCCCTCACGACGTGGTCGTTCGGTGGCGATTGAGTTTTTACGCGATGCATGCACGGCGCAGGTGGATTTGCTGTATGCGGCGACATCGTCCAAAGATCTGTTCTATTTGATTTCGAGCGAACATAAGGCGTGGTATCGGCGCGAGCATGGCTCGCTATCCCAAGATGCCGCCGTGGCGGCGACATCACTTGCATGGGATTGCCTCGACGTGTTGTCGCAACTTGCCACGCCGGTACCCTGCGACCTGAGTGACATATGGATGGCGAGCAAGCAGCGTAATCTCCATAGCGATTACGAAGATGATTTAATCATTGCGGCAGCGATACGCGCCCAAGCAGATTTACTGGTCACCAACGATGTCAAGCTCTGTTCACACGCACCCGTCGCAGCAATGAGCGCAGAAGACGCAAAGAATTACTTAGCAACGCTCTAGCAATTTGAAGACCCCGCAGGTTGGCCAAACGGCAGGTTCGCAGCGTCGACCGGTCCGCCGTTCGTTAGAACGGCGGAACCCTAATGTTCGATCCAGCAGCGCAGGGTCTCGCCGGCTTGCAGGTGACGCAGATTCTCTGCGGCAATGTCGACCACATTGTTGAGCGTGGCTGCCAGGTGAAACCAACCGGAGACGTGCGGCGTGATGAGCATGTTGGGTGCATCCCACAGTGGGCTTGTCTCAGGCAGCGGCTCGGGGTCGGTGACGTCGACCGCGGCGCCGGCGAGATGACCCGACTCCAGGGCGGCAACCAAGTCGTCGGCGACCACAAGGTCGCCGCGGCCGCCGTTGGCAAAGAAGGCGCCCGGTTTCATCGCGGCGAAGAACTCGGCGTTCGCCAGGCCGCGGGTCTCGGGTGTGCTGGGCATAAAGGATGCGACGACGTCAGCCTCGGCCAGGCGCTCGGGCAGGGCGTCCATGCCGTCCATGTCCTCAAACACAATGGGGTAGACGAGCGGATGGCGCTTGATGCCGCGGACGTGCGCACCCATGTTGCGGCAGAGCGTGGCGAAGTGGCCGCCAATGTCGCCCGCGCCCAGCACCAGCACATTGGCGTTTTTGAGCGAGGTGACCGGCCCCAAATCCTCCCAGCGATGCTCGCGCTGCAGGTCCTGGTAGCCGGGCAGGCGCTTCATCATAGACAGCACCATGGCAAACATGTGCTCGCTCACGGCCTGGCCGTAGGCGCCGATTGAGCAAGACAGCTTGGCTTCAGCCGGCACGGTGCCGGCGGCGAGATAGTCGTCATAGCCGGCGGTCTGCAGTTGCAGCAGCTGGAGGCGCTCGCATGCCGTGAGCATGTCAGGGTCGATGTTGCCCAGGATCACATCGGCATCGGCGACCTGCTCGCGCGTGGCGGCGTCGGCACTCGTGTAGATAAAGTCCTCGCCCGGAGCGCTCGACTCAAGAATTGCGCGATGGCGGTCATTGACGGGCAACAAAACCAGGATGTTCACAAGCAGTCCTCTCCGCTCGACCTGCCAAAAAGGGACAGGTTTATTTTGGCAGGTTGTATCAGGCAAAACGTTCAAATAAAACGCCGGGCTTCGCGATGGTTAACATATCCATCGCGAAGCCCGGCGCATCCACGGCTACCAGCTCAGCAGCTCGTAACCATCCTCGGTCACCACGAGCTGTACCTCGCACTGGGCCGAATCACTGCCGTCCTTGGTGCGCACGCACCAACCGTCACCCTTGCTAATCTTGATGTCGGGCGCTCCGGCATTGACCATGGGCTCGATGGTAAAGACCATGCCCGGGGCCATGATGGTGTCAACATCGGGCGCCTCGGTGGTAAAGCCCACAAACGGGTCCTCGTGGAACTCTTTGCCAATGCCGTGTCCGCCGTACTCGCGCACTACGCTAAAGCCGGCGTCCTCGACCGTCTTTTGCACGGCCTCGGCCATCACGGACAGCGGCAGCCATGGCTTGACGGCTGCCAAGCCCGCCTCCACGCTGGCGCGGGTGACGTCGACCAGGCGCTGGCGCTCGGCCGAGACCTCGCCGATGCAGAACATACGGCTCGAGTCGCTAAAGTAGCCGTCCAAAATCGTGGAGCAGTCCACGTTGATAATATCGCCCTCGTGCAGCACATCTGTATCACAGGGGATGCCGTGACAGACCACGTCATTGATCGAGGTGCACACGCTCTTGGGGTAGCCCTCGTAGTTGAGGTCGGCCGGCGTGCCACCGTGCTCGACGGTGTAGTCGTAGATCATCTGGTCGATCTGGTTGGTGGTCATGCCCGCGGCGATGTGTTCGCCTACGTAATCGAGCACGCCCACGTTGATAGCGGCCGAGCGCTTGATGCCTTCGATATCGGCGGGCGTCTTGTAGAGCGTGCGGGGCAGGACCTCCCAGCCCTCCTCCCACAGGCGCTCAAGGCGCTCATCGAAGGCGCTATGGCATTTCTTATATTTTTTGCCGCTTCCGCACCAGCAAGCGTCGTTGCGGCCAGGTACGGGTCCTTTGTCATACATGGCTAACTTCCTTTCATCCGCAGCTAGTATAGCCCACCCACGCGTCCATAAGAGTTGCGGTGATATAGTTCCGATTTAAGCGGTTTAACAGCATAAACAGGAACTATATCACCGCAACTGATGGAGCGGGGTGGTGGGCACTAGCTGCTGCGTGGTTTTGTTAGTAGCTCACCTGGCAGGGGATGCCGAGGGCGCGCACGCGCGCGGCAATGGCGTCGAGCACCTCGGGCGCCGCTTTGGCAAGGCCGGCGATTGGTGTCTCGCGCGCCACCGTGTAGATGGTCGCTTCTTGTGGGCGAATGCGCTCAAGCGCCGCGAGCCAGGGGGCAACGTACTCCTCGCCGGTGTTGTCGATGGGCTTGCCCAGATACTCACCGGTCAAAAAGATCGTCTGGATAATAACGTGACCGTCAAAGCTTGCGAACGTCTCAATCTGGTGCTCGACGTCGTAGGGGCCAACGGGCTGGTCGAGCAGCTGGATAAACGCCGAGTCGGCGGTATCGAGCTTAAGAATGTTGTCGTCGACCATCATGAGCGCGTCGTGCACCTCGGGGCGGTCGGCGCGCGTACCGTTGGAGAGCACGGCGATCTTGGAGTTTGGGGCAAGCTCGTCGCGCAGCGCGACGGCGCCGGCGATGGCCTGCGGAAACTCCGGTGCGGCGGTGGGTTCGCCGTTGCCTGCGAAGGTGATCACATCGGGGAGCTCGCCCTCGGCTGCCATCTCGCGCAGCTTTGCCTCGAGCGCGTCGAGTACCACGGCAGCCGTGTTGTACGGCTCATGACAGGGGCGCTCGGCGTTGAGGCCGTTTTCGCAGTAAATGCAGTCGAACGTGCAGATTTTGCCGCTTGCCGGCATCATGTTGACGCCGAGCGAAAGGCCAAGGCGACGGCTGCGAACGGGCCCAAAGATGGGGCTGGCATTCAAAAACGTAGACATAGGCATATGCTCCTCAAGACAATTGTGCCTAAGCATAGCATCGGCTCCAAAGCAAGGTGCGGGCTCTTGCTTTACAAGTTTCGTTTTTTCACGTCGCTCATTATGCCGTGCCATGAAAAGCCTCGGGTCGGGTACAGTTAATCTGTTAACAAGGCGTAAGGCAATTCGGGTCCATCCAACCGCGCTGACGTGCAACCGGATGAGCATTGATGATGGGGGCACAACATGGATTTTACGGTCGAGAATGCGGGCACCACGATTGCCTGTCGCGAATATGCCGGCCCGGATGTGTCGCCTGATACTCCTGCCTTGGTGTGCGTGCACGGCGCTTGTGTCGACGGCACATTTTTCGACGGTATCGCTTGTGAGCTCAGCCGCAACTACCGCGTAATTGCCTACGACCGCCGCGGCTGCGGTGGCAGCAGTGATGCGGCAGACGGCAGCTATGATCTTGCCGCTCAGGCCGCCGACCTGCAAGCCGTGATCGAACACGTTGGCGCTCCGGCAAATGTGCTTGCGCATAGCGCCGGTACGTTGGTGGCGCTGGAGCTTCTTCGCACCGAACCCCATCTCGTCGCCCGTGCGATTCTGCATGAGCCGGCTGTGTCGGCCGAAGGCGTCGGCATGGGCGCAGCTCCGGTTTTGCTCGATATGATTGCGGCTGGAAAGGTTTCAAGGGCGCTCCGGCTTTTCTTGGGAGCCCTTGGCGACTTGGACCCCGAGGCTCCCGGGACGACCGAAGCGGAAGTCAAACATGCCCTGCGCAATGGTCGTTGCTTTATGGCGAACGAATATGGAACAAATATGACATATGCTCCCGACTGGGAGCGCGCCCGCGCGTCAAAGGCGGTGTCGGCCGTGCTTTTGGGCGAGCTCTCGATTGGTACGCCCCGCGAGGCGGGAACGAGGATTGCGGCTGAGCTTTTGGACTGTCCGCTCGTAATGGTTCCCGGCGCGCACAACGGCCTGCGCGATCGCCCGGCAGCGGCTGCCCAGACTGTCCGTGGCATCCTGGGGCTCTAGCAGCTGCAAAAAACAAAACAGGCTTCAGCCGCAAACGTTTCGGCCGTGTTAACAAATGTTCTCAAAACCTCACGTCTGCGGCTTCAATCGCGCCGTCTGCCAACTCATAAAAATGTAACAGCATTCACGTGCTTACCTGCATCGACAAGGTGCTACTCTGGTACCGTTTGGAACCCACCGCTACCAAGCGAAACTATCGAAAGGGCCCCATATGCTCAATAATCACGAGGTCAATCTAACCGACGAGGAGGCTGCCGCCGAGGTCGCCCGCGTCGCGAAGACCTACCCCGTGGTGCGTTTGCTGTCGGCCGATCAGATTAAGAGCGAGCCTAACTGCCTGCTCGCCGGCGATCGCTGCCCTTGTCTGCGTCAGTCGAGTCTTGAGGCCTTGGCAGGTTCCGATGATGTATCGGAGCAACTGCTCAACGATGGTGTTGAGTACCGCGCCCGTCTGCGCCCTCTAAAGGTCGAGGGCGAGCCTCATGTCTTGCTGATGGTGCGTCCGATCGATGAGCAAGAGGCTGCAGAAGAGGACCTTGTCTACACCGACGTGCTGACGAGTGTGCGCAATCGCCGATATTACGAGGAAAAGCTTCGTGGCGCCCGCATGAATGCCGGCGTTGCGATGATTGACCTTGATGATTTTAGGGCCTTCAACGATACGTGTGGCCGTCATGCCGGCGACCTTGCACTCGGTGCTGTGGCGACAGCCATACGCAGCGGAATTCGTTCGACTGACGAGCTTGTGCGCTATGGCTGCGACAAGTTTGTGGTCGTCATGCCCAATATTCCCTCCGATGACTTCGCCCGTCGCCTGCATCAGGTATCCGAAGCCGTTCATTCCACGATTATTCCGGGCCATGAGTACGTGAGCTTGACGGCATGTGTTGGTGGCGTTCGCATTCATGGCGAGACGGTCGATGAGGGCGTTGGCCGTGCTGTCCAGTTACTGAGCCGCGCTAAGGCAAAAGCCGGTACGGTCGTGACCGATGCCGATTCCATCGAGGCCTTCCAAAGCGAAAAACCTTCGGTGCTTATTGTCGATGACTCCGAGATGAACCGAGCCATTCTCAACGAGATGCTCAAGGACGAGTATTGCATCCTCGAGGCCGATAACGGTCGTGCGGCGCTCGACATGGTCGACCGCTATGGCGATGAGCTGTCGCTCGTGCTGCTGGATATTGTCATGCCGGGCATAAGCGGCTTTGAGGTGCTGGCCGGTCTGTCGCGCCGATCGGGCATCGACAATCTGCCTGTCATCATGATTTCGAGCGAAGATTCCGATGATATGGTTCTGCGCGCGTACGAGCTGGGCGCCTCGGACTATATCAACCGCCCGTTTGACTCCCGTGTCGTGCGCCGCCGTGTGAGCAACACCATCCGCCTATACGCTAAACAGCGCCGCCTGACGAACCTGCTGTCCCAGCAGTACAACGAGCGCGTCAAGAACAGTCGCATGCTCATCGACATCATGGCCGGCGTCATGGAGCTTCGCAACAGCGAGAGCGGCAGGCACGTTACGAACATCGAGAAGCTGACCGAGCTGCTGCTTGGCTGTCTGGTCCAGCGTAGCGGCACGATCTCCCTCGACAATGAGGAACGCTCCACGATCGCCCTGGCTTCGGCGCTACACGATATCGGCAAGATGTCGATTGACGATGCGATTCTCAACAAGCTCGGACGCCTTACGCCCGAGGAGTTCGAGATTATGAAGACGCATACCACGATCGGCGCCGACATGCTGCGTGAGCTGGGTAGCCATCACGCCGGCAATGCGCTTATGGAATATGCGTACCAGATTGCGCGTTGGCATCACGAGCGCTGGGACGGCAAGGGTTATCCCGATGGCCTTAAGGGCGACGAAATTCCCATTGCCGCGCAGGTGGTTTCGGTGGCCGACGTGTACGATGCGCTGACGAGCGTGCGCGTGTACAAGGACGCTATTCCGCACGAGGAGGCGATCCAGATGATCCTGGATGGTAAGTGCGGCACCTTTAACCCGCTGCTGCTCGATTGCCTGCTCGAGGTGCAAGACCAAATTGCCGAGACGTTGGCACGCCCCGCCGATGTCGTCGCGTTTCCTACGATTTAGTTTGACCAAAGGAGTTTTTAATCCATGATTTCCATGCGTGAGGCGTATGAGAAGATCGGCGCTAATTATGATGACGCGTGTGCTCGGCTGATGGGCGGGGAAATGCTTGCCCGCTTTGCCCTCAAGTTTTTAGATGACGAGAGCATGGACAGGTTGGAGGCTGCCATGGCGGCAGGAGACGCCGAGGAAGCGTTTATGGCAGCGCACACGCTCAAGGGCGTGAGCCAGAACCTGGGATTCGATAATCTGTACGAGCCGGCGGTCGTGGTGACCGAAGCGCTGCGCGGCGCCGATGCCGTTGACGGCGCTCGCGAGGGAATGCATGCGTTGCAGCAGCAATATGCGGCTACGATGTCGGCCCTGCGCGAGGCGGCCGAATAAGAGCTTGCGTGCTTTGATGACAATGAGAGTGGATAATCTCCCGTTTTAGGCTCGGTGGTGGCCTCAAAGTGGGAGATTATCCACTCTCGTTCGATACGTGTCCAAAATCCACGCTCACCCCTTCCGATTAGTGAATGGCCTATGCGCACTGGCGGGGCTTTCCGCATGCAATCTATATCGTTGTTCGATAAACTGTTCGAATAACGATAGAGTCGATGAGGGTGAGTGTATGTCCAACAGCGTTCAGCGTATGGCCAAGGCGGGCGAAAATATCAGGAAGCTTGGTTTTTGCATGGCAGCCGTTTTTGCAGGGATGCTCGTCGCTTTTGCCGCGTTGGTTGTTTACGTGATTTGGTATGCGGTTGAAAACGTTGCTTCTGTCGATTCTTTTGGTGTCTTGACGCTTCTCAATGGCGGGTGCATCGTTATCCCAAGCGGACTGTGCCTGGCACTCGTCGTGGGTATTTCGCTTGTCGTTCTGTGCGGGATCAGCCGTAACATCTCGCGAGGCGTCTCGCCCTTTACCAAGACGCATGTGCGGCTTATCCGTGTTCTTGCACTTGCCTTTGCTGTTAACGCTGCGGTTTCGTTTGTTGGTGCCTATGGATCGGTCAATCTCACCATTGGCGGACTGGAGCTTTACATCGTGCCTCATTCCTTCGTTATTGAGATTTGCCAAGGCGCTGCCTTTGATGCGGGGTCGTTTATCGGCGCAGTTGTCTGCTTGTTTATCTCGGCGATCTGGAGTTATGCCTCGCTGCTCCAAGAGCAGTCTGACGAGCTTGTGTAGGAGGAAACATGAGCTATCTCATCATCGAGCTTGAGACGCAGCTGCTTAAGACCGGAAAGACCAGCGCTGATCTGATTCGGGCGACGGGGCATACTCCGGCTAATATTTCAAAGCTTAGAAACGGAAAGATAAAAGCTATTCGCCTAAAGACGCTTCTCGATATCTGTGATGAGCTTGATTGTCAACCGGGAGATATTATTCAGCGCGTGAGCGAGAAAGAGCTTGAGGAGCTTATTGTCGAGCGCGCAAAAAATGTCGTGAGACAGATGCGGGACGGCGGAGGCAATGGGGTATCGCTTCCGACATCAGTCTTCGCTGTCGATTTGAGTGACGAGTAGCTTAAGGCAAACAACTAAAACGAAGTATCAGCGTGAAGGGACCCGTGTCTAACACGGGTCCCTTCTTTTAGATTATCTTGACAAATACGAGTTATCGAAAAACAATAACAACCATGGAAAACGATAAAGGAAAGAAGGAACGATATGAGCGGTTTTTCTATCAAGCAGAATGGGGGTCCAATGAACGCATCAGCGATAAAGCTATCAAAAGTTTCAAAACGCTACGGGAAACGGCACGTTTTGCATGACGTTTCCTTCGAGGTGCATCAGTCTGAGCTCTGTGCCCTTGTCGGTGCAAACGGTGTGGGCAAAAGCACGCTTATTAAAATCGTCTTGGGCCTCTGCGAGCCATCTTCGGGGAGCGTGGAGCTCTTTGGAGGCAAATCAAAAAGAGAGCTTGGCCTGATGCGGACGCGTGTCGGCTATGTGCCAGATTCCAGTGGAGCATACCAATCCCTCAGTGCGGTTGAGAATCTCCAAATCCGATGTTCGGAATGGGGGCTTGATGCGAATCGTGAGATTCCTCGCGTTTTGAGCCTAGTTGGACTGGATGCCGATGAGAAAAAGAACGTGAGCAGTTTTTCTCTGGGAATGAAACGGCGGCTGGATATAGCTACGGCTTTGTTGGGTGACACTGATCTGCTTATTTTTGATGAGCCAGCGAACGGGTTGGACCCGCTGGGCATCGAGAGTATATGGGCTCTTATCGGTCGATTGAATCGAGAACAGGGTAAGACCATGCTCATCTCTAGCCATGATTTGGATGAGTTGGCATCAGTTGCAACAAGTTGCGTGTTTATCCATGACGGCGAACTGCTGAAAAAGGAACCGATGGACGTCATAAGGGATGAGGCATCGTCCCTAAAAGAGTATTACAGGCGCTTGATGAAGGCGGTCTCGCTATGAAGCGGGCGATCCATCCCATAAAGGCAGATATGATGCGTTTGCACAGGATATTTCCGGCGAAGTTTGGTCTTGCGCTTATGCTGGCGTTCGGCCTTCTCTTCGGCATCTTTCAAAAAAACGGAACAACGTTGCTCGCCTCTGGTAATAGCGTTTTTGGGGAGGATATTGGCTTCTGCTGGAATGTAATCGATCCTTCTGCACCCGATGAGTCCCTTGTGCGTAGCGCCTTTGCCGGCACATCTCTGCTTGTGCCGCTCATCGTTTGCCTGGTAATTCTACAGGAGCGTGGCTATGAAGAGGGCTGCCGAATTTCTTTGGCAAGAGGTCTCAACCGCTTTTATGGGGCTCTAGCCCATGCATTTTCGTCTGCTTTAATAATTGGCGCAGCATATAGTGCGCTTTGCCTTCTTCTTTTTGCAATAGCCATAATACGTGGAGGGCATAACTACTCGCACGACATGCTAACTGTATTTTTGCCTGCAATGATAGTCAACGCCGTATTGGTGATATCGGTTGCGTTGGAGACGACGACCATCTATCGGATTACAAGCAGCGCCGTATTTAGCGGGGCTGTGGTAATAATCGGATTTGTCATGAGCTTGACGCTCTACGGAACTTACCTTCAGACGCCCATACCGTCCTTGCGATGGATCTTCTTTCTTCCGGGGCCGTACCTTGGAGTCGGATGTGCCCTTGGGTATAGCGATATGGGGCAGCTGACACTTCTGGGATATGGCGTGGCAGCCAGCTGTCTATCGGTATTGATTTACGCTCTCGTGAGCTTTCGTGCTGGGGGTGTGCTCAATGGCTCGTCAGATTAAAAGACTTCTCCAGTCAGAATTGAAGCATGTGAGCAAATGGGCGTACGCCTTAATCTTGGTAATTTATGCGTGCATGGTGGCATTGCAGCTTAATTCTTTCCCGATGTGGTTCTGTAGCCTCCGTGAGAACAGTTTCTTGGGCTTTTTCCCAGACCCGACGCTCCGGCTGTCGGCAGAGGATGTCCTTCTATTTGGTAATGCAGAGGTTTTTCGTGGGCTGCTGTTCAACGTAGCCCCGTTGGCTCATGCATTGTTCTTTCCGTTCATCGCGGCTTGTATTGTGCCGCGCTTTGTCAGTTCGGGCTTTATTGAGGAACCGTGGGGGTTGTCGGAGGCTCGGGGTGGGAAGCGTGTGTGCGCTATCGTTGCGCGAGTGGTGCTGTCTTCTTTTGCCCTTTTGGGCGCGTTTATCCTGTCGAGTGTCGTTTTGTACTGTCTTAACTGCGTAATCGTTTTGGATGCTTGGCAGTATTTCAACCTGAATATTTTTTGCTATCGACTTCTTCTGGCGAGTGTCGTCTGCCTTGCATACGTGGTCTCTTGCGTGATCGTTGTTTCCTATTTTGGGTCCGGCTTCGGTCCGATTGGCATGCTGTTGCTTGTCAATGTTGTAGCGATCTACATACAGCTCGGGGCCAATTCCATGCTTCCGCTTCCAGCCTCGATGCTCATGTGGATTTGTGGCGTGACCCCGTTGGGGAATAGTCAATGCATTTCGATTCTAATTGACTGCCTAATAAACGTAGCAAGCGTTTTTGCCATTTGCTTTACCGTCGACCGATTGCGGTCGAGATTTCTTTGATTGCTTGTGAGGGATAATCATACCGAGCATACCAAATACAGGGGGGGGCGGGCACCGTGGCTGGTGTCCGCCCCCCGGCATGGAAGGTTTAAGCCTGCGTGATTCGCGAGCTAGCGGGCCTGCTTTACCTTGGCCGCCGCCTCGACAAACGACTTCCACAGGTTAAAGTCGGTCTCGAGCGTCTTCCACGTGTACTCAGGGTGCCATTGCACGCCTAGGCAGAAGGGTTGCCCCTCGACCTCGATGCACTCGGGAACGCCGTCGGTTGCCTTGGCGACCAAGCGCGTGCTCTTACCCAGACGGTCGACGCAGCAGTGGTGTGCGGAGTTGGTCTGGATCAGCCTGTGCCCGCCAACCGCGCGCTCCAGCAGCGAGCCCGGCATGACCTCGACAGGGTGTACGGGGTCGTTGAGCACGTGGGTATGGCGCCACTGCGTGCGGCCCTCGCGAGCGCCCAGGCTCGGCACGTCCATGCACAGGGTGCCGCCAGTGGCGACGTTGAGCAGCTGCGTGCCGCGGCAGGTGGTAAAGAGCGGCTTTTTAGCACGGAGCACCTCGCCGACCAGCTTAAACTCAAAACGGTCGCGAATCTCGCAGCAGAGGGTGGGGTCGTAGGGTCGATCATCGCCCCAGCGCTTGGGGTTGACGTCCGGGCCGCCGGGAATAGCGATACCGTCAGCGATTTCCACGTAATGACGGATAACATCGACGTCTTCGGTAATAGACATCTGCAGCGGCAGGCCGCCGGCGGCAAGGATGGCATCGACAAAGACGCTGGCGATCTCCTCGTTGGGGGAGAGCGTCTCGCTCAAAAACGGCTTCGCCTCTTCCCAGCGCGGCGCGACGAGGATGAGTGGGCGGTTGGCGGGGGCGACGTCGACGTGCGGGGTGTATGACGATGAAGTGCGAGTTCCGATCATAGGTGTAGCTTTCGAGTTTGGATGGGCATGGCGGGCGGGTGGGCGGTCTGGTTAGTGGCCCTTGATGGAGTTGAGGAAGTCCTGGGCGCGCTTGGTCTGGGGATGGTCGAAGAACTCGTCGGGTGTGCTGGTTTCCACGATCTGGCCGTCGGCCATAAACACGACGCGATCGGCCACGCGGCGGGCGAAGTTCATCTCGTGCGTGATGACGATCATCGTCATGCCCTGCTGGGCCAGACGGACCATGACCTCGAGCACCTCGTTGATCATCTCGGGATCGAGGGCGCTCGTGGGTTCGTCAAAAAGCATGGCCTTGGGTTGCATGGCGAGTGAACGGGCGATGGCCACACGCTGTTGCTGGCCGCCCGAGAGCTGTGCAGGCACCTTATCGGCCTGCTCGGCAACGCCCACGCGGCTCAGCAGATCCATGGCGCGCTCGCGGGCCTCGTCCTTGGAGACGCCCAGCACATCGACCGGTCCCAGCATGACGTTCTGCAGTACGGTCATATGTGCGAACAGGTTGAACTGCTGAAACACCATGCCCAGCTCGGCACGCATGCGGGCAAGATCCTTGCCTTCCTGCGGCAGGGGCTCGCCCTCGATGAGGATCTCGCCCGAGTCGATAGTTTCCAGGCGGTTGATGGTGCGGCACATGGTCGACTTGCCCGAGCCCGAGGGACCGATCACAACGACGACCTCGCCGCGGTCGACCGAGAGATTGATGTCGTTGAGGACGTGTAGATCGCCATAGTGCTTATCGACGTGTCTGAGCTCGATCAGCGGCTGATTGCCGGTGGAAGAGGTGCTCTGTGCCATGGTGCTCGGCTCCTTATGACTCGAAATGGTAAGGCGTTAGCGGATGATGGTCGCGCCGGTCTTGTGCGAAACGTAGACAGCGGCCTTGTTGATCGCGACGTTGATGAGGATGTAGATGACCGCGATAACCAGGTAGACCGACACGAGGGCGTCGTAGTTGGTAATGAGCACGCGGGCGTTTTGCATGAGATCGGGGTAGCTCACCACATAGGCGACGGTGGTGTCTTTGACTACGACCACAAGCTGTGAAATCAAGGACGGAATGATAAACCGGATAGCCTGCGGCAACACGATTTTAAAGGTGATTTTAGCTTTGGAGAGACCGAGTGCCTGGGCTGCCTCGACCTGACCGCGCGGCACGGCGTTGACGCCGGCGCGGAAGATCTCGGCAAGTACACCGGCTGCAGCAAGCGCGACGGGAAGCGTGAGCATCCAAAACGACGGCAGCGCGATCTTGTACTGGGGCAGCACCAAAAAGAAGAAGTAGATGAACAGCAGGCTCGGCACGCCGCGGAAGAAATCGGTGAGCACGCGGCAGACCAGCTGCAGCGGCTTGATGCCGCTGGTGCGGCCGAGCATAAGGGCTAAGCCCAGTACCAGCGCAATGACGCCGGCGGTGAGTGCGACTTTAACGGTGCCCTCAAAGCCGGCAAGCAGGAACTTCCAGGTGGTGAGGTGCGTAAAGAAATACCAGTAGTGGACTGAAAGCTGACCGGTCACATAAAAGCGCTGCAGGACCAGAGCGATGAGCGCGGCCACGGCAACGAGCGAAATGGCGGTGCCGATGCGGATCTTGGCGCGCATCTTGGGGCCGGGAGCCTCGTAGAGCGCATCGCGCATGGTAAGTGCAGGGGAGGAATGCTTGCTCATCGGAGGATCCTCACCTTCTTATCGACGTAGTTGCCAATGTGGCTCACCACAAAGGCCGTGCCCAGGTAGCCGAGCGCCGAGATAAAGAACGCGGCGACGCCGCCAAGTGAGCGCGTGTTGATATAGCTCACCACGCCGGTGAGCTCCTGCGGTTTAAGCGGCACCTGGCTGCCGAGCGCGGTGGTGAGCATGACGGCGATAAAGAGGTTCGTCATGGGCAGCACGCTTGAGCGCAGTGCCTGCGGAATCACGATCTTGGCGAGGATGCGATTGAAGCTCATGCCCAGCGAGCGGGCAGCTTCCACCTGGCCGACGCCGACGGTGTTGATGCCACTCATGAAGTTCTCGGAGCCAAAGGCCGAGCCCAAAAGGACCGTAGCGACGATAACGCAGGTGCGGTAGGGCAGAACGACCTTGAGCGGCGGCAGCGCGTAGACGACGATGATGAGCAGCGCGATGCCGGGGATGTTACGGAAGACCTGGACATACAGGTCGCCAAAGACGCGCAGCGGCTTGAGCGGCGACACGCGCATCACAGTGACGGCGACGGCCAGCACCATGGCGATGGCAAACGACTCAAGCGTCATGCCCCAGGTTGCTAGCAGCGCGTCGATATAGTTCTGGCCATAGAGCGACCAGAGCTCGGAGAGACTCATGCGGACCTCCCGCCGATAAGGAAAGGGGCTCCCGTGTGTACGGAAGCCCCGACAACTCAGTGAGGAAACAGTTTAGCGCAATAAAGCGAATCGTGCGTTTCCGTATGGTTTCGCAGCGGCTGATGCCCAGCTTGCGAGCTTAGGCGCCGACCTCGGGGAGCTCGGGAACATTGGTGTCGCCCGTACGGTCGCCAATGCAGATCTGCCACAGCTCGGTCCAGGTGCCATCGTCCTCGATCTTCTTAAGGAAGTCGTTGACAAAGGCGACGCCGTCGGAATCGAGCGGCAGGCCGATGCCGTAGGGCTCCTTGCTGCCGAAGGGCTTGCCGGCGATCTTGTACTTGCCCGGCTCGCGGACCAGGGCGCTCTGCTGCATGTTGTTATCGATGACGTAGGCGTCAACGCGACCTTGCTGGAGTGCCTGGCGGGCCTCCTCGTCGGTCTTGAACTCTTGCTGGCTGGCCTTGGGGGCGAACTCCTCCAGGATGGCGGGGCCGTTGGAGCCGGACTGGACGGCGACGTTCTTGTCGGCCAGGTCGTCGACGCTCTTGATGTCGTCGTTATCGGCAAGCACCAGGATGGCCTGCTGCGTGTAGTAATAGGGACCGGCAAAGGAGACAAGCTTCTTGCGCTCGTCGGTGATGGTGTAGGTGGCAAAGACGGCGTCGACCTGGCCGTTCTGCAGGACGGACTCGCGCGTGTCCGAGGTCACCTGGGTGATCTCGACCTTGTTCTCGCCCAGGATGTAGTTGGACAGGAGCTGTGCGATACCGGCGTCGAAGCCGCGGGTCTTGCCGTCTTTCTCGTTGAGGAGGGAGAAGAGCGTGGAAGTCTGGACGCCACCGATCTTAAAGACGCCGGCGTCCTTGACGGCCGTAGCCCAGGTGCTGGCGGCGATGGCATCGTCATCGGCCTTGGGGCCGTTGTCGACGAGCTTGTCGAATGCCTTAGCGTCGAGCGTGGTGGAAGCCTCGGTATCCTCGGAGCTCTTGGTGGAGCCGGCGGCGGAACCCTTGTCGGCCTCGGCGCTGGTGTCGGAGCAGCCGGCAAGACCAAGGCCGGCGACGGTTGCGAAGGTGGCGGCAACGAAGCCGCGGCGGTCGAGAACGACCTGCTGGGAGAGGTTCTTGCTCATGGTAGAACACCTTTCTCAATAAAATCCCTAGCGGTTGAGTAGAGTTATACCCCATTGCGTTCAGACGGGTCAACACGAAATAACTCAGAAACATACTTACCTTATGGGTAATTCTACCTACCAAAAAGGGACAGGTTTATTTTGGCAGGTTTTATCTGGGCAAACGTCGATTATTACAGCTGAGATAGCGTTTTGCGGACGGCGTGGTCGCTCGCGGCGGTCGCTATAATGGCGGCAACGTGACGCATATATAAGTAAGGAGATCGCGTATGAACGGTTATTCGTTTTTCGCGCCGACCATGACTTAAAACCACCACAAAGGGGACGGGCGCCTTTGTGGTGGTTCTTGCAGATGTGGTGGCCTGTCTCGCTGCTTTGTCTCAATCTGTAACAGTTAGACGAGGAAATGGGCTCTACCTGTTACAGATCGAGATTTTCTCTTCAGGGGAATTCGAATGTCTCAATCTGTAACATCTGGACGGCCAAAAGGTCCCTATCTGTTACAGATTGAGACAAAGGTCTGGGACTAAGATGTCTTATCTCAATCTGTAACAGTTAGACGGAAATTCGGACCCTAGATGTTACAGATTGAGATAATTGCGTCGCGAAAACAAAAACCTCCGCAGGGGTGCTTCCCTTGCGGAGGTTTTTCTATTCGTTCAGCAGACGTACCGCTTCGGCGGCCATGTTCTCGACCGTCATGCCGTTCTGCGCGAGCAGTTCGTTGGGATCGTAGCGGTCGGGGAAGCCCTTGGCGATGCCGAAGGTGCGCGTGCGCACGGGTGTGCAGGCCAAGTAGCATGCGACGCGTTCGCCCCAGCCGCCGTCCAAGATGCCGTCCTCGAGGGTGACGACAACGCGATGCTCGGCGGCAAGGCTGTCGAGGAACTCACGGTCAAGCTCGGTTGCAAAGCGCGGGTTGACGAGCGTGGCCTCGATGCCGTACTCGGCGGCCAGGCGGTTTGTCACGCGCTCGCCCAGCTCAAAGAAATCGCCAAATGCAAGCACGGCCACATCGCGGCCCTGACGTACGACGTTGTAGCGCGCGACGCCGTAATCGGCGCCCTCGGCGGGCGCCAAATCGGGGCGGCTAACCAGGCCGATGCCCGGTACGCGGATCGCCACGGGATGCTCGCGGTGGTCGAGCGACCAGCTCAGCATGGACAGATATTCCTCCATGCAGGCCGGCGCCAAGTAGCGCATGTTGGGAAGACCGCCCAGCATGGAAATATCAAAGAACGAAAGGTGCGTCTCGGACGTGGTGCCAAAGATCGACGCGCCAAACACCAAGATGGTTGCGGGGGCGTCGTTGAGGCACAGATCGTGCCACAGCTCGTCGTAGGCGCGCTGCAAAAACGTGCCGTACACACCAAAGACTGGCTTGGCGCCCGAGCGCGCAAGCGCGGTGGCAAAGGTCACGGCGTGCTCCTCGGCAATGCCCACATCGACGAACTGTTTGCCGGCGGCAGCGCGAAGCTCGGGTGTAAAGCCCATGATGTAGGGCGTGGCGGCCGTGATGCCCACGACCTGCGGATCGCGCTCGATGGCGGCGCTGAGCGCCTCGCCCGTAATGTCGGCGTAGGTGCGCGGCGCAGGCTCGCTCGGATGGCCCGGACAGAGCTTGCGCCCGGTCGCCATGTCAAACGGACCCACGTGGTGCCAGCGCTCGGGGTCGCTCTGGGCTGGCTCAAAGCCCTTGCCCTTGGCGGTGGAGACGTGCAGCACGATGGGATGATCGATATTGCGCAGCTCCTGCAGCGCGTCGACGAGGGCCAACACGTCGTTGCCGGCGTCCAGATAGCGGTAGTCGAGCCCCATCGCGCGGAAAACGTTGCGCTCACAGGTGCCGTTGCTGGCGCGCAGCTCGGCCAGATTGCGATAGAGGCCACCGTGGTTCTCGGCGATGGACTGGTCGTTGTCATTGACGATGATGATCAGGTTGCTATCGAGTTCGGCGGCATTGTTAAAGCCCTCAAACGCCAGGCCGCCCGAAAGCGATCCGTCGCCAATGATGGTGATGACGTTGTACGTATCGCCCGCCAGGTCACGAGCGCGCGCCAGGCCGCAGCCCAAGCTCACCGAGGTCGAGGTGTGACCCATGGCAAACAGGTCGTGCTCGGACTCGCCGGGATTGGCAAAGCCAGAAGCCTCACCATAACGCTCCGGATCGATATAAGTGTACGCGCGCCCGGTCAGCGCCTTGTGGGCGTAGGTCTGGTGCGAAACGTCAAAGACAATCTTGTCGATGGGGGAGTTAAACACGCGATGAAGCGCAACCGTAAGCTCAACGACGCCCAGGTTGGGGGCAACGTGCCCGCCGACGGCGGCGGAGCTTTCGAGGATTGCCTGGCGAATCTCGCCGCAGAGCTGCGGGAGCTCGGCGCGATTAAGAGCCTTGACGTCCTCGGGCGTTGTCGTTTGCGTAAGCAGCATCGTTGTGGGTTACTCCATGCGAATCGTGCGCCGGCACTCCCTCGGCCGGCACAATTGCACAAGACAGTCTCGCACATTTTGGCGTTTGATATGTGACGGCGGCGCGGTAATTCGCCAACTGGCGGGGCAAAACGTTTTGTCCGATGCCATACTGATATGTTCCATGATGTTTTTATCGATTGTGCGCAGGCCGTGGCTTGCCGCCGTGAGCCGCTGGAAGGAGGCAGCATGTCCGATGCCGTTCGTGCCGAGAAAATCGCGCACGAGGTCGACTTTGCTGCCCGTCAGCTGGCCCAGGCGGGTCGCCTGGACTTGACGCGCGAGTTTATCCAGCATGGTGACGTGACGGTCTATGCACATGTGACTTCGGTAGCGCGGGCGAGCCTGTCCTTTGCCGAGCGCTTGGGCCGTGCTGGCATTTCGGTCGACCGTGCCTCGTTGCTGCGCGGAGCCTTGCTGCACGACTACTTTCTCTATGACTGGCACGACCCCGACCCGAGCCATCGACTGCACGGATTTCGACATCCATTTTTTGCCCTGGCGCGTGCGGAGGAAGATTTTGATCTGACGTCTCGTGAGCGGAATATTATCGTGCGCCATATGTTTCCGCTGGTACCGGTGCCGCCGACGTGTCGCGAGGCATGGATTGTGTGCCTGGCGGATAAATGGTGCGCGCTGCGCGAGACGATTGCCGGCCGTCTGCCGCGCAAAGACAGGGCGGACGATGACGTGAGCAGCGAATCGAACGAAAAGAGGAGAGGGTAGACGGTGGGAACCGCGATCGACATGGCATTTGACGGCGCGACGCTTGCCGCCTGTCCGCTCTCGGCGCTGGTACTCTCGTTTGCCTTCTACGGTTTTTGCGGCTGGGTATGGGAGTCGACAGTCTGCGCCATGCTCAACCACGGACGCTTTGCCAACAGCGGCTTTTTGCTAGGGCCGTGTTGTCCCATCTACGGTGCGGGCGGCATCGCGTGCTGGTTGCTGCTGCGTGGAATCCCAGACGCCTCGAGCCAGTTTGTCGCTGCCGCGCTCGTATGCAGCGTGATCGAATATAGTGTGGGCGTGCTGTTGGAAAAAACGACGGGTGCCCGGTTTTGGGATTACTCGCATCTGCCGTTTAACCTGCACGGACGCATCTGCCTGTACTGGGCCTGCGCGTTTGGCTTGGGTGCGTTGT
>UQKV01000008.1 GCA_900541665.1 uncultured Collinsella sp.
GCAGACCTCACCGACTCGTTCTACTTCATCGAGGCCGGCACGCTCGTGGAAAAGACCGAGTCGTCCTCGCAGACGCTCAAGCAGGAATACCTCGATACATACGAGGGAGGTGAATGACATGATAGGCAAGAGCTATGCAAAGATAGCGATTGTTGGCTTTGTACTTTGTCTTGCAATGGTGCTATGTGCATCATTTGCGAGGTATAGGTCCGAGCAGTCGTTCATCGATGGCGCTGAAAACGGTTTTGGCATAGACGGGATGTATGTCAACGATAGCGCGACCAGGCCGTCTATGGCGATTCTTGCAGGCGAAGACATGGAATGGCAAATCTGTAATGGCGATGGCTCTTGTCTGAGTGGTCGTTTGGCCGCAACGAGCGATCCGAATTCGTTCGATCTTCTCGACGATGATGGAGCGGATTGCGGTTCTGTTCACCTTTCATATGCATCGCGAGACGGGATGGACGGCATTCTCTACGTCTCCCACGAAACTGGCGATTTCAAGATGCGCAGGACTAACCGGGTGCCGGCTTTTATCGAGGAGTGAGAGTTCCCGGCGGCCTGCCGATCAGGCCGCCGGGCTATCGAGCCCCGCATTCATCCGTACACACACGGATGAATGCGGGAAGTGTCCGGATAAAGTTGATAATCAAGGAAACAAAGCCGTTCTGCCTGGGACGGCTTTGGCCTGGACTTTAACTACAACATCGCAATCGACACTTATCAGCTCGCGCAACGCGCATGGCCAAATCTCGGACGCTGGTGCATGGAGGACCTTCGAGATTTACTGGACATCCAAAACGACGACGCACACCGCGTGCTCGCCGACAGCGAAGACGAGATGGCTGTCTACA
Organism: uncultured Collinsella sp.; assembly: GCA_900541665.1. Taxonomy (GTDB): domain Bacteria; phylum Actinomycetota; class Coriobacteriia; order Coriobacteriales; family Coriobacteriaceae; genus Collinsella. The sequence continues at coordinate 855 of UQKV01000008.1, forward strand.
ATGCGATCAGAAACGGTGTGAAGTCCGGAGAGCTTTCTGTGGAACCGCCGCGCCGTCGCGCGAGCCGACCGGGCAACCCGGGCAATCTGGTCCCGACTCTCCCGGTCGTATTCCTACGATATCGCCCCTAGATCACCAATGTGTCAGATAAAGAATGATGCAATGGTTATGATCAAGCATACGGCGGATGCGGCGACTGCGCCTTTTTTCCTCTCCTTTAGTCCGACGAATAGGGTTGCCGTAAAGTAAAGGGCGGAAATGCAGTCTATGGCAAGCAAAACGAGTTCCTTGGGCGGTTTCAGCAAAAGGTCGCTAGCAAAGAGTAATGCAAGCAGGGCAAAGCCGATTGTGGTCAAGTATCTCGATTGATTTTGCGACAACATGGCAACTTCCTTTCAGAACATGCAAGTGAAAAGTCGGTACGATGTCATTGCGGTTGCAAACAAGCCGCCGCTAGGACCGGTTGTCACGAGACCGGCGATAACTTCAGCGGTGCCAGCAAGCTAGAGATCGCGCAGGCAAGCCTCCTCCTTCGCGTTCAGCTTGACCTTGTGAGGGACGGGGCGGTTATTTGCAGATCCGTGAGAATCGCACCATGCCTTGGAATATGAATCCGTGCAGCGCCCGCGCTCAAAAAAAGGGATATATCGTAATTTTCGTCGTAGTTGACTCAGACGTAGATATCGCTGCTCTCGGCGGGAGATCCCTCGTCGGCATAGGCTGCCGCAACGGGTACAAATGGCGTCATGACAAGGGAGAGGCAAAGAGTTGCTGAGACGATGGAGGGCAAGCATTTCTTCATGGCTGGCTCCTTAATCTGGCCTTTGATAGTTACTCAATGTCGCCTCCTTTCGCTTTCTATCCGTTGTATTCGGCGTATTTCTTTAATAAGGCAAGAGGTTCTTCCTCTCCTTCGGATAAGCCGATGATGTTTCCTTGATCATCCAGTATGAATACGGACGGAATATGCTCAAGTTCATATTCGTCATACACGGTATTATCTTAATCTATGTATATGGGAAAGTCTCCTTCATGGACCGAGGCTGAAATCCTGGCCCATTTTAATGGACAAAGATGAGGGATAAGCATTGTGTTGCGGTTTGATATTGACGGCGATTAAGGCGGCGAAACACGTCAGAGTCGCCAAAGTCAGTAAGGCGATAACGCATTTTCTCGGTTTCCAGCTCATGACAGATCCCTCTCTCATGGTGAAACGCATACGTTTTGAAACGGGATGCCGCTTCGATTCGTTCCGGACGCGGATGTGGACGTAACTGGTCTCGGTGCCAAGTGCGATTTCAGTGCTGTATATGACTTAACGGGAATGTCCGAGCAGTGCCGGAGTCTCCATCTGGATTGTTCCGACTGGAACATCAGCCCGAATACACTGCATAGCGACTCCAACAAGAACGTCCCCGGCGTAATCCTTCCCAAGGCATGGCAATAGTCAAGATGCCGCAGCGGCAAGACAAAGACAGATTCCCGCGATAACCCTACGCTCAGCTCGTTTCTATTCACCCTGAGCGAAGGGAGTGTCGCATATGCATGCAGCGGCGCAGAACCTCCGGAGGGGGGTATCTCCTAGAGGTATCCGCCTCCGGAGGCCAAGGAATCATCGAGTACGTCCTGGTCATCGCGGTCATCGGCCTGGTGATCGTGTTCGCGGGACCCGGCGTGGCCGGAGCCATCCGCAACCAGTTCAACCTGGTCGGCAACACGGTGAACAATGGGACGGTTGGCGGCGTCGAGGGAGGCGCATCCGGCGGAGGGTCTGCAGGTACCGATTCCGCGACCGTCCAGGCGGCTATCGCCAAGGACGCGAAGGACTGGACCCTCGAAGAGCAGAAGGCCGTGGCCGAGGACATCGCCGCGAAGGGCGAGGCATCGTCCGCCTTCGCCAAGGCGGAGGCCGCGATGAATGCAGGGACGAAGTTCTCGATGAAGCTCACCGATGGTCAGACGCTCGAGTACATGATTATCGGCATCAACCACGATGACTTGGCCGATGGTAGCGGCAAGGCGGGCCTGACGTTCCTCGCCGCCTCGACGGGTATCAAATCTCGCGTGAACGCCACCAACACCAATGCCGGTGGCTGGGAGAAGTCGGAACTCCGCGCGAAGATGAACTCCGGCGAGATCTGGAACCTGATGCCCTCCGATTTCCAATCCAAGGTGAAGCCGGTCAGGAAGCTGACGAACAACGTTGATGGAACCGACAAGAATGCCGCCGTGACGGCGACCTCGGACAAGCTGTTCATGCTCAGTTATTCCGAAATCGTTGAGACCCCTTATAGCGGCTGGTCTGGTTATTCTTGGATCGGAAACGAAGGAACCCAGTACGAGGCCTTCAAGGGTAAGGTGACGAACAATTATTCGGGTAACGATTGCCTGAGTGTTGGCGTCGCTTGGTGGGAGCGTTCCTTGAATCCGAGCGCCTCTGCGCTCTTCCTCTATGTCAACAGCAACGGCGATCCGTCGTACAACTACGTCGCGACGAACTCGAATCGCGTCTGCCCAGCTTGGTGCTTCTAGATTCATCTGTTAAGCCCGCACGGCCTGTGCGGGCTTTTCTTTTAGCGGTTACTCGAACGGTTTGATGTTTGTGGCATAGGTTATTGGTTTGAGGAGAAATGGGGTCACACAGCGGCTCTCAGAGCGCCTGCCGCACTCCCCCGCCATTACTCCTGCGGCATCCTCGTATAGAGCCCATCCCGCTTGGCGTTTCGTTGCAACAGCCCACTTGTCCACCGATCAAGTGAACTACTGGAATAAATACAGCGACACGCTTGTTCGTTACAGTCGCTATATCTACGTAAATCGCCGCGATAAATACAGCCTGTATTCGGCTGTATACCAGCTACGCGTATGTAGATTCATATCGCGTTAATAGCCCGGCTCATGTACCTGCATAACGCGCAAGTAGCCGCAAAAGGCGATTATCGCGTAGGTAGATTTTTGGCACCCTGTTGCTTACTGAAAATTAAGTAATTGCTTAAAACAAAAAAGGTCAGGCACTAGGTGCCTGACCTGCAAACTTCTGGTCGGGACGACTGGATTCGAACCAGCGACCCCTTGACCCCCAGTCAAGTGCGCTACCAAGCTGCGCCACGTCCCGAAGCTTTTGTTTGTTGCTCTGCTCTCGCTCGCAACAGGGAGTATATTAACCCGAAACTTTGCCCTTGTGCAAGAACTTTTTTACAAATTTTGAAGCAGGTCCAAAATTGTATCCGCGAGCTGGGGCTTTGTTAGCACGGGAAGTTCTTGCGTACCCGCTGTGCTCACGATCCAGGCCTTGTTGGTATCGGTTCCAAAGCCCGAATCGGCGCGCGAGACATCGTTGGCGATAATGACATCGCAACCCTTGCGGCTGAGCTTTCGCCGAGCGTACTCCACGACGTTATCGGTCTCGGCCGCAAAGCCGATCACGCACCGCTCCCCCTTTTGGCGCGAAAGCTCGGCCAAGATATCGACTGTCTCGACCAGTTCAATGTGATCCAGGCGCTCGTGAGCCTTTTTGAGCTTATGGTCGGCGGGAGAGGCGGGTGTGTAGTCGGCGACGGCAGCCGCGCAAATGGCCGCATCGGCCGTCTGAAAGGCGCTCAGAGCCGCCTGCAGCATTTCTGCGGCGGTTTGCACTCGTACGCACTCCACGCCGCGGGGAACGTCGAGCGATGTCGGGCCCAACACAAGCGTGACCGCAGCACCGCGGCGAGCGGCCTCCCCCGCCAGGGCGATGCCCATCTTGCCCGACGATCGGTTGCCAATGAAGCGCACGGGGTCGATCGGCTCGTGCGTGGGGCCGGCGGTTATCACAATGCGCTTGCCTGCCAGGTCTTGCGGGACGGGGTTCAGCACCTCGCAGACGGCCTCGACGATGTCCTCGGGCTCGCTCATGCGTCCCGTATCCACGTCGCCGCAGGCAAGGTAGCCGCTGCCGGGTCCCACCACACGGACGCCACGGTCGCGCATCGTGGCCATGTTGGCCTGCGTCGCCGGCGCCTTCCACATGCCGTTGTTCATGGCGGGTGCGATCACGATGGGTCGCGGCGTGGCAAGCAGCGTGGTGGAGATGAGGTCATCGGCGATACCGTTTGCCATCTTGGCAATGATGTTGGCCGTCGCGGGCGCCACGACCACCAGATCGGGCTCCTGTGCCAGCGAAATGTGGTGGATGGGGTCGGAGGGGTCGTCGAACAGGCCTACGGCGACCGGTTCGTTGGTGAGCGCGCGGAAGGTGAGCGGCCCCACAAACTCGGTGGCATGCTCGCTCATAACGACCTTGACGCGCGCGCCGCGCTTTTGCAGCAGTCGCACGATATTGCACGACTTATAGGCGGCGATCCCGCCGGTAATGCCCAGCAGGATCGTTTTTCCCTCAAGTTGCATTGAATTGTTGAGTGCCGCCGTCATCATTTAAGCTTCCTTGCTGGGAAGCACCAGCAGGCGGTGGCAATACGGGCAGTGCGCGATCTCACTACCGTCGTGGTTGAGGTCGCTCATGGACGATGCCTGCAGCGCGGTGTGGCAGATGGTAGGAATGTTGCCCTTGATGGTCTCGACGGCCAGGCCACGGAACTGCTTGAGCAGGCGCTCGTAATCGGTGAGCACGTCAGTCGGCAGCGTGGCAGCCAGCGCGGTGCGCTCCTTGGTGGCGGCGTCAATCTGTGCCTGGAGGTCGGCGGCCTTGGCGCGGGCGGCCTTGGTGTCGGTCTTCACGCCCTCCTCGAACTTGGCGATGATGACCTGCGCGCGGTTCTCGCGGTCGAGCGCCTCCTTATGGGCGATGACGACGTCCTTGCGGGTATGCTCGATCTTGTCCAGACGCTTGGCCAGGGTGGCGAGCTCGTTCTCCAGGTCCTGAACCTCGCGGTAGTCAGAGCCATCAACATGGCGCTTCTTGGCGGCCTCGATGGCGGTATTGGTCTGGATCTCGGTAGTGTTGAGGTCATCGAGCTCAATATCCAGGTCTTTGCGCTGGGCGTAGAGCTTGGTCATCTCGGCCTTGAGCTTAACGTAGGTCTTACGCTTGGAAGCGAGCTCCTTGAGTTCCGGCATATTGGCAAGTTCGCTTTTGTTGCGGGCGAGCTCCAAATCGATCTGTTGCAGCTTGAGTAGCGTAGCGCCGGCGCTCATAAGTTCTCTCCTTTTGTCACAGTCCACCATTGGCAAGGGTTCAGTATTTTAATCGCATGACGGGGGTCGACCCCGGCATCAACTGCAGAGTTCATCAATATATCAACGAACGGCTCCTCGGAGCGGTCGTGGCCGAGCAGGATGACGCCCAGACCACGCAAGGCAAGGTCCTGCGCCACGTGGTAGCCGGCCTCTCCGGTCACAATAACATCTGCGCCCGCAGCGATGGCAAGCTCACCAAAATCGCCGAGGGAGCCGCCCAGAATGGCGACGGTGCGGCACGGGTGCTCGGCATCGCCCCATACGCGCGGGTCGCTGCAAAAGGCCGTGGCGGCACGGTTGGCGAGATCGCGCAGGTTGCAGGCGTCGTGGAGGGTCGAGAGTGCGCCCAGACCGGTGAGCTCAGGCTCGTCCACATGCTCCAGCGAGCTCATGGGCTCAGCGCCCAGCAACTCACTCAGGCGAACACGCGCTTCGTGCGAGCGGTCCAGGTTGGTGTGAAGCGAGATGATGCTCACGCCGCAACGAGCTGCCTCGTAGAGCGCCGCGCTACACTGGGGGCGCGTCGCGCTAGGCGGACAAAACGCCTCGGGCGCCTTGATGTAGACGGGATGATGCGTGAGCAAAACGTTGGCACCGGCCTCCAAAGCGCGCTGCACGTTGGCTCTCGTGGCGTCGAGTGCGCAGGCAACGCCGCGAATCTCGTCATCGGGGTCGCCAACGGATAAGCCTACGTGGTCCCAGGGTTCGGCGTCCGTCTTGGGATAGCGTGCAAGCAGGGCGCGCTCGAGTTCGGCGACGATCATGCGGCACCTACGATCGAGAGCAGCGTCTGGGCAAAGTCGTCCAGATCTCCCGGATTCACGCGGTCATCGAAGGAGATGCGCAGTGCGCCCAACGCCTGCTCGCGACCGATGCCCATCGCGCTCAAAACGTGGCTGGGGTCCATGCTGCCGCTCGAGCATGCCGAGCCGGCCGAAACCTCAAAGCCGGCGGCGTCGAGCTTGATGATGAGCTCCTCGGAGTCCATGCCGTCAATATAGATCGATACCATGCCGGGCAGACGGTCGGCATGTGCGTAGTCGCCCATGGTGGCGTGAATGCGCGGGTGGGCCGTAAGCGTGGCGTAGAGCTTGTCGGAAAGGGCTTGCAGCTTCTCGCGCTCGTGAACGACACGGGGCGCCAACGTGCGGGCGGCAGCAGCAAAAGCCAGCTGCGTGCGCAGGTCCTGCGTACCGGCGCGACGGCCGGCTTCCTGTCCACCGCCAAAGATGCGCGGACGCAGCGGCGTGCGGTTCTTAAGGTAGAGCGCGCCGGATGCCACAGGGCCGCCGATCTTATGCGCGGCAACGGTCATGGCATCGACGCCCAGCTCGGTGACATCGAGCGGAATATGCAAGTAGCCCTGGATGGCGTCGGTATGGAACAGGGCACCCGCGGCGTGCGCGGCGGCGGCAAGTTCGCGGATAGGCTGCACCACACCGGTCTCGTTATTGGCGACCATAATGCTCACGAGCGCGACGTCGTCGTCGAGCAGGTCAACAAGCGTGGCAGGCTCAATGTAGCCCGCGCGGCAGGGCTGAACCAGGTCGACGGTAAAGCCGGTGGCACGCAGCAGCGGCAGGTTGTCCAGGATCGAATCGTGCTCGATGGCAGATACGATCACGCGGTTACGCTTGCGGTCGCGCTGACGAGCGCCCTCAGCAAGACCGAGGAGCGCCAGCTGGTTGGCCTCGGTGCCGCCGTTGGTAAGGATGATCTCGGACGGGCGAACGCGTGCGCCAAAGCTACGGGCGATCTCGCGACGAGCGACTTCCAGACGCGCGGCAGCCTTGCGGCCGAGCGAGTGCAGCGAGTTGGGGTTGACGCCCGCAAGCTCGCTATCGTCGTACTCACGCTGCGCAAGGAGCGCCTCGGCGCGCATGGGCGTCGAGGCGGCATAGTCAAGATTCACGGGTATGCGGTTTTGACCTGCGGCCATAAGGGTTTATGCCTCCTGTGCGGCCTCGTTGCCCAACTTCTGCAGCAGCGCAACCTCGGCGGCGGGATCTTCGGACTTAAAAACAGCGGAGCCGGCCACGAGGACGTTGGCGCCGGCCTTGACGACCTCGGCAATGTTCTTGGAAGAAATGCCGCCGTCGACCTCGATGAGGGGCGAAACGCCGTGACGCTCGCGCATGGCCTTGAGCTCGTGCAGTTTGGCGATGGTACCGGGGATAAAACTCTGGCCGCCAAAGCCCGGGTTCACACTCATCAGCAGCACGATATCGACGACCTCGATGATGCTCTCGAGTACGCAGACAGGCGTTGCGGGGTTGAGCACCACGCCGGCCTTGACGCCGCGCTGCTGCAGATGGGTGAGCGTGCGGTGCAGGTGCGTGGAGGCCTCGTAGTGCACGGTGATCATGTCGGCGCCAGCATCGGCATACCAATCGACCGTCTCGTCGGGGTTCGACACCATGAGGTGCGCGTCGACCGGCACGTCGGTGGAGCGCTTGACGGCCTTGAGGATATCAACGCCAAAGGTGAGGTTGCCGGTAAAGTGACCGTCCATCACGTCGAAGTGCACGTAGTCGGCACCGGCGATCTTGTCGAGGTCGCCCTTGAGGTTGGCCATATCGGCCGAAAGGATGGACGGAGCGATTTTAATGGAACCCATGATAGTAGCCTTTCTGCGCTAGTCGGTGAGTCCGTAGAACTCTTGCGATGGGACGCGGTCGGTGAGAATCTCGAGCGCCCTATCCAAAGTAACACCGTTATAGAGCGTTTGCTCCACGGCAAAGGTGAGCGGAATGTCTACGCCCAGTGAACGGGCGAGCTCGCTGACGCTGCGGGCCGCAACGGCGCCCTCAACCACCATGTGCGTGCGCCCCTGATACTCGTCGAGCGACACACCGTGGGCAAACTCGTAGCCAAAGGTGCGGTTGCGCGAATGCTCCGAGGTGCAGGTGGCGATGAGGTCTCCCATGCCGGCGAGCCCCATGCACGTTATGGCCTGCCCGCCACGGGCGTGTACCAGTCGACTAATCTCGGCCAGGCCGCGCGTCATGATAAGGGCGAGCGTGTTGTCGCCCGCGCCGGTGCCGGCGGAGATGCCGCACACGATGGCGATGACGTTTTTCATGGCGCCGCAAACCTCGACGCCGGTCATGTCCTGCGACAGGTAGATGCGGAAGGCCGTGGATAGGAGTAGGTCCTTAAAGGTCTCCCCTACCTGCGAATCTTCGCTTGCGATGACGGCGGCAGAAAGTCCGCCGCGGCAGATCTCCTCGGCATGGTTGGGACCGGAGAGCGCCGCCACGCGCGTCTCGTTGCCGATCTCGCTGGCAATGACCTCGCTCATGAGCAGTCCAGATTCGGGCTCAATGCCCTTGGTGAGGCAGAGCACCGGGGCGTCGGCGGCGATGAAGGGTGCCGCCTGATGGCATACGCTGCGCAGGTGCGTGGAGGGCACGGCAAAGATAATGGCGTCGGCGCCGCCGAGCGCCTGCGCCAGGTCCGTCGTGGCAACGACGTTGCCGGGCAGCTCGTAACCCACAAGGTAGCGGGGGTTGCGGTGCTCGCCATTGATGCCGGCGGCCGTCTGCTCGCTATGGGCCCACATGGTCACGCGCTCTGCTCGCGCGGCGGCAAGGCCGGCGACGGCGGTTCCCCAGGAGCCAGAGCCAATCAGCGCAACATTCATGACTCTCTCCTACTTATCGTCGGGCTCGGTGACGCGCTTGGTAAACGAGAGCTTGGACTCCTTACCGGTCATGAGCTTTTTGATGTTCGCACGATGGGCCCACACCACGGTGATGCCGATCATCGCCATGCAAAACTTAAGTCCTAGGCTGCTGTACGGAAAGACCGCACAAGCGGCAATGGGAAGACCGATGGCCGCGGCAAGCGAGCCCACCGACACGAACTTGGTGATGGCGACGGCCACGATAAACATGCCCAGCAGCGACAGACCAATGGGCCAGTACCATGTGAGGATAACGCCCAGACCCACGGCGATACCCTTGCCTCCATGGAAGTTGAGGTAGGGCGAGAAGATGTGTCCCCACACGGCAGCCAGGCAAATGACGCCGAGCATCCAGTCGCCGGCGGCACCGGGAGCCATAATGCTCACGGGGAAGCCATAGCCCACGCTCGCAATGAGCGGACGCGCGATAAGGACGCAGATGGCGCCCTTAAGGCAGTCGAGCAGCAGCGTGAGTGCGGCCACCTTGGGGCCGGCCACACGCAGGGCGTTGGTGGTGCCGATGTTGCCGGAGCCCGCCTTGCGAATGTCGGTGTGGTTGAACACGCGGCCCAGGATCAGGCCAAACGGAATCGCCCCGATAAAGAACGAGACCACGGCGCAGATGGCGGTCAGAAGAATCGGATTATGCATCCTTTTGCTCCTTCTTCCTAAAGAAGAGTCGAATGGGCGTGCCGGAAAAATCGAAGGTCGAGCGCATGCGGTTCTCGACGTAGCGCTGGTAGGTGTCGTTGACCAGGTCGCTGTGGTTGACGAAGAACGTGAACGTCGGCGGGTTGACGCCCGTCTGGGTCACGTAGTGCATTCGCAGGCGGCGCTTGCCGTCCACCACGGTATGACCGAACTCGCGCAGGTCGGTAAGGAACGTGTTGAGGCGCGAGGTGCTGATCTTCTGCGAGCGCGTCTTTTCGGCGGCGTCTACCATTGCCCAGATCTTCTCGACGCTGCGGCCGGTCAGGGCAGAGATGCGCAGGTACTGGGCCCAGGGAGCCATAACGCCCAGACGGCGGTCGATGGTCTCCATGCAGGCCTCGCGCTTACGGTCGTCGTCGAGCAGATCCCATTTGTTGAGCAGCACAACGATGGCGCAGCCGCGCTCGATGGCAAGACCCATGACCTTCTGGTCCTGCTCAGTAACGCCCACGGAGGCGTCGACGACGAGCAGCGCCACATCGGCGCGGTCGATGGCGCGCAGGCCGCGGACCATCGAGTAGTACTCGATGTTTTCGTACACGGTGCTCTTCTTACGAATGCCCGCGGTGTCGACCATGCGGTAGTGCTTGCCGTTGCGCTCCACGACGGTGTCGATGGCGTCGCGCGTGGTGCCGGCAATGTTGGACACGATGGAACGGTCGGCGCCCAGGATGCGGTTGAACAGCGAGGACTTACCGGCGTTGGGGCGGCCGATGATGGCGACGTTCAGCGCGTCGGGGAACTCGTCGGCGACTTCGTCCTCCTCCTCGGGCAACAGGGCCACGATATCGTCGAGCAGGTCACCCGTGCCATGACCATGCAGGGCCGAGAGCGGCGTGGGCTCACCGATGCCGAGCGAATAGAACTCCCAGATGCTGTCGTTCTCGCGATCGGGGTTGTCGAGCTTGTTCACCAGCAGAAAGACCGGCTTGTCGCTGCGCTTGAGCATGCGAGCGACCGACTCGTCCTCCTCGGTGACGCCGGTGCGGCCGTCGACCACAAACAGGATGACGGCGGCTTCCTCGGCGGCGGCGAGGGCCTGGTCGCGAATGGACGTGGCGAAGACGTCATCGCTCTTGAGCGGTTCGATGCCGCCCGTGTCGACGATGGTGAACTCGCGGCCGTTCCAATCGGCCGTGTGATACGAGCGGTCGCGCGTGACGCCGCGGGACTCGTGGACGATGGCGTCCGAGGTCTGGGCCAGGCGGTTAACGAGCGTGGACTTGCCCACGTTGGGGCGTCCGACGACGGCGACGATAGGTTTCATCTGCTCTCCTTTAATGGGTAGGGTCAGTGGAAGTGTTAGAGTCTGCGGGCACAATGCCAAGGATGCGCTCCAGGGTATCGAGCAGCTCATGCGGCATGGTCGATACCACATGAACTTCGGCGCCGCGACTGGTAAGGCTTGCGAGTAAATCGTCATGATGATACTCGTCAAGCGTCATGCCGTCAGCGTTGAACATGAGCTTAGGCACAAAGAGCATAACCCCCGACAGATCTTGGGGCAGCTGCTCCAGAATGTCACACGCGACGATGAGGCCGGTCACGTCCACGTTGCCGCCAAAGTAGCGGTTCTTGATGGCTGTGACGGTGCCGCCGAGACCATGCGGCGACTCCACAAAGCGCGCCACGGTGTCGCGCGCGCTGGCGCCGGAGAGGCACAGAAGGCGCTGGTTGCGCTCGGCGATGCCAGCGCGGACGCGGGCCAGACGCTCGGCGTCGGCGGCAAGCACGTCGTCGGTCTCGTCCAGATACGAGCGGATCATGCCGATGCCGTCGTAGTACTGCGGGTAACCGTCGTAAAAGTCTGCCTCGGGAGGATCGATGCCGGCGTCCAGATAGAACTCGTCGCTCATCTGGAAGGTGTGGCGGCCAAAGCGCTCATAGGCGCGCTCCTGGAACGGTCGGATCATGGCAATGGTCTCGCGCGCTAGCTCGGGCTTGTCGCTGTAGGACCAGCTAAAACGGTTCTGATGCTTGGTAAAACCGAGCGGCACAATGCCCAGGCTTGTGATTTGCTCGTGCTCCTCGCAAAAGCGCAGGGTCTTTTCCAGCTCCTCGCCGTCATTCATGCCGGGGCACAACACAATCTGCGCGTGAATCTCGATGCCGGCGGCCATGATGGCCTCGAGTACGTCCATGCCGCGTTGGGCGTTGCGGCCCATCATGCGTCGGCGGACGTCGGGGCTTACGGCATGGACCGACACATTCATGGGACTCATGTTGCGTTGGATGACGTTTTGCACGTCCTCGTCGGTGAGGTTCGTGAGCGTGACAAAGTTGCCCTGCAAAAAGCTCAGACGGTAGTCGTCATCGCGAATATAGAGCGTGGAGCGGCCGCCCTTGGGGAGCATCGTCATAAAGCAGAACACGCAGGCGTTCACACAGGTGCGCATGCCATCGAAGATGGGGCCGTCGAACTCAAGGCCCCAGTCCTCGCCCGGGAAGCGGTCGAGCTCGACGGAGGTGATGGTGTTGTCGCGCGGGTCGAATACCTCGAGGTCGACGGTATCGTCGTCGGCCTCCCAGAGCCACACGATCATATCGGTCAGCTGCTCGCCGTTGACCGTGAGCACGCGCATGCCCGGCTCGATACCCACATCCCATGCGGGCGATTCGGGACGCACGTTTTTAACGAGCGCGCCCTCACCCGGCTCGGGGTCGCGGCTGCGCCCGTAATCGGCCACCTCGGCGGCGTATGCGGGTACGGTCTGGTCCATGGTTAGCGGCAAAGCTCCTTGATGCGCGTGACGGCGCGTTCGATGTGTTCTTGCGGGGTGGAGGCTCCGGCGGTGATGCCGATGTGGTGAGCGTCGGTAAACCACGCGGCCTGGAGCTCGGAAGCTTCCTCGATGTGATGCGTGTGCTCGCAGGCGTCTGCGCAAATCTGAGCCAGGCGGCGGGTGTTGCCCGAGTTCTTGCCACCCACGACGACCATGCAATCACAGCGTTTGGCAAGTGTTGCTGCTGCCTGTTGACGCTCGCTCGTGGCGGCGCAGATGGTGTTGATCACACGCAGCTCCTGCACGCGCGGGGTGATGGCAGCTACGACCTCGGCCAAGTTCTGTGCGGTCTGGGTGGTCTGCACGACGAGGCCTACCTTGCCCTTGAGCGACAGGGCATCGGCGTCGGCGGCACAGCTCACGACCTGCGCATCATTGCCGGCATGGCCCAGAATGCCCTCGACTTCGGGGTGGCCCGGCTCGCCTACGACCACCACGCGGTAGCCCTCGCGCACCAGGCGCTCGGCGGCCACATGGACCTTCTTCACGTAGGGGCACGTGGCGTCGACGACGTTAAGGCCGCGCTCGCGAGCGGAATCGATGACCTGCGGCACCACGCCGTGGGCGCGGATGATCACGGTGCCGGTTGCGGCGTCGTCCAGGGTTTCGGCCAAGCCAACGCCTGCCTCAGCGAGCTCGCGTACCACGATGGGGTTATGGATGAGCGGACCCAAGGTGTGAACTTGAGTGCACTCCCCTGCCTGCGGCGCGGCGGCCAGCGCCATATCGAGCGCACGCTGTACGCCGTAGCAAGTGCCGGCGTGGGCGGCGATCTCGATGGTAGGCGCGGTTGCCTGGTCGGACGCGGTCGCGGCAGTGTTCGTCACGTTCTCGCTCATGGCTAGAACCTGCCCGGATGCTCGGCGCACAGCTCGTCTCGCATGGCGTAGACGCGGTTCATGGCCTCGGACTCAAACCATTCCAGGCGCTCCGTGCGCTTAAGCCCGGCCGGTGCGTCGGAAAGCGAGACGGCCTTGCCGGCGCGGATCCAGCACTTCTTGGGACGCATGATCTTTTTGCCCGCGGGCGTGATGTCGGACCAGCCGCAGATGGCGAGCGGGTTCACAGGAGTCTTGCCCATCTGAGCGATGAGCGCAAAACCGCCGTGGACCTCGGGCTTGATCTCGCGCGAGCGGATGCGCGTGCCCTCGGGGAAGATCAGAACGTCCTCGCCGCGCTGCAGCGCATGCTGGGCGGCGCGCAGGCACTTCATATCTGCAGTACCACGCTCCACGGGGATGCCGCCTACGCGGCTAAAGGCCCAGCGCACAATCTTGCTCTTGGCGAACTCGGACTTAAAGATGGGCCGAATGCGGCGCCCCCCAAAGAACAGCGCCGTCTCTACGGCCAAGAGCTCGGCCATCGAGGTGTGGTTGCAGATGACTACGCTCCCGCGGCCGTCCTGGCGCTCAAACAGCAGATCGGCATCCTCGACCTTCCAACGCCACATGAGCTTGGAGAAGGCCCAAAGGATGGCCATGACCACGACAACGGTGCCGCGGATGAGCGCTGGGAACTCTGCATAAGGAGCGTTGTAATAATCCTCGGGCGTCTGCTTAAACAGGCGCATGGGCTACCTCCTTTGGTTGATGAGGTCCTCGATGATACGAACGACCTCGTCGATGGTGTGGGCGGTGGAGTCGACGTGCACGGCGTCCTCGGCGGGCACGAGCGGGGCGACCTCGCGGCTGCTGTCGAGCTTGTCGCGCTGCTTAAGGGCGTCGAGGGTCTCGTCGACCTCGGCCTCGAGCTGCTCGGACGTGAGCTGCTGGGCATCGTTTTGGTGGCGCTGAAGCACGCGGCGGCGGGCGCGCTCGCGCGGGTCGGCTGTCAGGAAGACCTTGACCTGCGCGTTAGGGAACACGACGGTTCCGATGTCGCGACCCTCGGCCACGATATCGCGGTCCTCTGCGGCACGGCGCTGATGGATGAGCATGGCGGCGCGCACGCCCGGGTAGGCCGAGACCTTGGACACGTTGGCGTCAACCTGCGGAGTACGAATGGCGGCCGAAGCGTCCTGGCCGTCAATGGTCAGGCGCGTGTCCTCGCCGGTACCGTTGGTAAAGTGGATTTCGATCTGCTCGGCGAGGGCAACGATGGCTGTCTCGTCGTCCAGGTCGATGCCGCGGTCGAGCGCGGCGAAGGTGACGGCGCGATACATGGCGCCCGTGTCGAGCTTGTTAAAGCCAAGCTGACGGGCGATCTCCTTGGCGATGGTGGACTTGCCGGAACCGGCGGGGCCGTCGATGGCGACGATCATGTAATGCTTCCTTTCGATGGGTGACGTGCTGGTATGGTTTGCGGGCGTTGGGGCGCGGCGGGTTGCCTAGCCCGTGTAGCGCTCGCGGTAGGTGTTGCGCTTGGGCGCAGAACCGTGGCTGCCGTGATGGCGCGTGCGTGCCGCGGGCGTGTCTTGGGGCTTGCCGCTGTTGCGCTTGGCGCTCGCCTGCTTGGGCAGGATGCCACCGCTTTTGAGGATCTGCACCTCGCGGTCGGTGAGCTCGCGCCACGAGCCCTTGGCCACGCCCTCGAGCTCAAGGCCGGCAAAGTTGCAGCGATGCAGACGGATTACCGGGTGGTGAATCTTGCTCAGCATGCGCTTGACCTGGTTCTTGCGTCCCTCGCGGATGATGACCTCCACGGCGGTGGTGCCGGGCTTGACGCCTTGCGGAGCCACGGCCTCGGCCTCGCGTGCGGTAATGACGCGGCAGATTGCCGGCTGACACAAGCCGTCGTCGAGCTCGATGCCACGGCGTAGCGGGTCTAGATCGCGGTCGGTCAGCTGCCCGTCCACGAGTGCCTGGTAGGTCTTGTAGACGTGCTTGCTGGGGTGCAGCAGGTCCTGAGACAGGTCGCCGTCGGTGGTAAAGAGCAAAAGGCCCGTTGTGTCGCGATCCAGGCGACCCACCGGGAAGAGCCCCGGAAAGCGGTCGCGCGGGACCAGGTCGGCCACGCAAGGGCGCTCCTGCGGGTCGCTCATGGTGGTGAGGTAGCCGGTCGGCTTGTAGAGCATCAGGTACACGGCGCCCTGGTCGAGCTTGACCGGCATGCCGTCGACCTCGATATGGTCACGGTCGACATCGACCTTGGTGCCCAGCTCGGTCGCGACCTTGCCGTTAACAGTCACGCGGCCGGCGGTCATCAGGTCCTCCGACCCGCGGCGGCTTGCCACGCCCGCGCGCGCCAAAAAGCGCTGCAGGCGCATGGTGTGCGGGTAGACGGACACCGCGTCGCCTACGGGCGCTGCGGTGTCCGTGGCGCTTGCGACGCGCGTCTCCCCTGCTTCGTTAGTCCTCGTCATGTATATCCTCCGAGGTAGCACCTGTGAGCAGAAGCTCCTCTTCATCGGTGTCCTCAACATCGGTATCGATCAGTTCGCGCTCTTCGTCCAGATCTTCGGCCTGTTCCTCGAGCGTAGACTGAATGCTGCGGCCGCTCAGGCGCTCGCGGATAAACTGGCGCGACTGCTCGTCGGGGGCAAACTGCTCCAGATCGGGCAGGTCGCGGGTGGAGCGCAGACCGAACTTTTCCAAGAAGGCGTTGGTCGTGCCGTAAATGATGGCCTGACCGCGCTGGGGGTCACGGCCGAGCTCGCGCACCAGACCCTTGTCCACGAGCGACGCGATGACGCCATCGGAGTTGACGCCGCGGATGCCCTTGACCACCTCGCGCGTTACGGGCTGGTGGTATGCGATGACGGCCAGGGTTTCGAGGGCCGCCTGGGACAGCTTTTGCGTGTCCCAGCTCAACACATAGGCCTCGACCACGTCGTGGTAGGCGGGGTGCGTGAACAGGCGCCAGCCGCCGGCGACCTCGCGCAGCTGAAAGCCGCGGTTGGCCTCCTCGTACTCAACCTTGAGCTCGGCGAGCAGCGACGCGCACTCGCCGGGGGCGATATCCAGTGCGCCGGCCAGCGCGGGCGCACTCACCGGGTCGCTTGACACCAGCAGCAGCGCCTCGAGGGCGCCTTTGAGGCTGTTTGCCTCCAGCGTGGAAAGGGTTGACATGATTGCGGCTCCTATTCGGTGAGCTCGGGGCCCTCGCCGGGCACGTATGCCTCGGCGCCCTCGACGCGGTTGATTTGAATGGTTCCAAAGATCTCGTCCTGGCTCAGCGTGAGCGAGCCGCGCTTGGTGAGCTCAAGCATGGCCAGGAAGGTGACGATGAGCTGCTCGGTGGTGGCATCGCCGTCCAGTAGCTCGCGGAAGGTGCAGGTTTGGTGCGCCATGGTAAAGCGGTCGACTGAGGCCACGGTCAGGTCGAGCGGCACGCGATGCGGCGCCACATGCTCGGCCTCCAGCAGGAAGGTCTGGCGCTTGCCGTCCAGGTCGGCACAGATGACGGCGAGACCGCGCAGCGTGATGCCGGCCAGGTAGTCGGGCATAAGGCCCAAAAACTCGGGGTCGGGGCCGGCCACACGCGGGTGCATGCGGCTTTCGGCCTGCATGCGGGCACCGAGGGCCGCAGCCGCGCCCTTAAACTGCTTGTAGGCGATCAGACGCTGGATCAGGACTTCGCGCAGGGCGTCGCCGTCGAGCGCGCTGAGTTCCTCGAGGTCTTCGTCGTCCTCGTCATCGTCGTCTGTCTTGCGCGGGGCCTCCTGGGGCACCAGCGAGGCAGCCTTGATGTCCAAAAGGGTTGCCGCGACCAGCAAAAAGTCGCTCGCTACGTCCAGGTCCAGCGCCTCGATGCGCTCGGCCTCGGCCAGGTATTGCTCGGCCACCTCGCTAATGGAGATGGCGCCAATATCAACTTTTTGGCGGGTTACCAGCTGCAGCAGCAGGTCGAACGGTCCGCTGTAGACCTGAGTCGACACGCGATACGACATCTTCGACCTCCTTTGACGGCGCCTTCGCGGCGCGGTTTGGGTGCATGTTGCGACCGTTTTGCACGGTCGACCTGTTAGTTTACCTTAGATGCCGGCGATTGCGAAGTTAAGCAGCTGCTCAGCGAGCGGATACACGGTAACGTCGAAATAGCGGCCGATTACGTCGATGCCGGTCCACATGGGCAGCAGGTACAGCACCAGGATGAGGATGGGCATGGCGTATTGCTGCAGGCGGTAGTAGTTGGCGAGCGCCTTGCCCTTGAGGAAGGGCACGATGATCGACGAGCCGTCGAGCGGTGGGATCGGGATGAGGTTGAAGAACGCGAGCGATAAGTTGACCACGATAAACGTGGCGCCGAAGTTCATGATTTGTGACGCCAGGGCAAAGGACATGCTGGCGTAGAGATTGCCGTACGTTACGTGCAGGAGGGCGGCCGCGAGGCACGCGAGTGCGATATTCGATGTGGGGCCGGCTACGCTCACCAGGACCTCGTCGCGCTTGGGGTGCTTAAGGTTGTTGAGATAGACGGGCACGGGCTTGGCGAAGGCGAATACGGGACCGCCGGCGGCAAGCATAAGCAGCGGCAGGATGATGGTGCCAAACGGATCGATATGGTTGAGCGGGTTGAGCGAGACGCGTCCGCGCGAACGGGCCGTCTTGTCGCCGAGCGCCCAGGCCGCCGCGGCGTGTGCACTCTCGTGGATAACGATGCCCACGATGACGGCGACGGCGCTAGCGAGCAGGTTCATGAGGTAGCTGATGGACATAACGCTCCCCTAGCGGACGCGGCGCGAGGCGCGCGTGAGCAGGTAGTCAATTACAAACAGGATCACAGCGACGATGGCGTAATCCAGGCGGAAGACGCCGCCAAAGGGAGAGGTGATGACGCCGTAGCCGGCGATGGCGCTCGGCAGCGCGCGCGAAAGCTCAACGACAAAGCCCACGATCTGCAGCTTGGCGGTGAGGCCGCTAAAACACAGCAGCACGGTCATCGCGCTCATAAAGATGCCGCAGATGCGACAGGCGATGGCGATGATGCTCATCGCCACAGCAGCGGCCTTACGAGAGTTCACGCGCGGTCTCCTCTTCGATCTGGGTGGAAAGCTCCAGCCATTCATCCTCGAGCTTGGGCAGCTCTTGCTTAAGGCCGTTATATTCCCCCAGCGCGGCGTTGAACTTGTCCTGATCGGCATAAAGCTCTTCGCTCGCCATCAATTCCATAAGCTCGTCATAGCGGGCGCGCTTTTTGTCGAGCTCGGCCTCGATCTTCTTGAGCTGGTTGCGCACGCCCTTGAGCTTTTTGTTGAGCGCGGCGCGGGCCTGGGCCTCGGCGCGCTTTTGCTCCTTGGTCTTTTTGCCCTCGGCGGGCTTGGAGGCGGTGGCGGGGGTGTCGGGCTGGGCCGCGGTGACCTTAGCGGACTTGGTCGCGGCCGGTGCGCTCTCCCCTGCCGCATCGGCCGCGGCGCGGGCTGCGAGGTCCTCGCGCTTGTAGAGGTAGTAGTCGTAGTCGCCGTCGTAGACCGTGACCTTGCCATCGCGGATGTCAATGATGCGGTTGGCCACAGCGCGTACCAGGTGCTCGTCGTGGCTGATCAGCACGATGGTGCCGGGGAAGTTCTGCAGGGCGTTCTCGAGCATGTCCACCGAGTCGATGTCCAGGTGGTTGGTGGGCTCGTCCAGGCACAGGAGCGCCTCGGGGGCCACGAGCATTTTGGCCAGGGCCAGACGCGCCTTTTCGCCTCCGGAGAGGACGCGAACCTGCTTTTCGATGGAATCGTTGTCGCTAAACAGGAAGGCGCCCAGCAGGCTGCGCTGCTGCGGCACGGTCCACTTGGGCGTGACGGTGTCGATCTCTTGCAGGACGGTATCGGACTCGGTCATGCCCTCGAGTGCGTGCTGGGCGTAGTAGGCCACGCCCACGTTGGTGCCCAGGTCCCGGGTGCCGGTGGTGGGCGGCTCCAGGCCGGCGAGGATCTTCATGAGCGTGGACTTGCCGGCGCCGTTGGGGCCGACGAGCGCAACATGCTCGCCGCGGTAGAGCTTGAGATCGATGTCACTGTAGATGTGCTTGTCGCCGTAGGACTTGGACACGCTCTCGAGCCCTACGACCATGTCGCCGGAGCGCGGCGGGTCGGGGAACTTAAAGTCGATGTGCTTGTGACCCTCGGGCAGGATGACAAGCTCCTTTTTGATCTGCTCGATCTTGCGGATGCGCTCCTGTGCCTGGGCAGCTTTGGTGGGCTTGTAGCGGAACTTGTCGACAAAGACCTGCATGTGGGCGATGTCGCGCTCCTGAGCGGCACGCTTGGCGCGCATCTGCTCCAGGTTGTCCTCGCGCTGCTTGAGGTAGCTGCTGTAGTTGCCGGTGTAGGTGGTCACGCGACGGTTTTCGAGCGCGGCGACGTGGTCGACGCAGGCGTCCATGAAGGCGCGGTCGTGGCTGACGATGAGTACGGCGCCGTCGTAGTTGGCGATAAAGCCGCGCAGCCACTGGACGCTTTCGAGGTCCAGGTGGTTAGTAGGCTCGTCCAGAAGCAGCAGGTCGGGGTGGCGCAGGAAGAGCTTGGCAAGCGCGATGCGCATCTGCCAGCCGCCCGAGAACTCGGAGCACGGGCGCTCAAAGTCGGTGACCTTAAAGCCCAGGCCGGACAGGATTTTGCGGGCGTTGCTCTCGAGCTCGTAGCCGCCCAGGTGCTCAAAGCGGTCCTGTACCTGACCGTACTCGTTAAGGAGGGCGTCGACGTCCTTGCCCTGCTCCGAGAGCTCGGTTATCTGGGCCTGCAGCTCGTTGGCGCGCTCGCCCATGCGGCGGATTTCCTTGGCAGCGGCCATGACCTCGGCAAGGATGGTGGTGTCTTTTTGCTCCAGATTAGTTTCCTGCTCTAGGTAGCCTACCTGGCAGTCCTTTGCGTACTGGACCTGGCCGGCGTCTGGGCTGTCGATGCCCATAATGATCTTGAGCATGGTGGTTTTGCCGGCGCCGTTGGGTCCCACGAGCGCAAAGCGCTCGCCGGGGTTGATCTGGAAGGACGCGCCGCTAAAGAGGACGCGTGCGCCGAAGCTTTTTTCGATCTTGTCGACCAGGAGGATCATGGTGCCGCCTTTGACCTTGTGTGCCTATATGAAAAAAGGCCCCAACTTGCGTTGGAGCCTCATTCAATGCTCGGGTGGAGACGAGGGGGATCGAACCCCTGACCTCTTGACTGCCAGTCAAGCGCTCTCCCAGCTGAGCTACGCCCCCGTGCGAAGAAGTACTATACGGGAACTCGGACCACGATGCAAGGGCAATTTTGGAAAATTTCGCAGTCGCGGCGTGGGCCGCCATCATCCCAGCGGCCATCCCGCCGGCGCCGGGCTCATTATCGGGGCCGATCGCGCTCCCGCCGACCCGGCGATTTCAAAACCATGCCGGTTTACGGGGCCAGGCCGGGAACCCCCGAGCATGCCGTAATCTGTAAAATCAAAACCGCAGGTAGACGGCTTGCGCATTCCGTGAAATGCAGGGCATGGACGGCCGGTCCGGGTCCAGCCCCGTAATCCGGCATAGTTTTGAAATGACATTAATTCACTAACAGGCAAACTAGGTAGTTCTAGCGCCTTGTCGCCAGCTAATTTCCGATTTCCAACCAGTTGCACAAAACATTTGCTCGCAGCCTCGTCTCGGCGCACTTCATTGCCTCAGTTTTGGCTTTATAGCGAATCCCTAAACGGTCGCAGACACTTCTGACTATGGTGTCTAGCTGCTTTGAATCGTTGAGCATATCGTGAGTCACCAGGAACACGTCGAAACCCATGCTCTGGAGCGCAGTCATGCGCTCAGCATCGTGGTCGAGTACCGCGCCTGACCCATGGATGACTTCACCTTGGATCTCGATAATTACTGCCTTCATTAGGATTGGGTTTACAATCACGATGTCGCCGTAGCAAACCTTTTGACCTGCGATGCTTTGGGCTGCTACAGATAGAGGGGTTAAATCGTTGAGGTACACGTATCTGAATCCTGCACCACCTAGACGTCGAGAACGACTTAGAAGCAGGACCCCAGCGACCTCGAGTGGAGACGCAGCAATGCCGATAACCTGCTGAGTGGCATCATAAAACTGCTTTCCCCACATTTGACTTTTGACCTTGTCGGCGAATCGATGCAGATCGCTTAGCTCGATGAGCGGCTTTCTCATCCAAAGAGAAGTGCCTTTGAGTTTCGTAACCTCTCTTCCATCCTCACGCTTGTTCGTTTGGCCTTCTTTATCTGTGGCCTTTACGGTTGCGCGGGCGTAAACACGTTTCCAGGGAACCTCGTCTTCGCCCTCTCCAAGTTCGAATAGATCCTGCGTGCTGGATTTGCGATTCTCCTCTACCGCCATTTTTAACTGCATTTCGGCAGCGGGAGCCGGCTCGAAAACAGAAAACCAACCGCAAAGTTCGTACATTGCCAGTACGAGATTTATTTGGGACACAAAGCGTGTCATAGTAAATAACGTGTTAAGCGGATTGGTGACACTAAAGCCTAAGTTGGTGTCGATTGTTGTACTGACATCCGATGCCCCTTCCCAACGAATAGTGGAGCGCAATCCCGAGTGGTGATTACAACAACCTGGCGAAGCAACAGCGATAATCGGGGTCTTGAGGACGTCGGTTACGAAAGGGGCTTGGGATAGGGCTCGCCAGCCGTCATCGGAGCTGGGTAGGCGCGGGTAGAGGTCATGCACCTGCGGTGGGCAGCGCCAGTAGCGGAATGCGGTGTTTGCGCAGACGATTTCGTCCATGTGGCCTCCCCTGGTTTCGACCGTAGGCCGTGCGGATTGCGGGCATGGCCGATTATCTACCGGGGCATCATGCGGGTAAGTACGGGAAGCAAACCAAATGCTGACAAAAGCATGCCGAGTTCCGCCGAAAAACCGTCGTGTGATAGAAAACCGCTGGAAGAAGCTTTGGGCATGTGGTCCCTGTCTCCACATTTGCGCGCGGATCACATGGGGAATTCAATGAAAATACGCATGAGTTTTATACAAAACATGCAATGGCGTCAGCAAAAAGGGTGCGAAAAAAATGACGCCTTATACGACTACGATTCGTTTTGGAATCACCCTTGGTATCAAAAAGAAAAAGGCCAGAGGCTTAACACCTCTGACCTGTACTTTAGATGGTGGGCGATACAAGATTCGAACTTGTGACCCCATCCGTGTGAAGGATATGCTCTACCCCTGAGCCAATCGCCCGTCGCCTTTCGGCAAAAGAGATACTAACATAGCCGTGCGTGGTTTACCAAGAACTTTTTGCCCCCGATTTTAAATTCGTGGGAGCAAACCGCACTGTTTCAACCCAGTCAGCCAACAAAACCGCAGCTAAACCACCATTTATCGCTTAATCCACGAAGTCTCGGGGCGGCAGATAAGTCGCGCGTTGTTGTAGGCCATATCGAGTGTGAGGCAGGTGCGCGCGGCGTAGAAACCGTCCTCGCGCTGGATGGTCAGCGCCAGCTCGGGCTTGTCGCCGGTCAGGCACAGCGGCAAGAGCAGCTGGATCCGGCCGCCGTAGAACTGCGGCACGGCGAGCGTGTAGTTGGCGGCGGCGCGGCGGGCGGCCTCGACGACGGCGCCCTCAAAGGCACGGCGCAGCAGCAGCGAGTTGTCCTCCCCCATCAGGCTGGCAGGAATGCGCGTCAGGTTCTCCTCGTCGCCCAAAATATGGTCGATGTTGGAGCGGATGGGAAGGCGGTAGTCAAAGACCAGCTCGGAAGGGTCCTCGGCAAAGCGCACGCGGCACGGCAGGTACTCAAACGAGACCAGCATGGGGTCGCTCTCCTTAAAGAAGCCCTTCAAAAACCAGCGCTGGCGCGCGTCGGGTTTCGTGTTGGGCTCAAACAGGCCGTAGATGGTCTCGTAGCGACGCGTGTACAGGCCGGTGTTGAACAGGCATTGGTCGTCGTCGAACACCAGCGGTAGGTTGGACGGCGCGGTCTGGTCCACGTCGCGCTCGGTCAGGAACACCGCCCGGCTAAATGAAAACGACAAGTAGTTTCTGAGGATGCGGTTGCCGGGACCCCAGTCCTCGGGGTCGGCGAGGTCGACCAGGCGATCGTAGCAGGGCTCGGGGCAAAACGCGAAGTCGTACACATTGCTGCACAGGGTGCTAGGGAGTTCCATGTGGCGTCCATTCCATTTCATAGTTAGAGTTTGGATGCTTAGATTTTATACGTGCGACGCACCGTCGAGACACACAACGCAATTGCGGCGCAGCTCGTCGGCGAGTTCTGCTCGCGTGCGGTTTCCGGAAACAAGGTCCTGGATCCAGGCGTAGTGCTGGTTGTCTTTGGGTTCCGGGCTATCGGAAAGTACGATTGGAGCACTAGCGGCGTAACAGGAAGGTCCCGCCCGTCAACATCGGCAATCATGAGTTGACAAGCGTAATCATGGCTCAATTGCGGTTTAGCAATAGAATGTCAGGGAATCATCACCAAAGGTTTCGCGCCACTTGTCACAAATGTAACGATGGTTCATGGTGATTAGTTTTGAAAGATCCCTGAGATCCTTAGCCGGAATCTTGCTCTCGTTGTTCGCAAGTGTGCATCCACCATTTTTAGTGAGCCAAAACTTAGTCGAATTTGCAGCTGCCCTCTTTACTCCTACATGGATGTGAACGGGCTCGCCATTTTCTGCATTCCAAAAGAACAGAACATACTGTCCAAAAACAAAAATTCGAGGCATTATGCCACCGCCGGTCCGGCTTTTTGCCGTTCTGCAAGCTCGAAGATAAACGGAGCGTTTGATCTAACGAACTCGGTCAAAAAATCCAGATCATCAGTAGAAAATCCTTCGACGTTAAACCATTTGACCGCAGGTAGAAAGCATTCTGCATGGTCAAAACCAAAATCAACCGGGCGCTCGACGGCTACGCGAACGGTCCCGTCGTCTCGTGTTTCTGAGTAGGCAAACTGAGTGCCGTCATCTAGCTGAACATAGCTCCAAAGCATTGCTACCTCCTTAGTGTTTATATCCAAGTATAAACAGCCGCTTAGATGCAACGTGATGCGAATTGAATTATTCCCATAAGACCTGAACTGCTGATAATTTGTATTACTGAGATTTGAACCACCTCACACTTCAGTGTCTTTTTGGCATGGAAAACCGTCATTGTGCGATGGTCGGACTTTATGTCAAGGATCGTATTCAGATTCAAGCGCTCGCATGCTTAACTACTTGCAGGCGCTTGAATCCTATAGATTACCCAAATGCTGCTCAACAGCCTCCATGCCAACCTCCGCATATTTTAGGAGGCCTTGTATATCGTTGTAGTTCTTGGGCAATCGATCTTTTTCAATACCAGTAATTTTGGCGAATAATTCGATTGTTAGATCGAGTGCGAAGTCGATTAGTTTTTGAATTTCGCTGAAAGTTAAAGGAAGTCGCCTAACAAGCTCATCATAATTCAGTGCTTCTATGTCGCTATGGGCGAATACTTTATTTCGCTGATCGCGAAGCATGTCAGTTTGTTTACTGAGACCGTTGAGTCGTTTTTTCCATAAATTGGAAAGGTCATAAGTGGTTATGCACACAGTAACCATTCTGTAATGATTTCCGAACAGCTTTTCATCTGAGCGTTGTGACTCAACTTCTTTGGAGTAGAAACGCTCCTCGTCCTTTGCCAATGGATGAACGATTGGATTAAGCCTGTCAAAGTTTGGTCGATCATTAAATAAGGAGATTGCAAGCGCGTCGATTTCAGCAGAATGAGACTTGACGTCTTCTATCAAGTTCCCAATACTGACGTCGCTTTTGGCATCAAATAACCGTGCGCAATTCATGAAACAGGATTCGGTTAATGCAAGTTGTGTAAAGCTGAAGAAGCAGCCAGCGCAAATTACTTCATTCTCATAGTCGGAAGATGCTTTAGACAGTTCGCGAAGGATTGCTAGTTCCGTGTTGGCATAAAATGCCTCGCTATATAGATAGCTGCAACGCTCAAGCAGCTCAAGAAGGCCGGCGTCTTTTACGTTCTTGGCAGCCTCAACTGTATGATCCGACTCGTGGTTCATGTTAGATAAGTCCCGAGTAATTGTCGTAAAAATTATTCTACTAATTCGTCGTTACGAATATAGCCTTCTATATAGCCTATCGAAATGGTGCTTCAGCAGCGGCACGCAGCAGCTAGAAACACTGTCCCCAGCAGGAAAAGCGCCACAGAGGCGACGATCCAGCAGTTGTCGCCGGTCTTGGGGAGCGCCGCAGTGGTCGCGGTGGCAGCCTTGGGCTTGGAGACTTTGGCGGCCGTGGTCTTGGTTACTGTCGTTGCTGTCTTGGTTGTCGCAGCCGCGGGTTTCAGCGCGGGATTTGTCGTGGGCCCTGTGGTGGGCTCTCCGGCAGAGGGGTTAGCATCGCAGGGAGACTTGCCCGCGCTATCGCCAGTCACCTCGCCCCTGTCTGTCTCCCCCGCCGGTGGCGTGGCCACATCGGGCTCAACCACCACATGCGGTGCCACGACCCCCGCAGCATCCACCACGCCACCAGCACCAAAGGCCCCACCAACAGGCGTCACAAACCGCGCGGACACAAGCGACCCGCCCAGGCAAGCAACGCCGCCGTCGGCACCGGCCGCATCCAGCCACGAGGCGTCGACGGAAAGCCGACAGCCGGCCGCACCAGCGCCAAGGCCCGCATCCTGCAGATAAACGCCGTAAGCACGCACGCCCGCTCCGGACCCGGCGCCCGCGGCAACGACGCGTCCGCCGCCGCGCACGGCCATGTTGCCGGCGATCACGCCGGCAACCGCCTCGTCCGTAATATCGGCCCCGTCCGCCCGGGCATCGACGGTGCAGCCGTCCACCACGAGCGCCTGCGAAACGTGGATCCCGCACTGCGAGCCCGTCGCCGTCAGGGTCCCGGTACCGCGAAGCGTCAGGTTGCCCCACACCTCCATGCCGCATAGCGTGATGTCCGCATCGGGCGCATGTGACTCCGTCACGGAGTTTTGCCCGGCAAGCGTCAGCACCAGGTCGCCGTCGGCGCCGATGGCCTCGCCCGCGTAGCCGTTAAGCTCAAGGTGGTCGGCATCGGTCCAAGCCCAGCCGGGGCCCGACACGCCCGGCTCGTAGTACGTCGCGCCCGCGATGATGAGGCTCTCAGCGCCCGCGGCATAAGAAGGCCCGCCCAGCAAAAAGCATAGGCAGGCCATGGCAGCGATCGCGATGTGATGACGGCTGGTGTGGGACTCGGCAGCAAACATACCCGCTCCGATCTTCGCGGGAGCCAATAGAATATGCACCAGAAAATGCCCTGTTGGCAGCACTTATTAGTTTAGCGAGATCGATGCAGGAGCAAAGAGAAATCGCGTGGGCAACTCCCACAATTAGGTGTAAATCGTTTTGCCAGTCGGTGAAAGGAAGAATCGGCTTACAACCTCCGTTTCGATTCTTCAAAAGCGCAGGTAGCATCCTTCAAATTGACAGCATGATACTCCGAAGTGAATCTGAACTTGCGTCAAGACATCTCAAGCAATCTGAATTTCGTAATGTAGATGCGATGCAATAAGAACATATATTCGTTATGTTTGGGTGTTGATGATGGAGGGCTGCGTCGCGATTGAACTGCTCTTTCGGGCCTTCTCTACGAATTCGCTGATCCAAGATCTTGTTGTGTTCTTGAGGATCCGGATGTTTTCGGTCGCTTCAATGTCGATTTCCATCATTGCCCTGTCGGCGATGTCGTCCGGCAATGTCGGCAAGCCACTGGGAGCAGTCTCCCTGTACTTCTTGGCAAACATGGATACGTATCTTTCGACAAAGAACTTTTTGTCGCTTACGCTTAGCTTGGAGAAGTGGCTCATCAAATTGAAGCGGGAGAGGAGTTCTGCCGGGAAAGTTTCATTGATCTTCCCGAGGGGGCAGTTTGTCGTGAATACGATGATGAACCCGCGGAGATTGTGCTCCATCCCTTGGGAGTCCGTGAACGATCCTGTCTCGAGGAGATCGAGGAAGAAGTTCCAGACGGCGGGTTCAGCTTTCTCGAACTCATCCACCAGGAGAATTCCGGCATCGGACGAGTCGATCTTCTTTCCCAGCTCGCCTTCTTCGCTTCCCACGTATCCTCTCGGGCTGCCAATCAGGGAGTTTAGAGAGTCCTTGCTGCTGTAGTTCCCAAGATTGACTTTAGGGAGGGGCTGGCATGGCGCGATTGCCTCGCAGAGAATCTTGGCGACTTCTGTTTTCCCGACACCCGAAGGGCCAAGAAGGAGCAACGAGAACACCGGCTGCTCGTCGAGCGCGTTGAAGAGCCTGAAGCTGCGCGATCGGGATTCGAAGGAGCGTTTGAATTCGATCTGGCCTATGAGCTCGCTTTCGAGGGTGGTGAGGACCTGTTTGAATTCGAGTTCGTCGAGGGATACGAGTGTTCTCTTTACTCTTTTGTCCTTCTGGGCGTCCTTATCGATCTCGATGTCGCATTCTATAATGTCGTCGAACATGGTTCTCAATTGGTATGCTCCTTCGTTCACGGTTTTATCGTCTCCGATGAAGAGGGTGCCAAAGGGTAGCTGGTGGACGAGGAGCTCGAATTTCGATGCCAGCTGAAGATCGCCCGAGAGTAACCCCACAAGTGATGAAACGTCCACGACGAGCTTTTTCTCGGAGAGGAGCTCGGAGATTTGGTCGCTTCCGTGTAGTTCGAGAAGCGACATCAACTTGAAGCCGCCGTCTCCGAGCTGGTCGATCAGGGCTTTATACTGGGATTTGTTGTATGTGACGAGTTTGCGCATGGCGTTGCCTATCAAGCCTCGAAGGACACTGCCTGAATGACAGCAAGGATGTCTATGTAATAGCCCTGTTCTACCCGATTGCCGCCGCCGGTCATGGCGGTGGGTGACGGGTTCTTTCCGCATATAACAATGTCGTTCTGCGGCGTGCGTTTCGGGTCGTCTGGCTGTTGGAAGTAATCGAGGGGGCTCTTCATCTGGGCCGGGGTGATTTTCCCTTTGCATATCCCGACGATGCCGACCTTTCCGATGAGCAGGTCGTCGATTGTGTACCCGCTTTCGAACATTTCTTCTCCATCGAGGGGAACCTTCGCGTACAGCGGCGTTCTTCTTCTTGCGCGGTTTCCTCTGAGCTTGAAGGCTGCGCCGTCTCCTATGAAGGATTGCATCATGTGGCCGATGTCGAGGTCTCCGGCATCGGGGACGGTGATTCCGTCGAAGGTCCCGCTCATGATCGCCATGATGCCTCGAATCTCCTCCTCATTGATGAGCTCCAGCGAGACATCGCCGATGTATGCGAGGTCGCCTTCTGTAAGCGTTGTTCCGCTTTCGGGGGCTTTGCAATGCTCCATTATGTCGGCGAGCATCCGGCTATTTGTGTTCACGTATTCGAGGGTGTCCACGATCTTCTCTTGTTTTTCGTGCCTGACGCTTCCTTCGAGTTTTGCCCTGAGTTTCGTCAGAAAGGGAGGGTTGAGCTCCGCTTCGGCGTTCAATGATGCTCTCTTTGTCGTCCCGTTCTGGTTTTCCTTGGAGCTTGTAGTCTTGAGTTTGTTGTCCAGTAGCATCCTCGTCTCGAACACCTTCTGCTGATTCATGTAGTAGACGGTGAAGAGGCCTGGTATTTTATTTTCTGGCATAGTTCCTCCGCTCCTTTCCTTTAGCGTGGGGCTGTCGTTGTTTCCGCCCCTCGTTATCCGCGTACCATCCGTTTCACACCATACGTATCATTGCCACTCCGAAAAAGCAATCGAACTCACCATGCAGCCGAGACGGATAGAAGACCATGGTCACAGCGAAGAAGGCGCGACCGGCTCATACTTCGATCTATGCAACAAATGAAATCAAGCTGGCACCGCGCAAGCGTAAATCAAGACCGCTGGCATTGAAGCGCACGACAAGTGGCGCATCGGTGTTACTCCTGTCTGGAATGCCCAAATCGGCTCTCAAGCTCCTCAAGATTTCTCAAGAACCAACACCTTCTCATCGCGCCGGTTTTCGTTTCAACGTTCGTTTCTTTCAGTGCATTCTTTATCTCAAGTATCCATTCAACTAAAGCCGCCGATGGCGCCCCGCCCGGAATCTGAACGTTATTAAGATGCACAAAGAACATGCGAAGCGCCTCCTGATTCGACGCATCCTCTCTGCAAAATGTCTCGACAATGACTCTCGGAGTAGCATTAACTAACACTTTGACATCGCGTTTCACTGCATCGTTGAGACGACGAGCAAGCTCTCTGCCCGTCAGTTCCTCCGCTCTCTCAGATATCATCAACTGAGTCGACATCCTTTTATTCAACTCTGTCTGAGCATAACGCTTAAGTACTTCAGCGAGCTCCCGTCTCTCCCGCCTCTCGTCTGTATAAAATACTGGTCCAGAAAGGTGCTCAATAGCTTTGTCTGGATCGGCATCGATCACTTTCTTGCAATATTCGATAAAGTCATCTTGCGAAAATGGACATTCCCATTCGAGATCGGATAGCAGGTAATAAACATCGAACACGTCGTGCAAACAATCGACTGAATAATGCCCCCTGGAAACTAAATTAAAATAATGCTGCGCGAGGCCATCTACATCATCGTCATCAAGAGCGTACGCGCCCCGCATCTCTTTAGCGATCTCTCTAATTTCGAGGGTATCGCAGTTGCTCGGATACCTTTTTCCAATGTACGCTTTAAACCCTTGCTCAAGATCATCCTTTGTTACTTCGCCTGAAGGGTCGAAAGCCCTACCTATCACGGAGAAATCAGAGTATTGCTCGTAAAGAGCCACGCCACGCTCGTATTCAAGAGCTTTCGGACTGAGCAATTCCGCCGGCGCGTCGTTTTTCGGCATGTCGGGTGCGCTCCCCATGGAGGTCAACAAAGCAAAATGGACTGCGTCTCGCAGAGCATTAAACCGGTTTTGGGGTGCAATTCCTGTATCTTGAACCACCTCAAGACTGCAAATTCTTCCAATTAACTCATGAGCACGTATCATTGCTCGAGCATTTACGCATCCGCTGGCCTTTACTCCCGCAAGTATGGCACCATACATATCAAGGTCTTCCGATGGGCGGCAGTCTCCCATGAGAATTTCTTTGGCCAATGCCGACGGGAAAGGTCTGAACGAATAGACTTTCCAAATTAGTTTTTCGCGTACGTCCCTATCGAACGCTCGCAGTGGTTGCCCATCGCTGCCTCCCCAGGCATTTGAAACCAGCATGACCTTCATCCCGAGTCTTTCGATAAGATCGTTCATCGTTCCGAAGAGCGCCAAATCGTCGCCATGTTCAGAACGCCTCTCCACATCATCGAATACAAGAAAGTGCTTCTTTCTGAGCATTAGGCAGGCAACGGATTGTATCCCGACGGCGAGATTCAAGGATAATCCCGTTCTTTTAATAAAAGCTCTCGAAATGCCGTTGAGGGCGCCCCCCATCATTTTGGCAGCAGATTGCGTCTTCATGCTCTTGTCGCTAAGGTGTACGAGCGCCATCACAATGCGTTCGTATAGATCATCAGCAGTAGCAATTCCGAACATAGAAACGCGGACAAGTTCGTATTCGCCATCTTTAAGATGCTCGGCGAGCTTCTCTTCAATGAATCGGGTCTTTCCCGACCCCCAATCTCCCTCAAGTGCAATTGCATATTGATTGTCCTTATCCTTGAGATAGGAATCGATATGACAGATGAGCTGATCAGCAGGTTCTTTTGACCGGCATGTCTCCATTATTCCCTCCTGCATAAACTTAGAGCGAAAGATTTCCTTCGCCGCGCTAGATCAAACCGCAACCGAGGCCGCCCCGTCCACAACAATGATGTCACAAGCTTGATTGAAAGCTGGCAGTCGAGCCATGCTCAGTCCGCGCTATGTGTTTTGAGGCGACGCCGATGCGACGCGAGCACATCGGTCAGGATGCGATCGGTGGTCAACGTGGCAGGCCTATCTGCGAGCGAAATAGAAAAGAAGCGGCGCTGCCAATGGTAGCGCCGCTTACATCATCAAAGAAGAATCGCTATCGATCGTCTCCGGGACTTTTCGTTCAAAACCAGAGCATGTCGATTACTGATCATCGAAGTCCATCCACTCTACAGGCTGCATTAGACCGTAATAATCGACGGGCGTTTTAAATCGAATCCTGCCCAAATGACCGTCGCTCTTGCGCACCCAACTGCGTCCGTAGCGATCGGTGAAAGCCACCTCGCAACCGAGGGCCTTATGCATCGAGCAATCGAGATGCCCGATACACCTCACGGTTTTGCCCGGAGCAACGGACGAGAGCAGAACTCTGCCGTCGCTCCCCTCGACGTCCCTCCCGTCTTGAGGTCCGGCACCTTGGACGAGCACGGCAGTGAGGATAACTTGGTAAACGATGTCGTTGCTATTGTTCATCACTTCTAGGCCGAACTGTGTCCCGAAATCAACCCTGATCCTGCCAATCGTGGTCGTCTCCCTCTCGGGCATCCTGACCACACGGGCACAGATAGCCGACGCCTGGCTCCGCGCGGTCGCCCGGCGACCTCGTATCAGTGAGACAATCCACTGGAGGAGAGTGAGCGCCAGAGCTAGGAGAGCAACAACCGTGCCGAAATCGATTTGACCGTTGAAGCTAATTACAACGCCATTCGGGATCATTTGGTCAACCCATCCGCGAGTGCAGCCGCCTCAAGAAGAGGCTTCCAGTCATCGGGCGCTACTTGGCGAACGGATCGCCGCTCCCTTCGCACATCTCGCATTCTGACCGCAGGCCTCTCGTGAAGCCCGTGGCAAAAGAGCACGCAGTAGAGCTCGTATAACCCTTCTCCAGGCATATCATCATCGGAGCGCACGATATTACAGTCTCCTTCTTCTACAGATTCCGCCTTATGGAGACCCTACACCAACAATCGCGACACTACCTTCGCCATCGGCTCCACCTCCAATCAATCGCGCCCCGCCGCGAAAAGCGGGAAGCCGCCCCGGAGGGCGGCCCTTGACGTCGCGTTCGGACTACAGCCCGATGAACCCCCTGAGTCCAGGGTGGGAGAGCGCCATCATCGCAGCCATAATGAACACGAGGGCGACGTCTGCGGCGATCAGGCAGTTCCTCGGCCAGTTGCCCAGTTCCACCTTCCTGTGGTTGAAGGACATCTTCCAGATGAAGACCAGCAGGATGCAGACCGTGTTGATGAGCACGAAGCCCACGAGCGCGGCGAGGAGCACGATGGCGCGTATGCCGCCGTCGATGCCGAGCGCGCCCATCGCGGAGGTCGAGAACCCAACGCCGCCGTTGAAGGCGAGCACGACCGCCGCGAACACGCCGAGGATCGCGATGTACTCCATCCTCGTCTTGTCGAGGCGCTCGTCAAACTCCCTTTCCAGCTCTGCGCGTTTCTGGTCCGCCTCATCCCTTTCCGCTTTCACTTCGGCGATTGCCGCTTTGAATGCGCGCATGGCCTGCTGCTGTTCGATATCGTGGCTCAGCCTCGTCTTTTCCAGGTCGATGTGGTCGGCGAGTTTGAGGACACTTTTCGCCTGGTCACAAAGTCCATGCGTCGTCAGGTACTCATGGATGATGCGAATGTTCTCGGCGAGGCAGTTGACCGAATAGGGGACCCCTTCGTCCAAGTCCCCAGAGGACTGCCCGAGTGCGTTAAATACCAGGTCGCAGATGTCGGCATATCTATGGCGATAGGGCTCGCTCCCCCCATATAGCTTTGCGAAGAAGTTCGAGGCTCGGCGGATGTCCTCTTGGGAGAGCGCCGCGGCATCATCCGTGCTGGCGAGGGATTCGAGCATGTCGCGGAGAGCCTTGCGTTTCTGTGCGTCGTCGCTGCCTGCGTTTATTGGGGGAACTTTCAGGGGCGGCTTCGAAAGAGTCCCAATTTTGCTGGTGAGCAGAGAGAGAGGACCCTTCCGAAGTTTTCGGCCGCCTTTGCATAGTCTTGCTCGGTCACTCAGAGACCTCGCTAGCGCACTGCATGATCAGCTCATTTGGGATGATTCCTTTGTGTAGGCGCTTCTGGTTGTAGATGATGTCCCACGGGGACCCCTCGGCGTGTGAGATCCTGACGAGCTCCCATGGGGATTTCTCGGCGAGCGTGTCCACCCCCGCATCTAGGAACGGGCGGATGGAGTCATTTATCTCGGTGTCGAACTCGCGTTTTATCGGGAAGCCGCCGCAGTCAGAGAACTCAACGTAGACATCTCTGATGACCGGGCCGTAGGGCCATGCCTCAAACTGGTCGGCGAATAGCAGCTCGCCGGTCTCGCTCGCGTGTATGACTTGCAGGAAGTAAAGAATCTTCTGAAGCTGAAGATTGCTGATGGGCGTGTTGTGGCGATATCGCCTGCTGACGGCGTACTCGGCGATTTCCATCGCGCAGTACTCTGTCCCGATTTGGACTTTCATCTGTTTCCCCCTTTCCCAATCATACCAGTGATGTGCTTCCCATCTGTGCTTATTGTGATAAAAGCATCTCAGCTCGTCCGGACAATAAACGGACGGCCCCTCCAGAGGTGACTTCTGTCTCGGACGCGCCACTAGTCCTCAACAGCCCCAGCACCAGGACGACCGGCACGAGCGGCAGGAACGCCACGAGCGCGAGCGTCGTGACCGCAATGCCCAACGCCCATTTCACGTCTTGCCCTTCACACCACCTCCTTCCGCTCGAACCTGCAGGAGCGCACCAACCGCGGGCTCAAGCGCCGCAGCCGCGCGACGCAGGCGTTCCTTGGCGGGAAGCCGCCCATCTGGATGATGGGCGCCGTGTACGCCGAGACGGACGAGGAGTGGGCCTGCCGCCGCCGGTTCGACGACGATTCCATCGGCAGGGCCGTGGAAGGCGCCGAGGCCAACGCGCCCGCGCCCGTCTGCGAGGGCATCGCCGCGGAGCACGCGGTCGGGATCATCGCGCCTGTCGTGGCCGACAACCCGATTCTTTGTTCTTTGCAGGAAGACGGCGTGACATGAACTTGATTGACGGCATTCCAGGTGATTCTCGGTTCCCCAGGCAGCCTGCGGCTACCCGGGGAACCGAGCCCTACACCAACATTCGGGACACTGCCGCCCGTAGTGATCTGCAAGACTCCCAATAAGTTTGGCGACCGACGCCGCGCTTGTCGACGCAGGACTTTACGCCAGGCATAAGAAAAGCCGCCGTTAAGGAACGGCGGCTTTTCTTATGCCTGGCATATTTAAGAGCGCCTAGAGCATCTTGAGGTACTCCCCCAGCTCTTCCTCCCAGTCGGGCATGTGGAAGCCGGCGGACTCCAGCTTGGACAGGTCGAGCGCGGAGTGGCCCGGACGCGGGGCGATGGGACCGGCGGCGCTGGCGTAGTAGTCGGCGGTCGACACCGGCACGACCTTCCCGCCGTTGCCGTTGGCGGCATCGAAGACGGCGCGGGCGATGTCGGACCAGCTCTTCACGGCGCCCGAGCCGGTGCAGCCGTAGGTGCGGTAGGGGGCCTTCGCGTCCAGCACGTGGAAGATGGCCGCGGCCATGTCGCGCGTGAAGGTCAGGATCTCGTTCGCGCGCTTCTACACCGTCGAGCCTCACCATGCAGCCGAGACGGACAGAAGACCGTGAGCACAGCGAAGAAGACGCAACTGGTTCAACCTTCAATCAATCCAATAAATGAAATCAGATGCAGCCAACTTGTCCTTATCCAATTTTCCAAAATGATTTTTCGAAGCATCGTAACCGCAAATCAGCATCATGTAGTTTGATTTAAATACACCCAAGCCAATCGATTGCTTCTCATCAGAGAGGCCCACTATCTAAAACAGGTCATAAATTCTATTTTTATAGCTTGCTTTCTTTGGCTGAAACAATTGTCTCACGTGCATGAACGCCATATGCATTTAAGGTCTCTGTGCTTTACGGGTCGAAGCATATTAAATGGTTGATGGGGCTAATATACCCTCTTCCTTGACGATCAGTAAAATCCGTATGATTAGAGTCGCAGGCCGTCCCTCTCCCCTAGTCCCGCTTAAACAGATCCCTCGTGTACACCTTGTCCGCCACGTCCGCGAGCTCGTCGCTCCAGCGGTTGGCGACGATCACGTCGCAGCCGGCCTTGAAGGCCCCCAGGTCGCGGGTCACCTCGGAGCCGAAGAACTCCGGCGCGTCCAGCGTGGGCTCGTAGACCACCACGGGCACGCCCTTGGCCTTCACGCGTTTCATGACGCCCTGGATGGAGCTAGCGCGGAAGTTGTCGGAGTTGGACTTCGTCGTCAGGCGGTTGACGTCCGCGACTGGCTTCGGCTTGCCGGCATGCTTGAGATTATTAGAGTTAAATATAGCCTTGCTCTCAACTAGCTATTCGAGTTGTGCGGCTATACCGATGGATGCGATTCTTGGTAAAGCGCAACAACTTCAAGTTGATAAACAGGCTTGCCACTAATCTCCATTATCGCCACTGAATCACATTTAATTGGTCCAGAATTTAAGGCTGCCACTGACTTTATAAGCGCCTCTTTGCTGGCGGTGTCCATAATTTTGGTAAATACAGTATTTTTCATTAATTGGGTTCCGTCTGGAAACACTCGTTTGATTTGTGCCAAACAGGTCAGATCAATATCTATAATATCCTGCCGAATAGCTTGATATAGATTTTGGTCGGTTATCGTACCAATTACGGCATAAGCTTCGTTTTCCGAAACTATCTCTTCTGCGGAAAATAACTCTTTGGTGACAGCTCCGATTTTTTTCAATGAAGCTGAATTAGCATTGTTTGATCCCTTGAGCTTAGTCCCGCCTACCTCTTGCATTTTTTGGCTGAGCTCAGTTATTTCAATCGCTTCATCAACGAGACCTTTAATGGAATTGATCTTAAGATTGACCGGAATGCAGACAAAGTCTCCAGGTTGAGACATCAAAATCTCTTTTAAGAACTTATGTTGGGACAGCTGCTCGACCACCATGCTCAACATTGAAGTTGTGGTCTGGACCAACTTTGATTCCTTAGAACTCGAATTTCCAGAATTCTTATTAAGCTCCGCTTCGGCTGTTATCCCAAGTTTAAAAATCTTAAAACCAACTCCAGCGCCCCCTCTTTTTGAGGAAGATTTTCCTGAAGACGATTCTTCTTTAATCTCTTCGTATTCAGAAAAGCCCCTATTTAGAATTGCGTAAATATCCAACAGTCTATTTTGGTTTACATAGTATGGGAAAAATACCGAATCAGTTACAGGTAAAGGTTTCTCGTCCATATTCCAAATCCCTTCCGGACGATAATCAAATTGACCTCTTGTAGAACAGAAAGACTACAAGAGGTCAATTAAACAATTATATATAGCTTGTTAACACTGGAAGAAAACCAGGCAGGTTACATATGCCGCACCAAATGTCGGCTGTTCTATAAGCTTTTCCTCCACACCATCTTGTCCACAACGCCGGTGTAGCTCTGGATGATCTTGACCACCTTGGTGGACACGGTCTCGTCGGCGTAGTCAGGAACGGGCGCCTCGGGGAGCGACCCCTCCGCGTCGAGCTCGACGGCCGTATGGACAGCTTGTAGAAGGCCCCTCTCGGAGATGCCTGCAAGCGTGAAGCACGCCTTGTCCAGCGCCTCCGGGCGCTCGGTGGAGGTACGGATGCACACCGCCGGGAACGGGCGGCCGACGCTCGCGAAGAAGCTCGACTCCTCGGGCAGGGTGCCGGAGTCCGACACCACCGCGAAGGCGTTCATCTGCAAGCAGTTGTAGTCATGGAAGCCCATGGGCTCGTGCATGCGCACGCGCGGGTCCAGCTTGAAGCCGGTTGCCTCCAGGCGCTTGCGGGAGCGCGGGTGGCAGGAGTACAGAATCGGCATGTCGTATTTCTCGGCCAGGGCGTTGATCGCGGTGAACAGACTCGTGAAGTTCGCCTCGGTGTCGATGTTCTCCTCGCGGTGGGCGGAGAGCAGCATGTAGCGCTTGGGCTCCAGGCCGAGCTCGGAGAGGACGTCGGAGGCCTCGATCTTCTCCAGGTTGGCACGCAGGACCTCCGCCATGGGCGAGCCGGTGACGTAGGTGCGCTCGGGGGCGCAGCCGGTGTCCTTGAGGTAGCGGCGCGCGTGCTCGGAGTAGGCCAGGTTGACGTCGGAGATCACGTCGACGATGCGGCGGTTGGTCTCCTCAGGCAGGCACTCGTCCTTGCAGCGGTTGCCCGCTTCCATGTGGAAGATGGGGATGTGTAAGCGCTTGGCCGCGATGGCGGACAGGCAGCTGTTGGTGTCACCTAGGATCAGCAACGCGTCTGGCTTCACCTGGTCCATGAGCTTGTAGCTCGCGGCGATGATGTTGCCCACGGTCTCGCCCAGGTCGGCGCCCACGGCGTCCAGGTAGACGTCCGGGTCGTCCAGTGACAGGTCGCGGAAGAAGATGCCGTTGAGCGTGTAGTCGTAGTTCTGCCCGGTGTGAGCCAGCAGGCAGTCGAAATGGCGGCGGCACTTCTTGATGACCTCGGACAGGCGGATGACCTCGGGGCGGGTGCCCACGATGATCAGCAGTTTCAGGCGACCATCGTTTTTGAATCGAACCATCTTATCTTCTACCATATTAGTCATTTTAAATCCTTCTTAATCGCTTGCCTGAGTGAGAGGTCCGGCGGAAAGTTAAACAGTCGATTTGCAGCCAGCTTAACAAGTGCACCGATGTAATCCTTGATGGGGTACAGCAACTTCCGCTCGATTAGCCGCTCATATGTCTTATCGAGTTCAACAGCCTCAGGATGTCTGAGCGGAAATGGGAGTTCGTAACCTTCCATTGAACAAAACCGGTTCGTCATGTCTAGCGAGAGGTCGTTGCCGCCGTGCTCCGAGCAGTCGTCAACACCAATGTTCTCTATAAGGTTCACTGACGGGGCGACGCCATAAAACCCGCCAGCCCTGAGAGTCCATGCCATATGATAATCCCAAGAATAGTAGCGACCGGTGCGGCTCTTGTGCGCTTTTTCGTACTCCACGTTGAATAGCTGCTGAAGGTAGAGTCGCCGCACCGAATATGTGTTGCGAGCGTGCCTCTTGTCCTTTGGAGTCGTCTTGTTAAGCTCGAAGTCGTAGGAAGAGAGGAACTTGTCTCCCCACGATGCCCATCCGCAAGGCATAAGCTGTCTCGTAAAAACGTATGAAGCATTCTGCGGCGCTTTGTATTGCGATAGATAATTAGTTCCGCAGATCCAAAGGATCTTATCATTGTCACGATATCTCGCTGGCATTTCTGCACAGAAGGGAAAGAAAGAGGCTGAAGGTAAATTGTCGTCCTCCAAGAAAATGGCAACTGGCTCCCGCTCGAAGACTCGCTTCGCGCCAAGTGCGATGTTTCCGTATACGCCCCTATTCTCATTAGCGTAGTCTTTTACAACCTCACAGTCCCAAGTAATTAGGGAATCGACACGGTGTCTCACCTTGTCGACGGCGAGGCGTTCCATCTCATCTCTTCCCTGGTCAGCGATGAGGTAGAGCTTGCTAGGGCGAATCTCAGCGAGTCTTTCAAAAATCCTTTCAAGAGTATCGAGCCTTTTGAAAATGAATATTGCGACGGGAATATTGAAAAAGTGATTATCGCTCAATGTACATAGACTCCTTTCTGAATAGTTCAAGAGTACGTGCGCATTGATTCTTTGAATTCTTGTGGTTGAGGACGTAGGTTTTCGCACGAGAGGAAAGTTGGTACAACTTTTCAGAATCCATAGCGAGAGCTCGATTTAAAGCAGCCTTTAGGCCGCCGTCTGTTGCATCAATGAAAAGACCTTTGTAGTCATTAGGCATTCCATCGAGCCAGTAGGCGACGGTCGGTACTCCCGATGCAAGGTACTCCATCATCTTCGAGGGAAAACTAAATTTCGTGTAATCCCCCTCGTTCTTGCGTGGGTTCACGAGAAGGGTGGCACCGTTGCGTAGGCCTTTAATCTCTTGAGGTGGCAATACGCCAAGGTATCGCACCATAGGATTTTCAGACTGCAGAGCCGCAATTTCATTTGCTGCTTCGCCGTCGCCGCAAATAACAAGGCCGATTCCTGTATCGTCAAGCTCCTTAAATGCTGAAATTAACTCGCCTAAACCGTACCGGTATTGGAGCGTCCCCGTGTAGAGGATATACCGTTCAGGAAGATCTTGAGCGGTAGTACCAAGGTCAGAAGCAACATAATCATCAGCAATGCCTTCGACGACAGAGCACTTGGTCAAATCAACTCCAAGATAAGGAGCCATTGCTGCAGTCAGGGGAACGTAGCAGTCCATACCCTTCATGCGTTTTGAAACGATATGGTTCTTCAGCTTGTGCAGGAATCCCGTGCCACGTCTACTCAGCTCCATATATTGAGGTAAATCTGGAACGATAAGGGCGACAACACTATCAGGAAATTTCCTTTTCGCATGATGGAGGGCGGTCACAATGGGATAGGTGGCGGCATAGCCTACAAAGTAAAGCTGTGCACAGATGTCGCAGTCAATCCTATCAATCTCAGAACACAGCCTTGCGGCGCGTGAAAACTCCTTTAAGACAGGAAGATTGATGAAGCCAGCACCGACGTCTTCATTAGAGGTTTTGGAGTGCTGGAAAGTATATCGGTGAATATAGAGGCCGGAGTATCTCTTCGGAAAGGAGCCAATATACTCAGAGTTAATAATATGAACATTTTCAGCGCCCAGACAAGAGTCATATCCTTTGACGAACTTCCATTGGAGATTGTTTGCGGCGCTCTGAAGCCCTGATTTCGTTAACTTTCTAATTTCATCCTCACGTTCGTGTGAGAATAATCCGCCAACAAAGAAAAGTACTTCTCTATTTTTACTTTGGCCCAAGGGGATCCTCCTCGCCACCCGAAGTAAGCCATCGATTTGAAATGTGTTGAGAAATCAGAACGGGGACGAGAACGAGACCGTTCGCAAACACAACGGAAGCCCAGCCTTGAGCAATAACAGACAACCCGGCAGAAATCGGATACTTTGCTATAGCGCCAAGGCAATAGAAAATCACTTGGGGTCTCAAACGATTGGTAGCGTTTCCCAAGCATGTTTCAGAATTAGTGAGAACAGTTGCAACGACAAGGAAGACAAGGGAAGCGGACTCAGCGAACGTAAGCGTGGGTGCCTGCCCTCTCAACCATAAAATTAGAATGGGATTAACGAACAGTCCTATTATGATTGTCCCGGCAGATGCGATGGTCGAGAGCCACAGATACTTCCTGTGCACCGAAAGAAGCCTACTTCTGTTGCCCAATGAATAGGAGCCTGCCATGTCGGACCAAATGGGCTGAGCCATGACTCCAAAGAATACGAGGATTAGGTTAAATACCCTGTATGCCACGGAGTAAGGTACAACACTTTCGGAACCACAGAGTGAAACGATAAATAGCTCGTTAGTCGACGATACAAAAAGCAAGGAAATCTGAATGATAAAGAACTGGATGCCAAGCGAGCCAAGCGAACTAAAGTAACTCGTCCGTACGTCTTTCAATCTTGGAACATACTCTTTAAGATCGGTTGTGAAAAGTACGAAGGCGGCGACAACAAGTGGAGCCGATAGAGCGATCATCTCGATCACGCACATATACATAAGTCTCTCACCATTCATTGCCAGAATGGGTGGGAAGGCTATGGCAATAAGGATGAGGCAGTTTGAGATGAGGAGAAGAAGCGCTGGAGTAGCGTTTCGTTGAACAGCGTAGAGAAGTGAATTCACGAGTTTGAGAACAAGCTGCAACAAGGTCCCTACGATGACAATGGCCATGCATACGGCAAGAGTTGTTTCGCAAATCTCATCCGTACCGACTGAGAAGACTGAATTCCAGTTGACGAGTACAGATGCCGCTGCGCCTAAAGGAATCAATGCAAGTACAACTGTACCGAGAACGAAAATCGACGAGGAAATTACAACTCGAGCCCTCTCCTTATTGCCTTCATTAAGCGCATAGGTCAAATCATTGCGCAGCCCATTGCCGATCCCAAAATCAAAGAATGATATCCAGTTCAGCACGGAGAGTACTGTGAACCAAGCACCAAGAACGGTGTCGTTCGAAAAGAATGACATCGTAAGGGGCGTTGAAAGCAGGGACACAATGAGGGCCAGGACTTTAATTCCCGCGTTTGCCGCAACGCTAAGTTTTAGGCTGCTATGCATACGTACCCCCATAGTGTAAATTTAAAGCCTTTTCTGAAGTCTTGCCTGTGAAGGAGAGAAAGGAAAAGAGCAGAATGTAGGTCATCACAGAAGCGGTATGCGGTTCCTTGTTGATTATGATGACGAACAGAAGAACGAGCATAATACCTGAGGACAAGGGAAGGCGCCCAGTTCCTGTGAGCGCATATATCGTAATTCCCCACATAGCAAATCCAGAAATGCCGAAAGCAGCGAGTTGAAAGAAGCTAGTCGTCGTTAAAGAATCGATGGTAGCAGAGCTCGCAGCAACGGTTGAATAGGCTTCGAGAGCACCTCCGTAGCCCAATCCAAAAATCGGATTCGCGGAAAATAGGTCCCAACAAACGCTCGGAGACTGAAGCCGCGTTAGTTTTGTAACAGCGTCGGCATCCCCGAGCTTCCAAAAAAGGGTTGGGTTGATCTGCACCAACGCGTCTTGAATTACTGAATAATTTGCAAAGATCCATAAAACGACAATGACGATACCAACAGAAATCGCCACACGTCCACGTCCGCCACTCTTCAGCAATCCAATAGTTAGAGCAATTGGAAGAATCAGATAACCAGCCGTAGAGCCGGTTGTAAACAGCGCAATAACGAGCAAGGCCAACCTTCTGATTGATGCTTTTTCCTCGACCATGAATTCAATCGCAATAGCAAGAAGCAAATAGGAAGCAAAAATGCCGCTTTCCCAGAAAAACCCCATACTTTTACTGCCATCAATATATGTTTCAGCATACTGAGAAACAATGAAGATGGTTTTGTAATGAATTCCGTTAACGTTTTCAAGTACGGGGAATGGCAGATTCAACCGCAATAAATTGGTGGCAAGATAGAGTATGAGTGACATGGCAGCACTAATGCACATAAGCTTTACAAAAATGCGGCACATGAGAATGGAACCGAATTTTCTTACACAAAGGTAAGCCAAGAAAATACAGCTTAATAGCGTTAGGGAATTGATAACATTTGAATTGTCAAAATTGGCTAAAGCGGAAAAAACAACCGGTAACACAAACACAAGAAGCCCACCAGTTAACGCAGTATTATTCTTTTCCACATCTGTGAACATGAGCAAAAGCAAGCAAGCTAGAAGTGCAAAGGGCAAGCACAACGACGAGTAGCCCTTCAATGTCGATACAGCGCTACAGCTGTTGAGACAAACCGCAAATCCAACGATAAGCCCAATAAGCAACCAGTCGAGCCTAATAGATAAGAAGCGTCTGACGAAGTTCATAATTAGACTGTTTCAAAATATGTATCGGGATTCTCTGAGTCGAAAGGCTCATTGGCCCACATGACCGTCACGAGATCCTCGGTGTCGGACAGGTTGGTGATGGAGTGCGTGTAGCCGGGGATCATCTCGACGACGCGCATTTCTGAGCCGCTCACGACGTACTCGTCGACGGGGAACGGGTTGCCCTCCGCGTCTTCCCCCACTTTTCTAAGCTTAATGCTTGCGGTGCCGGAGACCACCAGGAACCGCTCCCACTTGCTCATGTGCCAGTGGTTGCCCTTGGTGATACCGGGTCTGCTCACGTTGATCGAGACCTGGCCGCGCTCCGGCGTGCGTAGGAACTCGGTGAAGGAGCCACGGTCGTCCACGTTGGGCTTGAGACTATAGGCGAAGTGTCCCGGCTCGTAGTAGGACAGGAACGTGCTCCAGAGCTTCTTGGAGAATGATCCCTCGGTCAGGTCGGGCACCGACAGCGTCTCGCGGCTGTCGCGGAAGCAGCCTAGCAGGTAGACGATCTCGCCCAGGGTCTTCACGTCGGTCCCGGGGACGAAACAGAAATCAACTCCGTCGACACGCTCCAACCCGTCGTATCCGCAGAGGTGCTCCTCCCCCAGCAGGGCGCCAAGCATCTCCTCGACCAGGTCGTCGATGTAGAGAAGCTCCAGCTTCACATTGGGGTCGTTGACGGTGTAGGGGCGGCCGTTGGCGACGGCGTCGCAGAAGGTCGCCACGGCGGAGTTGTAGCGCGGGCGGCACCACTTGCCGTAGAGGTTGGGGAAGCGGTAGATGAGCACGGGCGCGCCGGTCCTCTCGGAGTACTCCCGGAACAGGCCCTCCCCCGCGAGCTTGGACTCGCCGTAGACCGAGCCCTCGAAGCGGCCCGACAGGCTCGCCTGCGCGGAGCTGGAGAGCATGATGGGGCACTTATTGCCGTGGCGCTCGAGCGTCTCGAGCAGCGTGGAGGCGAACCCGAAGTTGCCCTCCATGTACTCGGATTGGTCCTTGGGGCGGTTGACGCCGGCAAGGTTGAAGACAAAGTCCGCGCGGGAGCAGTAGCCGTCCAACTCCTCGAGCGTCGACTCGATGTCGTACTCCATGACTTCAAGCGGGAGCAGGCTCGCGTATTTCTCGCGGCGGTCCTTACCGTCTCTTATATTTTTCAGCGCGCAGCAGAGATTCTTTCCGACGAAGCCCCTGGCGCCGGTGACGAGGACGCGCACCCTACTGCACCGCCTCGTGCTCGCGGCCCTCCAGGGCCAGCTGCACGTACTCGGCGGTCTTGATCTTGGCGATGGTGCCCTCCACGTCGAGCCTCTCGGTGTTGTGGGAGGTGTAGGACTCGTCGGCCTGGGTCTCAACCTTGCCGTCCACGACGAA
The DNA here is from genome assembly GCA_900541665.1 of uncultured Collinsella sp. Lineage (GTDB taxonomy): Bacteria > Actinomycetota > Coriobacteriia > Coriobacteriales > Coriobacteriaceae > Collinsella. The sequence goes on from UQKV01000008.1 coordinate 44,705, forward strand.
CTTGTCGTAGTTCAGGTCGCGCGAGTCGCAGGCCACGCGGTAGTAGCCGCCCATGTCCTCGGCGCGCAGGCGCTCCTCGCGGGTCATGAGGGTCTCGAACAGCTTCTCGCCGTGGCGGGTGCCGATGACCTGGGTGCCCACGCGGCCGAAGACCTCCTGCACGGCCTCGGCGAGGTCGCCGATCGTGGAGGCAGGCGCCTTCTGGATGAACAGGTCGCCGGGGTTGGCGTGCTCGAAGGCGAACTGCACCAGGTCGACGGCCTCGTCAAGGTTCATCAGGAATCGGGTCATGTTGGGGTCGGTGACCGTCAGCGGCTCGCCCTTGCGGATGCGGTCGATGAACAGCGGGATGACGCTGCCGCGCGAGCACATGACGTTGCCGTAGCGGGTGCAGCAGATGGTGGTGCGGCCGGCGCCGTTTCGGGCGTTGGCATAGATGATGGACTCCATCATGGCCTTGGACTTGCCCATGGCGTTGATGGGGTAGGCCGCCTTGTCGGTGGACAGGCACACGACGCGGTCCACGCCCTCGTCGATGGCGGCGTGCAGGACGTTGTCCGTGCCGATGACGTTGGTGCGGACGGCCTCCATGGGGAAGAACTCGCAGGAGGGCACCTGCTTGAGGGCGGCGGCGTGGAAGATGTAGTCCACGCCGTGCATGGCGTCGCGAACGCTCTGGGCGTTGCGGACGTCGCCGATGAAGAAGCGCACCTTTGAGGCGAGCTCGGGGGACTTCTCCTGCAGGCGGTGGCGCATGTCGTCCTGCTTCTTCTCGTCGCGGGAGAAGATGCGGATCTCGGCCAGGTCGGTGTCCATGAAATGCTTGAGCACGGTGTTGCCGAACGAGCCGGTGCCGCCCGTGATCATGAGGGTCTTGTCTTTAAATGCGGTGGTTCTAGCCATCTATTACGCGCCTTCCATCGTCATAACGAGCAGCTTTTCGATCTCGTTCATAAACCGTTGTTTGGTGAAATTTGCCTTGTAGTAAGCTCGGCCATTCTCGCCGCACGATACGTAGGAGTCGGAGTCATCCAAGTAATCCGTCATGAGAGCCGCTAGGCCCTCAGCATCGCCGGCAGGAACCGCCCGGCCGCACCCAGAATCGTTGATGACCTGAGCCGCCGACCCATCGATAGAGGCAAGAATCGGCTTGCCAGCCGCCATGAATCCCTGCAGGCGACTAGGAAGCGTCGAATTGATTCCAGGGGCACCGGGAACGTTAAGCGTCAGCAAGCAGCAATCAGCGTTGCGGTAGTAGTTCGGCATCTCCTCGTACGGACGACGCCCATGGAACACGACATGCTTTTGCAGCCCGCGGTCAGCAACAAATTGCTTGCAGTACGGTAAAGCAGAGCCGTCTCCTACTATGTGCAGTTCGAAATCATCGCGGTTCTTTAACGAGTTAACGGCTTCTAACACGCAAGGCATGTACTGAAGCTTGCCGATATTGCCCATGATCAAGAACCGCACCTTGTCCGAAGGAAGGGCTGTAAGATCCATGTCCAGGTATGAATCCTCGGCGTATTGTGGCAGGTAAAATACCTTATCGCGACTGATTCCAAACTCCTGATCGAAGTAATCGACATAGGAGCTGGCATTTGTCGCGCTAACGTTTGCCTGACGGTAGATCTTCGAGCTCATAGCTTTGATAAACGGCATCGCGAAGTTGAGCTTGTCTGGCAGCATCGCCTTGATCGCATCAGGCCAGATGTCAGCGCAATACAGGAACACGGGGATGCCGGTTCGATTTTTAATTCGCATGGCGGGTTCGGACATAAGAACCGGAGACAACTGATAGGCGAATATCACATCGAAATCACTCGACAGGTTGCCAACCATTTTGTCGGCCTCTCGCATGTAGCTGAGATAATTCTTTGCAAGACCTATGATTCCGGGCTTCCTGGGAATTTCCTCCACACGAATAATGTTGACGCCGTTTCGAACCTGCTGGCGATTCTTGCCGTGCATGTATTCCTCGGGCACAACACCCTTTGGATAGTTAGGAATGCCAACAAGTGCAGTCACTTGGTGGCCGCGCTGTACAAGCTCCTCGCATATCTCGGTTATCTGAAAATGCTCTGGCCAGTAATGCTGGCAGACCATTAGAATTCTCAACGTCCAGTCCTTTTCTTTCCAAACATTGCACCGAAAGTGCCGGTAAAGCATTTCCAATCCATACGGAAGCAACGGTTCCGCACATAACGGAGCTCGATCTTCTGTCGCAAGCCGCTTTCAAATGTCGCGGCATTACGATCAGTGGCCTGCCACAGGCCGGTAATGCCCGGCGCGACGCTCAGTAGCTCTTCCTTCTCCTCTTCGGAGAAGTGCTGTTCCAACTCGTCACGCGTGATGGGGCGCGGACCGATCACGGACAGATCGCCCTTGAGCACGTTGAGGAACTGCGGTATCTCGTCGATGGAGCACTTACGGATGAACTGGCCCACCTTTGTGATGCGTGGGTCGTTATCGACCTTGCGCTCCACCTTCCACTGGTGCAGCTGCTCGGGGCTCAGGTACTTCTGCACATCACCTGCATCAGAGACCATGCTGCGAAGCTTAAGCACGCGAATCACCTGGCCTCCCCTGCCCACGCGCTCCTGCGTGTAGACTGGGCAGCCCGGGGACTCCACGCAGATCGCGGCGCAGACACAGGCCATGGGAATCGCCAGCACTGCAGCACACCCGGCGCTGAAGGCTATATCGAACGTTCTCTTGCATATGCGGTAGAAGAGGGTCCCGGTGGGTTTCCTAGGCATGGGCTATCACCCCGCCAACGGAAAAGTCTCGGGAAATGCCTCTAGCAGGCACCCCCCCCGTTATCATTTCGACGACCGTGAGCGCCACGATCTTCAAGTCGGTGGCCACGCCACGCTTTGCGATATACTCCAAATCGCGGCGAACCATGCCGTCAAAGTCGGTGTCGTTGCGGTCCGTAACCTGCCACCAGCCAGTGATACCTGGCTTAACAGCAAGGCGCTGCAGGTCGTACTTGGTGTACTCGGCCACCTCGTTGGGCAGCGGCGGGCGCGGGCCCACGACGGACATCTGGCCCAGGAACACGTTCAGGAACTGCGGGAACTCGTCGATGGAGTGTTTGCGGATGAACTTACCGATCTTGGTGACGCGCGGGTCCTCCTTCATCTTGAACATGGCGCCGGCGATCTCGTTCTGCTCCTTGAGCTCGGCGAGGCGCTCGTCGGCGTCCCTGTACATGGAGCGGAACTTCCACATGCGGAAGGTGGACAGGCTGCCGTCGGGGCGGGTCTGGCCCACGCGGATCTGGCTGTAGAACGGGTTGCCCTCGCTCTCCAGGCGGATGGCAGCGGCCAAAATCAGGCTCGGAACGGCGATGACAGCCAGCACGCAGCCGCTGAACACGATGTCAAACGCGCGCTTCACGGCACGATAGGCCAGGCGCGAGCGGTCCCAGTCCATGATGGATTGCATGGCCCTGTAGCGGCCGGCGCCCTCACGCCGGTCCATGGCCTGAGCGATGAGCGCCGCCCCCGCGGGCGCATCCGTTGCATATTGAGGTTTATCCGACACGTTCTCTTCCAACACTTCGTCCCCCGGTCTGGGACCCTCCCTGTTCTGTGTAGCGATCGCCCGCAGCTAGGCGATCGCCTTTTTAAGGTTGCGCATGACGCGCTGCTCGGCCGAAAGCACGGCAAGGCCAACGCGCGTAGTTACGCATCGGCCGCACAGGTCGAGCTCCAAATAAGCAGTGCTCTTGCGTCTGTTAATGGTTTTGATAAGGCCTTCGTGGCCCAGCAGCGGACCTGCCGTCACTACGACCTGGTCACCGTCTTTTAAGGCCTCGCTCATGGGCACTACGCGGTCTCCCCTATGCGTAAAGCCGCCAATAAGCTGAACCTCTTCTTTTGCCAGCGGCACAAACTGACCGTCCTGGGAAAGCACCCGGGCAAAGTCGTCCATACGTAGCAGATACTGTTGCACGGTGCGGGGATCTGCCGTATCGCAGATAAGATAACCGGGAAAGAGTGGCTTGGTCGTATTGACCCATTCGCCGTGTACTTTGATCTCGGTTTGATATTGGGGATAAAAGAGCTCCTGCATGGCGACAGCCGGCACCATGTGCTCAATGCGCTCACGCATTACGTCTTCGCGACCGTTAATGACCTGGATTACATACCACACGAGCACCACCCCCTTGCTGTCTTACGTATGGCTCACGTGATTTGGATATGGCTTCGCCAGGGCGCTTGTGCGCGAAGGCGCTGCATATTCAAACCCTGAGCCCAGTTAGACAAGCACGTGGCTCTGCCCCACCGTGAACGGTATGTATAAGTGCAGTTGCTAGAGACGCGGACGTGTATCGCAAAATGAACGCGTCTCCAGCTGGCTGCGTGCGGCCCAGTCAAGCGGGTACAAAACTGGAACGCACGCAAACAGCTGCAGTACTGCTACGCTTTAGCATGCAAACAATAGCTATTTACACCTACGAATTAATTCGATGCAAAAAAACAAAGTCGCATGACTTCTTAATTGGAGCTCGTGGTGTTTCTGGCACCGCCGTTACGGCCGGATGCTGATCGACCCTGCACTACGTGGCCTATTGGAGCCGTGAGCACAGTTGAACTCATGTAACGTTAGGTATCCTAGCACAAGCTGTTAGCGAAACTGATTTGGGCTGCGTTGGACAACATATCGTTCATTTAACATGCTAAAGGGGGTTGTTTTGGAATGTTGTTCACGTTGGCGCAGGTTATTGGGGTGCTGGCAATAATTGGGAGCGTTCCTGAAGCCCAAATGAAATTGTGAGCTGCACTGGAAATTGCGCTTGTCTAACAAACTATGTACAGACATGTGAAATAAATTGTGCAACTTTTTGTTGGTGTGGATGTGGGGTAATAGCGCGAGGAATTTTGGTATGAAAAAAAAGCCTTCGGAATTCCGAAGGCCTTTGCATTCACGATGGTGGAGACGAGGGGAATCGAACCCCTGACCTCTTGACTGCCAGTCAAGCGCTCTCCCAGCTGAGCTACGCCCCCGTGACGAGGAGATACTATAGGGGAATGTTTTGCTTGATGCAAGGGGGAATTTTGATTGATTGTCTTATCTTACGGGTTTTCCTGGGATGGGACTGAATTAGCTAATTTTGGCGGGTATGAAATAACTTGTTGGGTTTATTAGTTTTCTGGTTGAAGAAAGTAGCCTACCATTTTGTTAAGCCAATGGTTGGATTTAAAGCAGAGCAACTCATTGCAGTTGTAGAATCTCTGGTTGAAATCGTCTTTGCCCGGGAGGACCGACCATGGCCGAGAAGTTCGCGTTCGACTACGTGAACGAGATTTTGGGTATCGTCAACTACTTGTGCGAAGTACTACGCCCCCCTACACTACTGGGACTGCTGAGCCGCATCTCGATCGCAACATCGCGAGCAGCAGTCTAACGATTGGCCCACGCATCGACGTCCCGGGACCGCTCTTCGTGACCGAGCGCGACCGCGACGACGAGATGGTGGATGAGTTCATCGAACCGAGGACAGGTCCGAGAATCGACACAGAAACGGGCGAGGTGTTATGAACATGACAACAATTGCCGATTGGGAGCCCATGCCCTCTGCGTGTTTAAAATGCAGCGACAACGAATACGGGTTTCCCACTGTCGTCTGCCGTACGCCCAGCAGGCTTGTGGAAGAGTGCGAAAACGCCTTCGACGCTGGGCTGCTGCTCGCCGCTTTGACTCTCGTAGTGACCATCCCAGACGTATGCGCGAACATCGACGGGACAGATTACCGGAAATGGTGCAAGGAGTACTTGGGGCTCCCGAACGATGGGAGAAAAATGACCAATGCGCGCAAGGGCGAGAAGCGCCCAGATGAGATAAAAGAGGGGTTTGAGACGATAGAGAAGCGAGGCATCTTTACGGCATCGGATCTCTATCAGCTTCGCTACGCGGTGATCCATGCGGGGTCGTCGGTCATCGAGGGAAGGGGCGAAGAGTATAGCCCCTACAAAGCCATCGGGGTTTGCGTACAGGGCGATGCGCGCGGGATAATCGCGAGTTATGGGCATAAAGGAATCGGACATGGAAGCCAACAGGACTGCGAGTTCGATTGCGTCGTCAAGCTTGAAGGGCTCATCTCTCTCATAGCAAAGGGTGTGTGCAAATTCGTCGAGGAAGACCCCGAGCGCGATCGAGAATACTCTTCGGGGAAAGGACTTTTCCGCCAAGGCGTGGTGGACTTCAGACCTTTAATCAAAAAGCAAAGTTGTTAAGCACGTGGTTGGATTTGTATACGAGCGGGTTGTTAGATAAGTGGTTGGATTAAACAGAATCCCGTTTACGGAAACCAACCGATCGTTTAACAACTTCCAACCACTTATTCTATATATCTTTTTTGGCGTTGCCAAAATTAGCCAATTCAGCCCCGTCCCGATAAAACCTTCACGCCAGCAAATAACCGATCGCAACACCTTGGTGGACTTGGATCTTGGCCGTACCCCTGACGACGTTGCTGATGCCCGTGTCGGCTAATAAGCCCAGGGGGCTGTGGTCTAGTTCCCATTCTAGGCCGTGCTCGCTTACAACCGTCACAGGGGCTATGGCGATGATGGAGAATGTCTTGCCCTCGGCGCCTTCAATGGTCCACGATTCGCCTCCGTGCAGGATGCGGGCCGTGGTCTCGTCTTCGGCAATCCAGACAGGGGCGTCTTCGTAGCCCGCGAGCAGTCCCAGCACGGAAAGCGCCATATCGGGACGGCCGCCGGTGGCGCAGGTCGCAACCACTTCGGCACCCGACCAGCGACGGCGGACCGAATCGAGCGCCAGCGCCAGATCGGTATAGTCCTTGTAGGGGTCGTGGCGCTCAACTTCAAAGTCGGTGGCGGCATCGACCAACGCGCGACCTGCGGAGCTCACCGTGTCGGCATCCCCCACATACACGTCGCAGCCCAGTCCCGCGCCCAGCAGCGCGTCGAGTCCGCGGTCCACAGCGACAACGTGATCGCAATCCCCCGCTAGCCTACGCAACAGATCCGCGCTCGCCACCACGGGCGAGCCGCAGACCACCAATACCTTGCAAGCCACGGCCCTCGCCTATCCCTCAAAAGTAAGAACGCGGGCCAGGTCCAGGTCCTCATAGCTATCGATAAAGATATCGCAGTTGGCGCGCACGTCGTCGCGCTTCATGCGGCCGTGCGGGTCATAAATACCCACACGCTTAAAGCCGGCGACCCCAGAGCTCTTAAGGCCAAAGACCGCGTCCTCAAACACCCATGCGCGCTCAAACTTGTGCCCATGGCGCTCCTCCAGGCGGCGCAGCGCCAGCTCGTACACATCGGGGAACTGCTTGGAGCGTCCTGCCTCACCCGTCGTGGTAACTAACTCCATGTAAGCGTCGAGCCCGGCACCAGCGAGTGCGGACTGCACCAGTTCGGCCGGCGTGGACGTGGCCACGCCCATAGCGATTCCCGCCGCCTTCGCCTGCTCCAAAAACGCCAGGAGCCCCTCGCGCGGCGGCACCTTGGAGTACCCATCAATCAAAATCTCACTCAGCTCTCGATACAGCTCCTCACCATTCGCGCCAATGCCCCATGTGTCGTGGTAGGCCTGGCACTCGTCCTCCAGCGACAGGTGCTCAAATTGGGCAAAGTCATCCACGGTCACGTCAATCCCGTGACGACGCAATAACTCGGGCTGCGCATAGCCCCAAACAGGGGTGCTATTTACCAGCGTGCCATCGCAATCGAAAATAAAAGCAACCTTGGGAGCGGCGGTATGGGACATAAACAAGCCTTTCGATGTCAAAGGGTAAACAACCTGCTAAAAACGTTTTACCCAACGTCAGCCAGACAATTTTGAAACCCAAATTGGTAAAACTGTCAAGAGTTTTACCACGGCAATTCTGCCAGTGGTCTAAACATGTCGCTTACCGATTAAACGCCCTCGCAAATCCGCTTTCGTTCATAAAACTAACGTACAGGTGTTATCGTAGTTTTTGCCGAAAGTTCCACCGAGCACGCGAGGTGGAACGAATCACAGAAACTTCGCCGTCCCTTCGATTCGTGCAGCCTTGGACCTTTCGCATCTAGTCACCAAGGCAATACGCTGCCGCGTCATGATGGGATCAAACGTGAGCGATACAAAGCTAAAGCCAGTAACCAAAAAGCCCGCCACCCGTAAAGCCGCCCCGCACGCACCGGAGCTCACAAAGGACGATGTCTATCTGTTTGGCATCGGTACGTGGGAGCGCAGCTGGGAAAAGATGGGCGCGCATCCCGACACGCAGCAGCGCACGCGCGGCTGGCGTTTTTGCGTTTGGGCGCCCGACGTTAAGAGCGTCCACGTTATCGGTGAATTCAACAATTGGGACGAGCAAGCCAACCCGCTGGTGCCCATGCATACGAGCGCTATTTGGGAAGGCTTTATTCCTGGCGCCGAGCAGGGTCAGCTCTATAAGTACCTTATCGAGACCAACGAGGGCGAAAAGCTCTACAAGGCCGATCCGTATGCCTTCAAGGCCGAGTGCCCTCCGGGTACCGCCAGTGTGCTGTGGACCCTCGATGGCTACAAGTGGAACGACGCCGCGTGGCTCAAGCGCCGCGCCAGCCAAAACCACATGTCGCAGCCGCTCAACATCTACGAGGTGCATATTGGCTCGTGGAAGCGCCACGGCGACGCGCCACAGGGCGAGCCGGACGAGTACGGCAACTACCCCGGTCCCATGGATCCCTTCCCCGCGCAGCGAGGCGAGTTCTATACCTACGACGACCTGTCGGTGGAGCTCGTGGACTACGTGCGCGACATGGGCTACACGCATATCGAGGTCATGCCGCTTATGGAGCATCCCTTCGATGGCTCCTGGGGCTACCAGACGACCGGCTACTTTGCCGCCACGTCGCGCTACGGCAACCCGCAGCAGCTCATGCACTTTATCGATGCGTGCCACGAGGCGGGTATCGGTGTGATTATGGACTGGGTGCCGGGCGGGTTTTGCGCCGACTCCCACGGCCTTGCCACCTTTAACGGCCACATGCTGTTTGAGCACGAAATTCACCCCAACTGGGGCACGCACAAGTTTGACTTCGCCCGCGGCGAGGTCCGCTCCTTCCTGGTCTCCAACGTGCTGTATTGGATCGAGAACTTCCACGTTGACGGCATTCGCATGGACGGCGTGTCCAGCATGCTGTACCTCAACTTTGGCATCGACGATCCCGGCCAAAAGAAGTTCAACAAGTACGGTACCGAGGAGGACCTGGATGCCAGCGCGTTTATCCGTCAGGTCAACTGCGCCGTGGAGGCCCACTTCCCCGACGTGATGATGATGGCCGAGGAATCCACCGCGTGGCCGCTCGTGACCTATCCGCCGCAGGACGGCGGCCTGGGCTTCCACTACAAGTGGGACATGGGCTGGATGAACGACACCCTGCACTACATGCAGACCGATTTTCCGTGGCGCCCCGGCAACCACGGGCTGCTCACGTTCTCCATCATGTACGCCTTTACCGAGAACTTTATTTGCCCGCTGAGCCACGACGAGGTCGTGCACGGCAAGTGCTCGCTGATCGGCCGCATGCCGGGCGACTGGTGGCGCCAGTTTGCCGGCCTGCGCACGCTGGCTTTCTACCAAATGACGCACCCCGGTGCCAAGCTCAACTTTATGGGCAACGAGATCGGCCAGTTTATTGAGTGGCGCTACTACGAGTCCATCCAGTGGTTCTTGACCGAGGAGTATGAGACCCACCGCCATCATCAGGCGTTTATCAAGGCGCTCAACCACCTATACACCGCCGAGCCCGCCCTATACGAGCGCGGCTACACCGACGACGGCTTTACCTGGATCGACGCGGACAACTCCAAGCAGTCCATCGTGAGCTTTGTGCGCCAGGGCGAGGACGTCGATGACGACCTGGTGATTCTGATCAACTTTGACCCGGCGAGCTATGAGAGCTTCCGTGTGGGCGTGCCACGCGAGGGTGACTGGGAGGTCATCTTTGATTCCGACCGTCCCGAGTTCGGTGGCAGCGGATACGCCGGTGAGGAGCCCTACACCTGCTCGAGTGAGCCCTATCCCTGGAACGGGCAGATGGACTCCATCGAGATGAAGGTGCCCGGCCTGGCAGGCGTGGTACTTAAGCGCCGCGGTCCCAGCAGCTATAAGCCGCCCGTGGTCGAGAAGCCCAAGAAGGCGACGCGCAAGCGTGCGTCCTCGGTGAAGCCCAAGACCGCAGCTGCTAAGAAGACTCCGGCCAAGGCGAAGGCTGCCAAGCCCGCAGCCAAGGCTTCGGCCAAGTCAACCACGGCCAAAAAGACGGCCGCCAAAAAGGCTGCTCCCAAGGCCAAGGCAGCTGCTGTTAAGGCTCCTGCCAAGAAAGCGTAACAAAGGCGTTACTACCGTAATTACCCGCCTCGTGGGGGCGTAGGATAAATGTCATAACCGTTCCGGGAGAACCATCCCCGGGGGAAAGGAACGTATGAATAAGATCTTCGACAACAAGCAGGAGTTTACCGAGCTCTATCGCGATGCCGTCATGAGCATTAGCGGCAAGAGCATCGAAGCCGCCAGCGACCTCGACCGCTTTAACGCCCTGGCCAAGCTCGTGGCCGAGAAGGCCCGCACCGTCGCCACCAAGAGTGACGCCCGTGCGACCGCCGAGGGCAAGAAGCGCGTGTACTACTTCTCGATCGAGTTTTTGATCGGCCGTCTGCTCGACAACTACCTGCTTAACTTTGGCGTGCGCGACATGGTCGCCGAGGCGCTCGACGACATGGGCTTTGACCTGTCCGTCATCGAGAACCAGGAGCCCGATCCGGCACTGGGCAACGGTGGCTTGGGCCGTCTGGCCGCGTGCTTCCTGGATTCCATGGCAGCCGAGGGCATTGCCGGTTACGGCAACGGCATGCGCTACCGTTACGGCCTGTTTAAGCAGGAGATCGTCAACGGCAGCCAGGTCGAGGCCACCGACGAGTGGCTCACTCATGGCTATCCCTGGGAGGTCCGTCGTCAGGACAAGGCCGTGACCATTAAATTTGGTGGCCACGTCGAGGGCTTTGAGGAGAACGGCCGCACGTTCTACCGCACGGTGGACACGCAGGATATCCTGGCCGTCCCCTATGACATCCCCGTGGTGGGCTATGCCGGCGAGACCGTCAACAAACTGCGCGTATGGGCTGCCGAGCCGGTCGAGGAGCACTTCGATCTGGAGGCCTTCAACCGCGGCGACTACGCCCTGGCCGACGCCGAGCGCGCCGAGGCCGAGGCCATCAGCGCCATCCTCTACCCCAACGACGCCGGCGAGCACGGCCGTCTACTGCGCCTAAAGCAGGAGTACCTGTTTGTTTCGGCCGGCATCTACAGCCTGCTCGACACCTTTGAGAAGGAGCACGGCGAGAACTGGGAGCTGCTACCGCAGTTTGTGGCCATCCACACCAACGACACGCACCCCGCCATGTGCGGCCCCGAGCTCATGCGCATCCTCATCGACGAGAAGAAGCTCGAGTGGGACGACGCCTGGAACATCGTGACGCAGGTCGTGAGCTACACCAACCACACCATCCTGCCCGAGGCTCTGGAGAAGTGGCCCATCGGCACGTTCTCCAAGCTCCTCCCCCGCGTGTACCAGATCATCGACGAGATCAGCCGTCGTTGGCACGAGTCGTTCGACACCACGCAGGAGGGCTGGCAGGAGCGTCTGCGCCAGACCGCCATTCTGTGGGACGGCGAGATTCGCATGGCCAACCTGTCCGTAATCTGCAGCCACAGCGTCAACGGCGTGGCAAAGATTCACTCCGATATCATCAAGAACATCGTGCTCAAGGACTTCTATGCCCTGACGCCCGAGAAGTTCAACAACAAGACCAACGGCATCTCGCACCGTCGCTTCTTTGCCGAGGCCAACCCCACCTATTCCAAGCTCGTAACCGAGGCCATTGGCGATGGCTGGCTCAAGGACGCCTTTGAGCTGGAGAAACTCAAGGAGTTCCAGAACGACACCGAGTTCCTGAAGGCCGTGGGAGCCTCCAAGCGCGCCAACAAGGAGCGTCTGGCCGCCTACGTTAAGGCCGAGACCGGTCTGGTCATCGACCCCAACACCGTCTTCGACGTTCAGGTGAAGCGCTTCCACGCCTACAAGCGCCAGCTCATGAACATCATGAAGGTGATGGACATCTACAACCGTCGCATCGCCGATCCCAACTTCCACGTGACGCCGACGACCTTCATCTTTAGCGGCAAGGCTGCCTCGAGCTACACCTTTGCCAAGGAGACCATCCGCCTCATTAACTCCGTGGCCGACGTCATCAACAACGACGCCCGCGTGAACGAGGTCATGAAGGTCTGCTTTATCCCCAACTTCCGTGTGAGCAACGCCCAGCTCATCTACCCCGCCGCCGAGATCTCGGAGCAGATCTCCACGGCCGGCAAGGAGGCCTCGGGCACGTCCAACATGAAGCTCATGATGAACGGCGCCATTACGCTGGGCACCCTCGACGGCGCCAACATCGAGATCGCCGACCTGGCCGGTCGCGAGAACGAGGCCATCTTTGGCCTGACCGCTCCCGAGGTCGAGCAGCTCTGGGCATCGAACAGCTACTTTGCGTGGGATACCCTCAACGGCGATCGAGAGCGCCTGGGCCGCGTGATGGACGAGCTTAAGGACAACACCTTCGCGGGTCTTTCGGGCAACTTTGAGAGCATCTACAACGAGCTCATGAACAACAACGACCCCGACCTGGTCATGGCAGACTTCCGCAGCTACGTGGATGCATGGGAGAAGCTCACCGGCAGCTATGGCGACCAGGAGACCTGGAACCGCAAGGCGCTGCTCAACACCGCCTCGAGCGGCTGGTTCTCGAGCGACCGCACCATTCGCGAGTACCGCGACGAAATCTGGCACGCGTAAAGGCCGCGAGCTCCCCTATGCCAGCACGGCATTACTCGACGTGCGTGACGTTGCGCCGCGCCCGTCGCTAATGGGTTTAGGAACATCGATGACAGAAGGAGAAATCGATGAGTAAGAAAGAATGCATCGCGATGCTCCTCGCAGGAGGACAGGGCAGCCGATTGGGGGCACTCACCCAAAAGATCGCTAAGCCGGCGGTTAGCTTTGGTGGCAAGTTCCGCATTATCGACTTTTCGCTCTCCAACTGCTCCAACTCGGGCATCGACACGGTGGGCGTTCTGACGCAGTATCGCCCCTACCTGCTGCATGCCTACGTGGGCTCCGGCGAGGCGTGGGATCTGGACAGCCGCGACGGTGGCGTGTCGATTCTGCCGCCGTACGAGACGCAGACCGGCGGCGCCTGGTATGCGGGCACGGCCGACGCCATTACGCAGAACCTCGACTACATCAAGGCCAACGACCCCAAGTACGTCCTGATTCTTTCGGGCGATCACCTGTATCGCATGGACTACCGCAAGATGCTCAAGACGCACATTGAGAACAACGCCGACCTCACGGTGAGCGTTATGCCCGTGCCGTGGGAGGAGGCCAGCCGCTTTGGCATCCTGACCACCGACCCCGAGGACGGCCGCATCACCAAGTTCACCGAGAAGCCCGATAAGCCCGATTCGAACCTCGCGTCCATGGGCATCTACATCTTCTCGGCCGACGTGCTGATCGAGGCGCTCGAGGAGGACGCTCTGGACCAGCGCTCGAGCCACGACTTTGGCAAGGACATCATCCCCAAGCTGCTTGGCGAGGGCAAGCGCCTGTACAGCTACGAGTTCCACGGCTTTTGGAAGGACGTCGGCACCATCGCCAGCTTCCATGAGACCTCGATGGACCTGCTGGGCAACAACCCCGAGTTCGATCTGTTTGACAAGCACTTCCCCATCATGTCCAACATCACAACGCGTCCGCCGCACTACATTGGCCCGGACGGCCGCCTGGACGACTGCCTGGTCTCCAACGGCTGCAAGATCTACGGCACCGCTCGCCACTCGATCCTTTCGACCGATGTCATCATCGAGGAGCGCGCCGTGGTCGAGGACTCCGTGCTGCTGCCGGGTGCGCACGTTAAGAGCGGCGCGCACATCTGCCGCGCTATTTTGGGCGAGAACTCCACGGTCGAAGAGGGCGTGAAGCTCGGCTCTGTCGATACCACCAAGGATACGGCCGTCGTTGGAAATGACGTTGTTATCGGGAAGGGGGAATGATCCGATGATCAATCGCAAGGCCATCGGTTATATCACCGCTAACTACTCTTCGAGCTACGGCAGCGTCCTGCTCAAGGACCGCCCCATCGCGTCCGTTCCCTTTTTGGGCCGCTACCGCCTGATCGACTTTCCGCTGTCCAACATGATGAATGCCGGCATTAAGACCGTCGGCGTCGTCATGCCGGGCAACTACCGCTCGCTGATCGACCACGTTGGCTCGGGCAAGGACTGGGGCCTGGACCGCAAGAAGGGCGGCCTGTTCATGGTGCCCGGCAACGCGTATGGCACCACCAAGGGCGGCATGCGCTTCCTGCTGCGCGACATCATCTCCAACAAGACGCTGTTCCAGCGCTCGGACAAGCCCTATGTTGTGATGATGGGCACCAACATCATCTTTAACATGGATCTCAACACCATCATCGACGCGCACGAGAACTCCGGCGCCCAGATGACCGTGGTGTACTGCAAGGCCACGCGCAACGTCGATGACGAGACCAAACTCGAGATTAACGAGAACGGTCGCCTGACGGGCGTGAGCGCTGGCGTCGCGTACGGCGACAACGCCTCTATGGACTGCTGCATCGTCAACCGCGAGACGCTGCTCGAGATTATCGACCACTACCAGGCCGCCGACTATCTGGACCTGCTCGAGGCACTCCAGGGCGACTTTGGCAACATCGACGTGTGCAGCTACGAGTACAAGGGCGAGGTCGTGGGCGTGTTTAGTGAGAAGTCGCTGTATCGCCGCAGCATGGACCTGCTTGACCAAACCGTGGCCGACCAGCTCTTCGATCCCGAGCGCCCGATCCTGACCAAGGCTCACGACGTGCCGCCTTCGCGCTATGCGACCGGTAGCCACGCGTGCAACTCGATCATCTCGGCCGGCTGCATCATCAAGGGCACCGTGCGCAACTCGATCCTGTCGCGCGGCGTCGTGGTCGAGGAAGGCGCTTCGGTGACCAACTCGATCATCAACCAGAGTTGCATCATCAAGAGTGGCGCCCGCGTTGAGAACGCCATCCTGGACAAGAACAACGTGGTTCCCACCAACACCGAGCTTCGCGGCACGCCCGAGAACATCCTGGTGCTGGGCAAGGCTCCGTTAACTTCCGATACCACCATCGTACGTTAACGTTGGCACTGCAACATCGCTCGTAACATGTAGAATAGCCGCCCGGTTAGCGCCAGGCGGCTATTCTCGAATTGCAACATGGGAGACAATATGGCTGATTCCAGCAAAAAGATGCAGATCGTGTTTGCCTCGGCCGAGTGCGCACCGTTTGTGAAGACCGGTGGCCTGGGCGACGTGGCAGGCTCGCTGCCTGCGGCGCTTGTGCGCGCCGGCGCCGAAGTCATCGTGATGGTGCCCAAGTACGCCACCATCAAGGACGAGTACAAGGCGCAGATGGAGCACTTCTCCGACTTTTACGTGAGCCTAGGCTGGCGCAATGAGTACTGCGGTCTCGAGAAGCTCGAGCACGACGGCGTCACCTATATGTTCATAGACAACGAGCGCTACTTTGCGCGCGATTATCCGTACGGCTAGCGCTTCGCGTTCTTCTCCAAGGCCATTACCGAGAGCCTGCAGCACCTGCCCGAGGGCTTTGAGTGCGACATCCTGCACTGTAACGACTGGCAGACGGCACTGGCGCCCGTGTTCTTGCGCGAGTTCTACCAGGGCCTGCCGCTGTACGACCGCGTCAAGACTGTGTTCTCGATCCACAACGTTGCGTTCCAGGGCCAGTTTAGCGACACCGTGATGGAGGACATCCTGGGAGTGGCGCATATTCCCGCGGCCGCCACGCAGTTGCGCTGCGACGCCTGCAGCATCAACTACATGCTGGGCGCGCTGCACTATGCCGACGCCATCACCACGGTGAGCCCCACCTACGCGAGCGAGATCCAGACGCCCGAGTTTGGCGAGGGCCTGGACGGCGTACTGCGCGAGCGTTCCTACGCGCTGCAGGGCATCCTCAACGGCATTGACGTGGCGGCCTTTGACCCGGCAACCGACAAGCGCATTGCCGCCAACTACACGGTTGACGACCGTTCCGGCAAGGCCGTGTGCAAGGCCAAGCTGCAGGAGGAACTGGGGCTCGAGGTGCGCGACGACCGCCCGCTTATGGTGATGGTCACGCGCCTGACGCGCCAGAAGGGCATGGACCTGGTCATGTACGCGCTCGACCGCATCCTGTCCGGCGGCGTTCAGGTGGCCGTGCTGGGCACCGGCGACCGCGACTACGAGGACGGTCTGCGCTACTTCCAGGACAAGTACCCCGGCACCATGGCCGCGCGCATCGAGTTCGATCCGGCGCTGTCGCAGCGCATGTACGCTGCCGCCGATATGTTCCTGATGCCTTCGAAGTTTGAGCCCTGCGGCCTGTCGCAGATCATCGCCATGCGCTACGGCACCCTGCCCATCGTGCGCGAGACCGGTGGCCTGAAGGACACCGTGCAGCCGTACAACGAGTTTACCGGCGAGGGCACGGGCTTCTCGTTTACCAACTTTAACGGCGACGAGATGGGCGACGCGGTGTTCCGCGCAGCACGCCTGTTCTGGGATAACCGTGAGGCATGGAACCAGCTAGTCACGCAGGCCATGAGCCAGGACTTTAGCTGGACGCGTTCGGCCGACAAGTATCTGGACCTGTACTTCTTTATGCACCCGGAGATTGAGCGCCCGGCGGCTGTGGAGGCTGCTACGGCCGTAGAGGAGCCGGTTGCTGATGAGGCCGAGCCTGCGGCGCCCGTTAAGGAGCCCGCTGCTGCTGAGGAGCCCAAGGTCGAGGAGAAGCCGGCTGAAGCTGACCCGGTTAAAGCCGATCCTGAGGTGAAGCCCGCAGCGAAGCCTGCCGCCAAGAAGACGACGGCTCGCAAGACGACGGCTAAGAAGGCTACGACCACGAAGGCCGCTGCGAGCAAGACCACCGCTGCCAAGGCAACTACTGCCAAGGCATCGACCACGCGCAAGCGCACGACCGCCGCTGCCAAGAAGGCCAACGAGGTCGAGGCTGCTCCCGAGGTAAAGGCCGCCGCCGAGGCTAAGCCTGCGGCAAAGGCTCCGGCCAAGACCGCTGCCAAGAAGACGGCTGCAACCACCAAGAAGGCAACGGCAGCCAAGAAGACCACGGCTACGAAGTCGACGACGGCCAAGGCCGCTACGACGAAGGCCGCCGCGAAGACGGCCCCGAAGGCTACTGCAAAGCCGGCCGCCAAAGTCGAGGAGACGCCCGCTGAGTCTAAGGCTGAGGCAGCTGTCGAGGCAAAGCCGGCCGCCAAGACCACCACGCGCAAACGCGCCGCGACGACGGCCAAGAAGACCACGACCAAGGCTGCAGCTCCCAAGGCAGAGGGTAAGGCCGAGGACAAGCCCGCAGTAAAGGCCGAGCCGACTCCGAAGACTGCCGAGGTTAAGGCCGCTCCCAAGACTAAGGCAGAGACCGAGCCCGCCAAGGAGACCCCGGTCTCCCCCGCCGTTCCGGCCGAGGAAAAGGCTCCGACCAAGAAGACCTCCGTCCGCAAGGCAACGGCCGCCCGCAAGCGCCGCTAATCCGGACGATTAAAACTTAATCCTCAACGCAAAAGAGGGCGCCCCAACCAGGCGCCCTCTTTTGCGTTGAACTTCGCATTAAAAAGAGGGCCGGTTTACTACGACAAAATGGCTCCGGCAGACCACGGCGAGTAATCTTCGAAATTAAGAACGCTTCTAGCTGCGGTTTTAATATCACCAAAATGACTGTTGTTGAGATCATTCAATTCGTCGTAGTAAACCGAAGTACTTTTGTTTGGATACAAATTGTATCGGTATAGACGTTTTTAAATATCGCGATAATTTGGGTGGTAAAACGATTTTCTAGGACAACCGTTCGCCGATGGTAAACGGATGTTGTTTATACAGCCTGTGTGCAACATATATACTTATATCCTGTGCGTAAAGCCCATGGCCCGCAGGCCGTGATTCTATTGAACTGGACCGTATTATGAGATTGATTCACAACAGCCGTCTACCGCAGTTTCGCACTCCGTTTGGCGCTGTGACCACTGGAACTTCCGTTTCGCTCTCGGTGATTTTGGAGGATGCCGACCCCAACCAGGCAACGCTTACGCTGCGCACCTGGGTCGATGAGATCGGTGAGTCTCTGTATCCCATGACGCACGAGGGCGACGGCATATTTACCGTAGAGCTTGAGTGCACCGAGCCCTGTCTTATCTGGTACAGCTTTATCTGCAATATCGAGGGTCAGCCCGAGGTCCGTTTGGGCGCGCCGCAGGGTCGCACCGGTGGCGAGGGCGTAACTTACAACTACGCCGAGGTCCCGTCCTTCCAGATCACCGTCTACAAGCACCGCAAAGTTCGTCCTGAGTGGTACGAGCGTGGCATGGTCTACCAGATCTTCCCCGACCGCTATGCCCGCGACGAAAACTGGCGCGAGCGCACGCTTACCGAAGTTGAAAAACCGCGCAAAGGAATCCAGCGCCGCATGGTCGAGGACTGGAACGAACCGCCCGAGTACGAGCGTGCCGAAGACGGCTCCATCAAGACCTGGGATTTTTACGGCGGTTCGCTCAAGGGTATCCAAAATGACCTGCCCCGCATTGCCGAGCTAGGCTTTACGGCCATCTACCTCAACCCCATCTTTGAGGCCGCGAGCAACCACCGCTACGACACGGCCGACTACACCAAGATCGACCCGATTCTGGGCACCGAGCAGGACTTTACCGAGCTGTGCGAGGCGGCCGAGAAGCTTGGCATTTCCATCATTCTGGACGGTGTGTTCAACCATACGGGCGACGACTCGATCTACTTTAACCGCTACGGCAATTATCCCGGCGTCGGTGCTTGGCAGAGCGAGGACTCGCCGTGGCGCGATGCATTTTACTTCCATGAGGACGGTTCGTATGACTGCTGGTGGGGCGTGGGCAACATGCCCGCCATCAATGAGAGCTCCGAACTGGTGCGCGAGCGGCTCCTGGGCAAGGACGGCGTGATCCGTAAATGGCTGCGCGCCGGTGCCCATGGCTGGCGACTCGATGTGGCCGACGAGCTTTCCGACGACTTCCTGGCCGAGATCAAAAAGGCCGTGCTCGCCGAGAAGCCCGACGCGCTGCTGCTCGGCGAAGTCTGGGAAGACGCCTCCAACAAGATCAGCTATGGCCACCTGCGCCGCTATCTGCAGGGCTCGGAGCTCGACTCTGCCATGGACTACCCCTTCCGCGACATGGTCATCGGCTTTTTGATGGGCTACAAGAACGCTTACCAGGCAGCCGAGGATATCGAAACCCTGCGCGAGAACTACCCGCGCGAGGCACTGGCCTGCGCGCTCAATCTGCTTTCGAGCCACGACCGTCCGCGTATCATCTCGGTGCTCGGCGGTGGCCCCGACGAGTCGCAGCTGCCCGAGAGCGAGCGCAGCAAATGGCGCCTGGACGATAACTCGATGGGCCTGGCCAAGAGCCGTTTTTGGCTGGCGACGCTCATGCAGATGACCTTCCCGGGTGTACCCTCAATCTATTACGGCGACGAGTACGGCTTGGAGGGCCTTACCGACCCGGGCAACCGCCGCACCCTGCCGACCAAGGACCAACTCCACGACTTCGACACACTGGCCATCGTTAAGAACGCGTCTGCCGTGCGCCGTGCGCTGCCCTTTATGGTCGATGGCGAGATCAAGGCCTTTGCGCTCAACGACGAAGTCTTGGCTTACACCCGCACGGGCAAAGACGGCGAGGCCGCGACGGTTATCATCAACCGCAGCCTGCGCAATTCGCACCGCGTGACGATTCCGGCGCTCGGCGAATGCGCGAGCGACGTGATCAGCGGTCACGAGTGCGAGATCCACAACGGTACCGTCACGCTCGACCTGTACCCGCTGGGCTCTTCGATCATCTATCACCATGCCGAGAAGCGTCTGCAGGAGCCGCTCGATCATGGCGCGGGCGTTGTGTGCCACATCACCTCGGTGCCGACCGATGACGGCAAGCCCGGCACAATCGGTGCGCCCACGCGTCGCTTTATCGACCATCTGGCCGCTATGGGCATGCGCTACTGGCAAGTCCTGCCCGTCAACCCGACGGACTTCTTCCGCTCCCCTTACGCTGGGCCTTCGGCCTTTGCGGGCAATATTGACCTGCTGCCCGAGAGTCACGAGGAGCTGGCCGCCGACTTTGCTGCATGGAAGGTTCACGGCGGCGAGGATGCCGACCCGCTGTACACGGCGTTTAAACATCGCAACGCTGATTGGCTCGAAAAGTACTGCGTCTACATGGCCGTTAAGAAGTACTTTGAGGGCGAGTCGCGCCACGATTGGCCGGCAGATGTAGCGCGCTACAACGAGTATCTGATCGATGACAAGCGCTTCCACGACGAGGCCGAGCTGCAGGCGTACATGCAGTATCGCTTTGACCTTGCCTGGTGCGAGCTCATGAACTATGCGCACAAGAAGGGCATCGAGGTCATCGGCGATATCCCGATGTATGTCTCGGACGATTCGGCCGACGCGTGGAGCGAGCCCGAGAACTTCTGGCTGTCCGATACCGGCAAGGCGATTGAGATTTCGGGCGCGCCGCCCGACAACTTTGCGCCCGAGGGCCAGGTGTGGGGCAACCCCACCTTCCGATGGGATCACATGAAGGAGAACGGCTATCGCTGGTGGATGGACCGCCTGCGTCGTGCGTTTTCGCTCTACGACCGCGTGCGCCTGGACCACTTCCTGGGCTTCCACAGCTACTTTAGCATTCCCGCCGGTAAGGTCTGTGCCGACGGCCGCTGGCTGGCAGGCCCGGGCAAGGACCTGTTCCAGACCGCCTATGACGAGCTGGGTCCGCTCAACTTTATCGCCGAGGATCTGGGCTATCTGACGCCCGGCGTTCGCGCCATGGCTTCGACCTGCGGCTTCCCCGGCATGGACGTGCTGGAGTTTAGCGACTACGACGTTCGTTGCGGAATTCACCCCACACCGGGAAAGATCCTGTACACCTCGACGCACGACACCTCGACACTTGCCGGCTGGTGCACGCGCTCCTTTGCAGGCGGCGATGAGCCGAGCGGCATTACATTGGCAAGCGAGCTCATGGGCAATGCCCTGGCAAGCGATGCACCGCTCGTGATGATGCCGCTGCAGGACGTGCTGGGACTGGGCGACGATGCACGTATGAACGTGCCGGGTGTAGCCACAGGCAACTGGACATGGCAGGCTGACGAGGCCGACGTTGCGGCAGCCGAGGAGAAAACTGCGAAGCTCCTGCGCAACACCCATAGATTCTGGGGCGAAGCGTGATAAAACCCACGATATAGGGTACAGTTACAGCTGTTTGAATTTTTGCGGGCAGAGCGATCTGCCCGCTTTGTGCTGAAAAGGAAGTATTATGGCGCGCTACGATTACAAGTGCACGAGCTGCGGCAACGTGTTTGAGGTTGAGCACCCCATGTCCGAGACGCCCGAGGTCGTATGCCCCAGCTGCGGCGCCCCGGCATCCAAGACGTTCTCGGCCAGCGGCATTAAGTTCGACGGCAGCGGTTTCTACAACACAGACCAGCGCAGTGGCGGCTCCAGCACCAGCGCCACCAGCGGCTGTTGCGCCAACTGCCCACATAACCACTAGCGGCAAGCGGTCTCACTACTCAGATTTCCCTATGAGTTGCGGTGAAATAGTTCCTGAATGGGGGTGCGGACAGAAAGTTGGACCGTGAAGCGGTCCGGACTGGAGGTTCGCATG
>UQKV01000009.1 GCA_900541665.1 uncultured Collinsella sp.
TCCTCGCAGTCGGAGAACTCCACGTCGCCGAACACGTGCGCCTTGCCGCCCTTGCCGTCGGGCCGTCCCCAGCGCGCCAGCGCGTCGGCCGACCCCACCCAGTTCTGCCCGCCGTTCACGTCGCCGAAGGTCAGCTTGCGATCGTAGCCGCCCGTCAGATTGCCGTCCTCGTCGGCGGTCTGCAGGGACTTGCCGTAGCCGTACAGGGCGGTGCACACGTTGCCCTCGTCCACGCTGCGCTTGACGCTCACGAGGTCCTTGGCGTAGGTGAAACGCTTGCCGTTGTCCTCGCCGACCTGCTTGGCCATGCACACGCGGCGTGCGGTCACCTTGGTGCCGCTCACCTGGATTTCGAACGACAGCTCGCCGCCCCAAGTGTCTGCCACGTCGTGGATGGCCGCCCATGCGTTGGTGTGGTAGAAGTTCGTGCCGGCCTGCCCGAGGTCGGCCACGGTTCCGACCTGCCAGCGCGAGGAGGACAGCGCCGAGGCCAGCGCGGCGTAGGCGCTCACGTCGTAGGGGCGCTTGTCCTCCAGGTAGTCGCCCAGGAGCTCGATTTGCGCCGAGGTCGGGCAGTAGTACGTGTAGAGGATGCCCGCGCTTGCGCGCTCCTCTTCCACGCCGTCCACGATGTTCTCGTGCCAGCGGCCCTTGAGGTCGCGCCACACCAGGCGGTCGCCCTTGTCCAGGCGCGCCAGCGTTGTGATGCTCAGGGCGTTCTCGCCGTTGACCTCGCGCGTGTCCTCGCACTCGAACAGCGTCTTGATGGGTCCCTTGTACGCCTCCCAGCGGTCGCATGCCCACAGAATCATCAGCCCACGTACCTTTCCGTCCACTGTACCGTCGCGGTGCCGCTGGACAGCTTGAGGCTGTTGGCCCCCGGCTCCAGCGGGAAGAAGTCACTCTCGAAGGTCACGGGCGCGGGGCTGCCGTCCACCGTGGCCTGCGGGGCGGCCATGTCGATGACCACCGCGCTCGATGCCGTCACCGCCTTGTCGATCTGCACGAACTCGCCCGTGCCCATGTTCGTCAGCCGCAGCGCCGACGTGCTGCCGCCGGGCCTGACGGTCACGGTGGGGTAGGTGCGGAACGTCCCGCCCACCTGCACGCCCGAGGTGCCCGACACGGTTGCGCGCCCCTCGGCCCCGTAGGCCACGGGGTCGTATGCCGTGAACGTCAGCGTGGCCTCGCCGGTGTGCCACAACGTGTCGAGCGCGCCCAGCGAGGTCAGCACGGCCATGTAGCGCAGGCCCAGGTGCCTCTCGTCGTCCAGCCACAGCTCGGCCTCCTTGAGGCACAGCAGGCGCGAGGCCATGAGGCGGCGAAGGGCCGCCATATCGTCGGCGGGGCGCGCCCTCCAGGCCGCCGCCACGTCTATCGTCAGGGGTTTCAGCTCTGCGCGCATGAAGCGCGAGCCGGGCTGCCCGGGCACGTCGCGCGTGGCGATTTCGTACTCGGGCAGCAGCGAGCGGGTCACGAGCCGGGTGTCGAACCACGGCGCGAAGTCGAAGCCGTTGTATATCATGCGAAGCACTCCTGCCGTTTGATTTCCTTGGCTATCTGGCGGGAGATTTTCTCGATGTCGGCCTCCTCCCGCACGGTCGCGTACAGGTTGATTGTCACGTTCGTGTCGCCATGGGCCGCGCCGCCCTTGCCGTCGAGCAGCTTGGCGATGCCCTCGGCCAGCGGGCGCGCGCCGCGCTCGTTGAACGGCACCACGCCCTCGGGGCCCGCCTCGCCGACGCCGATGACGCTGGGGCCGTTGAACACGCCGCCCTTGGCGTACCAGTCGATGCTGAAATGCGGCACGCTCGGCGGGCAGATGCTGAAGCTGCCGGAGATGGACAGGTGCGGCAGCTTCAGGTGGGGCAGCGACCACGAGAAGTTGAAGAACCCCTTGATGGAGTCGATGACGTTGCGCACGGTGTCGCGGGCGTTCTGTATCGGCGTCTCGATGGCGCTCTTGATGGAGTTCCACACGCTGCTCACGGTGTCCTTGGCGGCGTTGAACACGCTGGAGATCGTGTCGCGGATGCCGTTCACGATGCTGGATATGGTGGAGCTGATGCCGCCCCACACGCTCGACGCCGTGCTGCTCACGGCACCCCATATGGAGTCCCACACCGCCTGAATTGCCGACAGCACCGCCGATATGGTGGAGCTGATGGCATTGATGGCCGCGCCTATCGCCGAGCTGATGGCATCCCATATGCTGGAGGCGGTGAAGCTCACCGCGCCCCACACCGTGTCCCACACGCCCTGGATGACCAAAAGGGCTGCGCCTATCACGTCGCTAACGTACTGGATGTATGCGCTCACCGCGCCGTAGATGGCCTCCCATATGGCGCTGGCGGTGCCGCTGATGCCTTCCCACGTCGCGCCCCACCATTCGGAGAGCGCCGTCACCACGTCGGTGATGACCTGGCTCACCGCGTCGATGTAGCTTCCCACCGCGCTGCAGATTGCGTCCCATGCCGCCGTCAGCTGCTCGCCGAAGTTCTCCCAGATGAAGTTCCAGGGTATGAGCAGCGTCTCGATGGCCAGGTTCAGAATCTCGCCCAGCAGCATCACGGCGACCTGCACCACGTTGCAGATGCCGTCCCAGATGGACGAGGCGGTGCCGGCCAGGCCTTGGAAGAACCCGGATATGGCGTCGATGGCCCCCTGCACCGTGGAGCAGATGCCGTCCCACACGCCGCCCAGCGTCTCGCCGAGCTGCGAGAAGAACTCGCCGACGCTTTGGGCCACGTCGCCCGCCACCTGGGTGGCCACCTCGAACGCGGCGCACACGGCATCCCACACGGCGGTCACCGCGTCGCGGAACTCCTCGCAGTTGTTCCACAGCAGTACCACGGCGGCGATGATGGCCGCTATGGCCGCTACCACGGGGTGCGCGGCTATGAGCCCCAGCGCGCCGGTGCCCAGCTTGCCGACCACCTGGAAGGCCGCTCCGATTTTCGGCACGGTGTCCACGACGGTGCCGACCGTCGACAGCACGGGGCCTATGGCGGCCGCTATCGTGGCGATCGCCAGCACGGCGGTCTGGCCGCCCTCGCCGATGCCGGCGAACCACTCGGAGAACGACTTGACGACACCCGCCACGTTGGTGGCGATGTTGAGCAGCGGCTCGCCAAGCGGCTCGATGGAGCCCTGCAGCTCGCGCATGGCCTCCTGCGATTTCACGGCGAAGCTGTCGGAGGCGGCCTCCTGGGCCTGCTGCGCAGCGCCCGCCACGTCGCCGAAGCTGTCCTGCACGCCCGCCAGGGACTCGATCATGCCCATGGCATTGTCCTCGCCCAGCGAGGACCACAGGGTGGAGGCCAGCGCGGCCTTGTCGTACTCGTTTGGCATCTGCGTGAGGTCGCCAAGCACCGCCTGCAGCATGTCCTCGGCGGTGGCGCTGCCGTTCTTGAAGTTCTCGAAGACCTCCTGCGTGCCCTCGCTGAACGAGCCGATGGATTCCTCCATGCGGCCGTCGGACAGCGCCGTCAGGAACTCGTTGAGGTAGTCGCCCACCTTGTCCAGGTTGTACGCGCCGTTGGACGTGCCCGCTTCGAGCAGCGAGAAGTACTCGCTGGCGCTCATTCCCGCCTCGCCCCATCGCACGGAGTATTCGCTCAGGTTGTCGCCCAGCTCGTCGGTGTAGTTCAGGCCGCGCTGCATGCCCGCCGTCAGCAGGTCGCTGGCCTCGGTGGCGGACAGCCCGAAGCCCTCCATGAGGGCGTTGGTGCCGCGTATGGACTCGTTCACGTCTGCGCCGAAGGTGTCCGACAGCATGAGTGCGTTGGTGGTGACGGTCTGCAGGTCCTCGTCGGACACGTCGCGAAGGGTTGACTTGCACTGGATCAGCGCATCGTTGACCTCGTCCAGGGACTGGCCCCAGCCACCCTCGTATATACGCTCGCCTATGCCGCTGAAACGCTCGGCCTCCTCGCCGGACACGCCGAACGCGGCGGCTATGCGGGCGTTGGCCTGCTCGTAGTCGCTGGCCACGCCGAATACGGCCTTGCCGGCGGCCACCACGGGCGCGGTCAGCGTCACCGTGGCGGCCGTGCCGGCCTTCTTGAACGAGGACGACAGCTTCGCGGCCTTCTCGTCGCCCTCGGTTATGTTCTTCCAGGAGATGCCCTGGAGGTCGCGCTCCAGGGCCTTGATGTTCTTGGATACGTCAACGGTGTCGAGCACCGCTTTGATGATGACGTTGCCGTCCATGCTCACCTCGTCGCTCTCTTGAGCGCGGCGAACACATCGCGCATCGCCGCGTCGCTTCCTTCCTCAGAGCCGTGTGAGCTGCGGCCTTTGCCGAGTTCGAACGCCTTGTGGGCGGCGTTCCAGGCCTCGACCTCCTGCCTGTTGTATTTGGTTGGCTTCGGCTTGGTCGCCGGGTTGCGGTAGTGGATGGCCGCGCCGAGCGGCGTGTCCTGCGGGCAGCCGCCCACGAGCGCCACGAACTCGGCGAAGCTGATGCGACCGCGCACCTCGTCCCACTCGATGCCGTAGGCCTGGCGGAAGCTGGTGCGTATGCGCGCCGCGTCCTCCTCCAAGTCCCACAGCGGGGTCTCGTGCGGGCGGTCGCCGGTCAGGTCGAGTCCGCACATGTCCCATACCGCCGCGTCGCGCATCCGCACAAACTCGGCGGCGTCGTAGTCGCATGCGCACCACGCGTCCGCCCAGTCCACGAAGAACAGCGCCAGGAACTCGTCCCGGCGCTGGTCGTCGGACTTGCCCTCGTCGGTCAGCACCTCGATGACGCGGATGATCGTGAGCGCGTCGTCGCGCACCAGCACCTCCTCGCCGTTCCACGGGTAGCGCGTGGCGCTCGTGCCGTCGGGCAGCCGCACCCGCTCGGCCGTGAGCGCGGCTGGCAGCATTACTTGCCGCCCTTCTTCTTGCGCTTGGCCTTGGCGCGGCGCTGGGCGCGGTTGAGCGCCTGGACCTGATCGGCGCGCTCGCTGTATGCAAGGCCGCACGCCATCAGCTGCTCGCTGGTCGCGTGGCGCGCCAACATGTTGAGGAACGTGGCGAAGACCTCGCCCAGGATGCGGATGTTCTCCTCGGGCGCGATGGGGCCCTCGTCGCCGCCCATCCACGCGAGCAGCTGTTCCCAGCCCTCGGTGCCGATGAACGCCGAGATGGTGCGCTTCATGAGGCGGGCCTGCGCGGCGTTGGCCTCGGCCGCCTTCTCGGGGGTGTCGGCCTCGCGGGCCATCTGCTCGTTGGCCTGCGCGCGGTCGATGGCGTTGCCGACCTTGGCCAGGTACTCCTCGATGTGCTTGTCGTCGAACCACACGCGGAAGCGCGGCGTGTCGGGGTTCTCCTCGGGGTCCTCGAAGAACACGTCCTCGTACGCGCGGATGTTTTTCAGAAGTTCCATTTGTTGCCCCTTTCGTGAGCGGTGAGCGTCGGGCATAGAAAAGGGGCGCGGGCCGCTCACTAGCCCGCGCCCCCATGTCCAGGAGGTTATGTCTGGTGTCGCCTGCGGCTACTTCGCCGCCACGGTGACCTTCACCTGCGTGCAAATGCTCGGCTTGGACGCGCAGCGCACGGTGATGACCGCCTCGCCTGCGGCCACGCCCGTCACGTTGCCGTCGCTGTCGACGGTGGCCACGTCGGTGTTGCCCGATGCGAAGAAGCACTTGGCGTTCGCCTCGGCGGGCGTGACGGTCGGCGCGAGCTTCATGGACTTGCCCACGGCCGGGCCGGTCGGCGCGGTGCAGGTGACGCCCGTGGGCTGCTTGAGCTTGTTGGCGGGGATGTAGCGCATAGCGCCAGCGCCCGAGATTGTGCAGGAGAACGCGCCGGGGTCGGACGCCGCGCCCTGCTGCGAGCCGACGGTCAGGCCCAGGTAGGTGCAGTCGCCCTCCACCACGTCGCCGTTGGGGTCGGTGTGGCGGAAGTGGCCCGTGCGGCCCTCGCCGGTCTCAAGCGC
The DNA here is from genome assembly GCA_900541665.1 of uncultured Collinsella sp. Lineage (GTDB taxonomy): Bacteria > Actinomycetota > Coriobacteriia > Coriobacteriales > Coriobacteriaceae > Collinsella. The sequence continues at coordinate 5,930 of UQKV01000009.1, forward strand.
CAGGCTGGCAACGAAGTCCTGCGCGGGGTCGCCGTAGCAGCGGTCGCCTGTGACCTCGTACTGCGGCTGCACGCTCTTCACCTTGTCGGTGGGAGTGCCGTAGCCGTCGTAGTAGTCCTTGGTCTCGGTGGTCTCGTTGGTGGTCGGCTTCACCTCGGTGATGCCGCGCGAGAAGATGGCCCACGTGGGGCTGGCCGCGTCTGGCGTGGTGTCGATCTCCAGCGCGCTCATGTAGTTGGGCGCGAAGCCCAGGTCTTGGTTCTTTGCCATCGTTATCCCTTCTCTATGGTTATGGTCGCTTTGATTCGGAACTCCCACAGGTACGGCCCGCCCTCCGGCGGCGTTATCTCCTGCGGCTCTGTGTACAGCGCCGCGCTGGTGAAGCCGTAGGAGCCGGTGGGCGAGGACAGGTCGGCCCCGTCCAACGCGTCGGCCAGGTCGTAGGCGTCGCCCATGGCCTTGGCCTCGGAGGTGTCCTTCACGATGACCTGCAGCACGTATCCGACACGGCGGGTGCCGTCCATGTGGCGCACCGCGTCGGCCGTGGGCATGGGCCTCAGCACCACCGCGTCGTCGTGGCCGCGCGATGCTGCCAGGCGGGTGAGGAGCACCGGGCCGTAGCCCAGGGCCTCTATGGCGGCCTTCGCCGCCTCCATCACGTCCGGGGCCATGTCACGCCCCCTCGGTCAGGAGGTCGACGGCCAGGCGCTCCCAGTCCTCGCCGTGCGCTTCCTTCGCGGCCTTCGGCCAGTCGGCCTTGGCCCTCGGGTTCTTGCCGTGCTTGATGGAGCTGTCGGGCAGGTCGCGCACGTAGGCGGCGTAGTCGGCGTCCCATATGACGAGGCCCTGCCTGAAGTCGGAGGCGGCCTGCATGGAGTTGTGCATGCGCTTGGTGTCCTCTGGCGTGAACGCGTTCATGTCCTCGGCCACGCTCATGGCGAACTTCACCTGCTTGGCCTCCAGCTCCTTCGCGCTGAAACGCTTCATGAGCTTGGTCAGGTCGACCGTAACTGCTGCGGGCATGGCTACCTCACCTCCAGTTCCCAGTGGTGGGGACGGGTGCCGAACGCGCGGCGGGGCGTGCACCTCGCCACGTTCATCCACTCGCCCCCGTCGATGCTCACGCGGCTGCCCACGGGCACGTCGAACATGCCGGGGCTGTCCGCGCCGTCCGCTATCACGAGGCCCTGCGCGCCGTCGCCCAGGGCGTACTCGCGCACGAGCCACGCCGAGACGGGCTCGAAGCGCACGCGGCGCACCTCGACGGGCTGCTCGAACTCGCCGCCGTAGCCGCCCTCCCTGGGCACCTTGACGTACATGGTGGAGGGCCGCGCCGAGCGCGGCACCCGCATCATCTGGTACCCCCGATGCCCGCGTAGAGCAGCGGCGTTCCAAGCAGCTCGCGGCGGACGGCGGCCTCCATGTCGCTGCGGTAGGTGCTGGCCCCTTCGGTACCGGGGTTCCACGAGAACGAGCCGACGGTGAAGCCGCCGCCCTCCATGATGCCGCCCGAGCATCCGTATGCGGCGTCGACCTCGCAGGCCGCCATGACCGCGCGCGCCCACTCCTCGGAGCCGTCCGGCTCGTTGGGGAAGATCAGGTCGCGCACGGCTGCCGTGGCGTGGGGGAGCGCCGCCTTGAACTCCTCGGCGGACAGCTCCCCGCGCCCGGCTGCCAGGTAGTCCTCGTAGGTCGGGGCTCTAGTTTCCATCGTCCTCGGCCGCCTCGGGCTTTTCCGCCTTGCCCTTGGCGGGCTGCTCGTCTGCGGCCTTCGCCTCGGGCTTTTCCGCCTTGCCCTTGGCGGGCTTGGCCTTCTTCGGGGCCTCCTTCTCGAAGGCCAGTCCAACGGTGCGCATGTCGCGCCTCCTTCCTACGCGGCCTTCATGCCTGCGGTGATGTAGTGCGCCAGGTTCTCGCGGACGCCGCACACGCCGTACTTGCGGTACTTGAACAGGTGGCCGAAGCCCTGCTGGTTGTCTTCGGCGTCGATGACCTTGCCGTGCGCGAAGTTCCAGCGCAGCACCACGGCGTCCTTGTGGACGATGAGGAAGTTCATGTCCACCGCGCCGGTGCCCTTCTTGTAGTGGCCGATCTCCTCGTCCTTGGTGGTGCCGTCCAAAAGGTCGATGGCGCTGTAGAAGCGGGACTGCGGCACCTTCACGATGGAGGAGAAGCCGTCCAGCGCCTCGCGGGACTTGGTGGTGTCCAGGTCCTTCACCATACCCAGCAGGGTGGGGGTGATGAACAGCACGCGGCCCTCTTCCGGCACCTCTTTCTCGTCCATGTCGCACATGGCGGCGTTCAGGCCCTTGAGCATGTCCGCGCCGTCGGCGTAGGTCTTCTGCTCCTTGGTGATGCCGGTGCCTGCGCACAGTGTGGAGAACACGAACGCGTCTCCCTCGGGCACCACCTTGGTGCGGTTGAAGTGCGCGGCGGCGTTGCCGAACGCCAGGTTGAAGGACTGGGCGTCCACTTTCTGGTCGATTTCCAGGATGGTGCCGCGGTCGTAGTTGGCGCTGATGGGCTTCCAAGTCAGGGACGCGCCGCTGTTCTGCGGCAGTCGCCCGTTGGCCTGCACGTCGCCCAGGCCGCCCATGGAGTAGACGGGGTAGTAGAACTCGCCCAGCTGCTCCATCTGCGCGATATTGCCCTGCGGCGCGGCGCTCTCAAGCACTGCGGTCAGGGATTCCTTGCGGTACGCCTCCATGAGCACGTTCTCGTAGCCCTTGGGCAGTTCGATGCTGTTTGGCATGATTTACTCCTTTGAAGATTCGTCGGTGAGTCCGAAAGCTGCGCGGAAGTCGGCCAGGCCGTCGGAGCCTGCGCCGCCCTTGGGGTCGCCGCCCGCGCTCTCGCGGGGCTGGTCGGTGAACATGTAGGCGTTATCCTTCTTCAGGGCCTCGAAGTCGATGCCCGTGAGGTTGCCCTGCTCGTCCAGCTTCGCGTCAGCGATGTTCGGGATGATCGCGCGCGCCGCCTTGGCGTTGCGCACCCCCATCTGCGCCAGCTTGGTGTCGATGGCGAAGTCGCGGCGCATGTCGGCCTCGCGCTTCTCGGCGTCGGCCTTGTACGCCTCGTTGTCGGCCTTGGCCTTGTCGAGCGCGGCCTGCAGCTCCTCGGCGTTGCCCGCCTTGGAGGTGAACTCCTCGATCTGCTTGTCGCGCTGCTCCAGCTCGGCCTTGAGGGCCTTCACCTGCTCCTGGTACTCGTCGGTCTCGCGCTTGTACTTCGCGTAGGACACGACCTCCTTCTGGGGCTCGGTCTGCTGGCCTTCGCCGCCCTCGTTTCCCTGGGGCTTGTTGTCTTCAGCCATCGCTTGCTCCTTCCGTGTTTGGTTGTCGCGCTTCCCTGCGCGCTTGGATGGCCCACCGTTGTCGCCGTGGTCGCGTGCGGGGCATGTTGTCGCCGCCCCATCGCGTGCCTGCATCTTCCCCGAGGTGTCGCCAGGCAAAAGAAAAGGCCGCCCGTGATGGGCGGCCTTGATGCCGTGCGTCTGCTCGGTTGTCGCTTGGTCTACTTCATCAGCCCCGCGTCGCGCAGAACCTTGCGGGACTTGGCGAAAAGCTCCTCGCGCTCTTCTTTGGTCAGCTTTTCGGCGGCTTTCGACTCGGAGGCGCTGTCATCTATGACGAGCACCCAGTCCTCTGGCGTCACTTCTTTTTTGTCAGCCTGAACCATTTCGCTTCCTCGTTTCGCTCGTAGAGCATTTCGGTGGCAAGCTGGTCGATAACGTCGCCGCCCGCGTTCGGGCACTCTCTTTTCGCCAGCTCTCGCAGCTCCTCGTACGCTTGCACGACGCTGCGGTCGTTCACCTTGATTTCGTAGATTGTACCATCGTGGCACGCCACCACCGAGCTGCGCACCCAGTCGTTTTCCGCCACCGTTCGAATGTCGGTCCACGACGGCGGCGAGCTCATGGGGTGGTTGTGGATCAGCACCACGCCGCCCTTGGTGCGCCTGCACGCCTCCACCTGCTTGGCGGTCAGGCCGCACGCCTGGCTCTTCAGGCCGTGCCCGAAGGTGTCGGTGACGCGCTCGCCCTTCTTCCACGACACGACGGACATGCGTTCGTAGCCCGTGCCGTCGCGGTCGCGCAGGATGCGGCGGCTTTCGGCGTACACGGCCTCGCTTGCGCGCTTCGGGATGGGAAGGGACGCCACCTTGTCGTGGTAGGCCCTGCCGTTCACGGCGCGGCGGCTCACGTCTGCGGCGGTGCCCGCGCCCTTGCCCGGCATGAACTTCTCGCGCACCCAGGTCTTGTCCGTGGCAAGCGGGTAGATGCGCTCCTTCGATTCCACGGCGGCCTCGCGCGTGCGCTCGCGGGACAGGTAGGGATGGGCGGCTATGTGCTCGCGCTGGCGCTTCTGCAGCTTGCCCAGGCGCAGGCGCTCCTTGGTGTTGTCGAGCCCGGCGGCCTCCAGGGCCGTTGCCTCGCGCTTGGCGGCGCGTATGCCGCGCTCAAGCTCGCGCTGCTTCCGCTCTGCCTGGTACCGCTCCTCGCGCTTCTCGTCGCCGCCATCGGGATCGCGCTCGTAGCGCAGCGGCTGGCCCTCCACGTAGATGCCGAAGTCGTGCTTGCAGTTCGCGCCGCACAGGCCATCGACAGAGCCGTAGCCCGTCTCGCGGTAGAACGGCGGGTACTTCTTGGACTTGCCCGACAGGCTGAACACGCGGCCCTGCCACTTGGCATGGCTCTCGCGCGCCCCGCCGTGCGAGGAGGTCTGCACGAGGTCGTGCCCGGTCTCTTCAAGCAGCTCCAGCGTGTTGCGGCTGCCCGCCTGCACCGCCTGCGTGCGGATGTGGCGGCGCATGGCCACGTCGGGCTGCGCCCACGCCCCGCTCTTGTAGTCCACGACGGACACGCCGCGCCGCGCCAGCTTCAGCACGGCCTCGCGGGTGGCCTGCTCGTAGCCCGCCATGCCCGAGTTCACCCGAGCCACGGCCTGCGCCACGACTTCGAGGTAGGCGCGCTGCACGTTGGCGGGCATCTTCAGGTTGTCGCGGCTCACGACGTCCTGCACTCCCGCCGCCGTGGCCCGCGCTGAGTTGTGCAGCCTCCACTGCATCGCCTTGGACAGCGCGCCCATGGCCGTGCCCAGCGTGGCCAGGTCGGCCTCGGCGCTCTTGGCCACGGCCTCGGCCGCAGCCTTGGCAGCCTCGCGCGCGGCTCTGCGGCCCTCCTCGTTCATGGCCTTCTGCACGTCCTTGGCGGCAAGCGCCGCCTTGCGGGCGGCCTGCGAGTAGGCGCTGTCGCCCTCGAAGTCGATGGAGCCTATGAGCGCGGCGTAGATGCACACCAGGCGCAGGGTGTATTCGTCCATGGCCCCCTGCGCTGCGTCGGTGAAGTGCTCTATGTAGTCCGGCCCCAGCATCAGGCGAGCCCGTCGCCCAGCATGTCGAACGCGCCGCCCTGCTGCTCGGGCACGTTGGCCTTGGCCTCGTTGCTGGTCTCGCCGTAGAAGCGGCGGCGGTACTCCCACGGGGCCATGATGCCCGCGCCGACCTCGCTCATGGCCATCTCGCGCGCGCTCTGCGTGTCGCTGATGATGGAGTCGTCGAAGTCCACGGTGACGTCGCCGTAGGGCACGGCCTCGCCCTTGATGCTGCGGCACGCGTCGGCCATGCCGTTCACGAGGCGCACGATGGACTTGCGCAGGGCGTTCTCGTGCCGGTGGATGGATCGCATCAGCTGCGAGTTGTCGGCCGCCACCTCCTTGGCGGTCTTCAGGCCCGTGTGCGACTCCCAGGAGAAGTAGCCGTTGCCGAAGCCGCACGCCACCGACAGCAGGCGCAGGCCCGTGTTGATGGCGCTGGCGTTCTCGTCGGCCTTGAGGTCGCTCTGAACGGTCTGAATCTTGGCCGACCCCTCGTCGCCGGGGTTCATGCTGAAGATGGTGTCGTCGGCCTCGCCGAAGGCGTAGTAGGTCTTCGTGAGGCTGCCGTCCGGCCCCTTGTCGGTCTTGGACTCTATGAGGGTCTTGTCCACGAACGTGCGCGGGCGGCCCACGCGAATGTGGTCGAGCAGGGAGGTGGCGGCCTCGTCGACCACCTTCATGGCCCCCACGGCGTTGCAGTACACGCTCGCGCCCATCGCGCAGTAGTCGTAGAAGCGGTTCGACACGGCGGGGCGCACCAGCGCGAAAAGCGGGCGGGTGCAGCGCGTGTCCATGTCGGCGCTGATGCCCTCGACCGCCACCTGCTTGTGCGTCTTGGTGTCGAACAGCTGCGTGAGGATGTGGTAGGTGCCGCCCTTGAGCACGTGGGCCTGGCACTGGTCGTAGTCGCGCCCGGCGACCTCCACGCGGCCCACGAACGCGCACTGCGTGCAGTCGTCGGCGCTCCACGTGAGCGGGACTATCTGCGTGGCGTCGTAGCGCACGATGCGCAGCTCGGCGTCGGGCGTGTAGGCGCTGTCGGTCACGCCTCGCGGCTCGATGACCCACGCGCCCGTGCCCATGGCGAACGCGCGGGCTATGAAGTCGGCGTTGTCCATGGCGAACGATGTGGGCGCGTCGCCGTCCTCTGTCGGCTGCGGCGCGGCCTGGCCGTCCTCGTGCCCCTCGTCGCCGACGCCGCCCGTCGCCTTGGGGTTGGCGAAGTAGCGCGCCATCCAGGCGCGGCGCTCGTCGCTCGTGCTGGAGATGATCGTGCTCTCGTTCATGAGCAGACTGGCCCACTCGTCGGCCACGAGCGCCGCCGGATGCAGGCTGGCGCGCTCGCGCTTGTACACGCGGAAGCCGCGCCGCTCGCTGTAGTGGTACCAGCCGTTGTTCGCCGCGAACCAGCCGAACCAGACGCCCACCATGCCCTGCATGCGGGTGTCCGGCTGGTATCCCATGCGGCGCAGCCACGCCTCGGCGTAGCCCGTGTTGCCTCGCTTCTCCATCAGAGGTTGCTCCTTATCCACAGTCCTGCGGCGTAGCCCGCCGCGTCTATCGCGTCGTCGTTCACCTTCGGCAGTGTCTCGGTTATGTCGCCCTGCCCGTTCGACACGTACTCGAACTCGGGGAACTCCTTGGCGGCGAGCGGGCAGCGGTCGGGGTCGATGACTATGCGCGTAAGGTTCTGCATCCACCTGATGCGGCTCTTGGGCGCGTTCAGGCCCTGCTTGAGCGACTTCTGCGCGCCGATGCCCTGCTCCTGGTAGTAGAGGATCATGCCGCGCGCCGCGCTGTCGCACCACACGTCGGCGGCGGGGTCCTCGGCCGCCTGCAGCTTGGCCGCCACCAGCTCGGCGGTCTTGACGTCGATGGCCTCGGTTCCCTGGCGGCTCTCCTCGTCCAGCAGGTACAGCACGCGCTCGTTCTCGTCGTAGCCCGCCTCCATGAACACCCAGGGGTGCACGCTGCCCGCGTCCACGCCGAACGAGCGCAGGGCGATGGACGCGCGCTCCTCCGCGGTGATGGGGCGTATGTCCAGCAGCTCGTCGGGGAACACCTCGGAGCCTGTGCCGATGACCTCGCCGAGCCATTGCCAGCGGTAGGAGTCGGGGGTCTTGCGGCGGCTGCGCTCCGCCTCCGCCAGCGCGGTGGCGCTTATCCATTCGGGGTGCTCGTCTATGACGTCCAGGTACGTGGTGTGGCATATGAAGCGCCCGTCCTCGCCCGGGTGGGCCTCCAGGTCGCGCGCCTCCTTGTTCACCCAGTTGCGAGCCGAGCGGGGAGGGTTGTAGCTGTAGAACACCCAGAACATGTCGCCGCCGCGCAGGAACGTGGCCAGCACGCTGCGCACCTCGTCCATGCCGTCGAACTCGTCTACCTCCTCGAACCACACCACGGCGCAGTAGCCGGTGCGGAACTTCGCGGACTTCAGCTTCTTCGGCTTGTCGCATCCCACAAAGCGTATGACCTGCCCGGTGGGGCGGTACGTCACCTCCATGGGGGACAGGCCGAAGTCGAACAGGTGCGCCACGCCCAGCACGTCGCACGCCCAGCCTATCTGCTCGTACACGGACGTGCGCAGCGTGTTGCCGACCTTGCGCAGCACGACGGCGTTGGCCTCCGGGTTGAGCATGATCAGCAGCACGATGGCGATGGATATGAACGACGACTTGGTGGAGTTGCGCCCGCCCTTGAACCAGTAGTGCGTGAACTCGTGCGCCTTGATGGAGCGCCACACGCCGGCGAACACGGAGGCCACGACGTCCGAGAGCCTAACCGAGGTCGTCAACGATGGTCACCCCCGCCTCCGCCATGGCGGCCTTCGCGCCGTCCACGCCGAACATGTCGTTGAGCAGCTTCACGCTCTCGGTTATGGCCAGGCGCGCGTCGCCGTTGATGCTGCCCTCGGCCGCCTGGCGGCGGAAGATGGGCAGCGCGCCGTCCAGCACCTCGAACAGCGGGGCGGCCGCGTCCTGCAGCTCCCAGCGGCAGTCCTTGGCGGCCGCGTCGCGGATTTCCTGGATTCTGTGCGCGATTCGTGGGTCGCGCATCAGCTTGGACGCGGCGCAGCTTATCGAGTTGTAGTTCATCCGCTTGCAGTCGTAGGCCGCGCGGTACGCGTCCTGCTGCTTGGCGCGGGGCTTGGCCATCTCGCGGGCGAACGCCTCCTGCTTCGCCGTGAGCGGCTTGTCCTTCTTGGGCACCTGCGGCCTCCTTCCTGATTAGTTTCGCGCTAGCCAAGCGACGCGATCACATCGCGCTCGCGCGGCGAAAGCGCGAAACGCTCTGCGGCTGCACGCTCTGCGGCTGCACGCTCTGCGGCTGCACGCTCTGCGGCTGCACGCTCTGATATGAGGTAGCCGCTGCCGTATATCGCCTTGTTCTGCGCGCGCTGCGCGTCGAGCGCCCTCGTTAAGCTGCACTCCTGCGGCCCCACGCGGAAGTCGATGCCGTACTTGGAGTAGCGCGCCAGCATGGGCGCGGTCAGCACCTCGTCCGGGTACTCGTACTTCGGCAGCGCCTTGGCCTTCTCGCGGCGCAGGCGCTCTATCGCGGCATCCAGCTCGGAGCGCAGGTCGGGCGCGCTGCGAGCCTGGGCGGGGTCGAGGTTGGTCACGAACGACGTGTTGACGCTCGCGCCGTTGGCGTACGTCACGGCGACGCCCGTCACGACCTTGCAGCAGTTGCGGATGCCCATGCACGTCAGGGTGGGGGCGAACAGAAAGAAGCCCACGCCGCGCTCCTGGTAGTGCTTGACGATCTTGCTCAGGATGGAGAACGGCGGGTTGTCCACCACCGTGCAGCCTTCCGAGTAGTCCTCGCGCTCATAGTCGCCGCCCGGGTAGAACGGGCGCGCCACCTTCGCCAGGTCGAACCCGTACTCCCGGTGCGCCCACCGCAGCACGCAGTCGTACACCTCGGGCGGGGTGTAGCAGTCGTCCGTCGTCCTCTTCGGCTCGAACTTGGCCGTGAACTCCTCGTATGTCTCGCCTCTCGCCATGCGTCTCCTATCTCTCGGCCCATATGGTCGCAAGCGTGTCGCCGGGCACGGAAAAGGCCGCCCCGAAGGACGGCCCTCTGCCTGTTTCCGTATTCGGTTGCCCCTATCCGCACGCCGCCACGGCCATGGCCATGAGCCCGAGCGCCAGCGCCCTTATGGCGTAGATGGCCGCCGCGTCTATGGCGATTGCCGCCGCTATGAACAGCAGGCACCCCCAGTTGCATCCCGGGCGGTTCATCGCTCCTCCCACTCGACGGTGCCGTCGTCGTACTCGGCCTTGAGCCATTTCAGGTAGTCGGCCTCCTCGCAGAAGCTGGCCAGCAGCCGCTTGCTGGTAGTGCAGCTGCTCATGCGGCTCGTCTCATACACGGCGATGAAGAAGGGCCACGAGTGGAACTCCGTCTCCGTGTGGATGGCCCGCTCGGGCGTGCCGAAAAGGTGCTCCCAGTTCGTCATCGTGCCCCCTCCTTCGCGCTCGGCCCGACCTTGCGGTAGGTGAAGTCCTCGAACAGGTGACCGCACCAGCGGCAGCGGTCGCCGCCCTTGGGCAGGTGGTGCCAGATCTCGCACATGCCGCACTTCGGGCAGCGCACCTCGATACTGGGTCGGCGCTTCGGCTTCTCGGTCTGCTGCTCCATGGCTACTCCACCGCCATCCGCATGGCCGGCTTCATGGCCTCGCGCAGGCTCTTGGCCAGCTCCTCGGCCGTTACCTCGGCCTTCACCTCCACGTTCACGTCGGGCATCGCGAAACCGTGCGCCTCTTCGGCCTTGAGGCAAGGCATGGCGGCGTCCTGGGCCGCGCCCTTGAGCGTCGGTGCCGCTGTCACCCTCGGCTCGCAGCGCCCCAGCCACAACTCGCACTCGTCCAGCTTCGTGAGCGCCAGGGCGCGCTCGCGGCTCGCCTCGTAGGCCGTCTCGATGCCCTTGCACAGGTTCTGCACGGCCGTCTCTTCGGTTCCGGCGTCCAGCTTTTCGCGCAGTCGGGCGTTCTCGAACCTCTGGTTGCGAGCCTCGCGACGCGGCACTGCTACCGTATGGCTTTGCTGCTCGCCCCAGCAGTCCTCGCACAGCGGCGCGCCTACGCCCATGTTGTCCTGCCCCAGGGCGTCGATATCGCGCCCGCAGGTATCGCAGATGATTCCCATGGCTACTCCCTTCCTTCCGGCTTCACCGCGCCTGCGAGGAACCACGCCCGCAGGCTCTCGGCGCACTCCGGGCACAAGGCCCTTGCCTTGCCGTCGATTCGCGCGCTGTTCCTCAGCACCATCTTGGCGTAACCCGCCAGGGTCGCCGGCACCTCCTTGCCGCAGCGTTCGCATGCGCACATGTACAGCCTCATGCCTGCTCGCCTCCCTTCGGCAGAGCGTCGGCGATTCGGTCCCAGTCGGTGGCCGACTTCTCGCTGGGGTACTCGTAGGCCCCCACGCACGGCACCGGCAGCACCGCCATGCCGTCGTGCTCGCCTGCGTACTCGTCTGCGTCCGATCTGCTCTCGAACGCCAGCACCACGTCGCTCTCCGTGGCCACCGCGTAGATCTTCTTCATCGTTTCGTCTCCTATTCGAACTCGAAGCACTCGCATGCCTCGCTTGTCTCGTCTACCGCTTCCACGTCGGGGCCGCCGCCCGTCATGGCGTCGCGGGCGCACACGGCCTCGCCGCCAGCGCCCTGCACGCGGCCGCAGAAGCGGCACTCCCGGCACGTGCGGCCCTCCCACGGGTCGGGCCGGTTCCACGGTGCCCTGGGGTCGGACTCGAAGCACCCGGGCGGGAGGTTCCACCCGCTTGAAGGCTCGTACCCGCTCACATGCACCGCCTGCCCCTCGGCAGCCGCCCCCAGCCGTCCATGGCCAGGGCATCCGCGTACTTGGTCGGTTCCGGCAGCAGCAGGTACTCCCAGTGCCCCGAGCCCGGCGGGGCGGGGCGGTTGAACCTCTGCTCGGCCCTGACCCAGCGGAAGTGCAGCCGGTTGGCGTGCGCCAGCCCGTGGCAGCCGCTGCCGTTGCCGCTGCCGCACAGCATCACCGTGGGCTTGGGAACCTCGCGCCCGTCGCGGAACAGCTTGCCCGCCCCGCGCCTCACGATGTGGTGGCGGTTGAGCGGCCACGGCGCGCCGCACACGGCGCACCTGGGCGTCTCGATGCTCGGCCCCTCCATGAGGGGGCGCAGGATCTCGGGCAGCGTGTCAACGTTTGCCATTCGATAGCCTCCTGTCCTTGCCTTGCAGCTCGTACTTGTCGCACATCTCCGACAGGCGGCTCACGATGGCCACCGCCGTCTCCTCGTCGCCGTTCTTGGCCAGGCGGCGTATGAGGTCGCTCTTGCCGTACTGCGTGGTCACGACCACGGGCCTCATGTTCTCGTACCTGTCGTTCACGACGCGGAACACCTGCCCCAGCGTCCAGTCGGTGGGGGACTCCTTGCCCAGGTCGTCCAGCACCAGGCACCCCACGCGGGAGAGCCTGGACAGCACGCCGTCCTCGGTGCCGTCGCCGCCGTAGGTGCCCTTGATGGCGGCCAGCACGCCCAGCATGTCGGTCACCCTCACGCTGGTGCCGCCGTCCACCAGGAGCCGCGCCACGGCGCTCGCCAGGTGGGTCTTGCCGGTTCCCACGGGGCCGCAGATGTACGCCCCGCGCCCTTGCTCAACCTTCGCGGCAATGCCCTCGGCCATGGGGGAGGCGGCTGTCATGAAGCGGGGCTTGATTCCGGCCCGCTCGTAGGCCCGGCGGCGTTTGGCTGCGGCCTCCTCGGCCTTGGCCCTGGCCTCAAGGCGCGAACGCTCGTCGCGCTCCGCCACGGCACCCGGGCAGCCGCACGGCTTCCAGCCGCAGAAGGTGCGGCGGCCAGCCAGCACCACGTAGCGGACCTCCAGCTGCGCCCCGCAGTGGGGGCACTCAGTCGTACTCGGCATAGCCGTCGGCCTCCTTCCGGGTCCTCGGGCCGCGGTTCACGTAGTCCTCGAACTTCGGCGAGAACAGCGTGGAGGGCCGCAGGTACTTGGCCATCTTCGGGTCGTCCGCCCACTCGGCCGCCATCGTGTCGATGACGGCCAGGAAGTCGGGGAGGCGGTAGCCCTCGGCCCAGCGGGCGTGTATCAGCCTGCGGGTCTTGGCGCTGCTTGAGCGGTAGCGGGTGCCGGCTGCCTCGTTGAGCGCATGCACGATTTCGTCAAAGGGGATTAAGGGGTTATCTATATACTCAACCTCAACCTCAACCTCTGCATTGCCGCAACTCGATGCGCCTGCATGTGCATCCGCATCTGCTTGCGCATGTGCGGCTGCATCTGTATCCGCATATGCTCCCGCATGTGCTTGCGCATCGGCTTGCGCCCGTGCCGCCGCATCGTCCACCGCGTCTTCCTTCCCCGGCCTGTTGCCCCAGCGGGCGTTGGCCGCCTTCCTTGCGCGCTCGCTCTTCTCGTCGCCCATGTCGAGCCTGCCCTTGAGCACCAGGAAGGTAGGCAGCCACGCGGGGCTGCCCTGCGGCTCCTTGCCCGTGAACCGGTACTCGACGATGGCGTAGATGAACGGCGCGCGCTGCTTCTCGGGCATGGCCTGCGCGGCCGCCCAGAAGTCGTCGTGTATAACCATGCCCATAGTGTCGCCGTCGCCTTCCCTAAAACGGGATATCCTCGTCGTACAGATCGGGCATGGCCTGCTGCTGCGGCATGGCCTGCTGCTGCGGCGCGGGCTGCTGTGGCGCGTACGCCTGCTGAGTGGCCGGCTGCGGCGCGTAGGCGGGCTGCTGCGGCGCAGGTGCCGGGGCGGGGCGTCCCTGGCCGTACGTGCGGGCCTGCGGCGCTTGCGGGGCCGCCTGGGGCGCGTACTGCTGCGGCGCGTAGCCCTGCTGCTGTTGCTGGCCGCTCATGAACTCCAGCTCGTCCACCACGACCTCCAGCGCGCTGCGCTTCTGACCGGTCTGCTGGTCGTTCCAGCTGCGGTAGCGCAGCTTGCCCTCGATGGCCACCTTGCTGCCTTTGGCGAGGTACTGCGCCAGCTTCTCGCCGCGGGTGCCGAACAGCGTGCAGTCCACGAAGTTCGGGTAGTCCTCCCACTGCCCGGTCTGCTGATTCTTGCGGCGGTCGTTGACGGCCACGCCCATGGACAGCACGGACATGCCGCCAGACGTGGAGCGCAGCACGGGGTCGCGGGTCAGGTTGCCGGATATGCACACGCGGTTGATGCTCATAGATACCCTCCTTGGGTTACGTCCCCGCTGTTCCAGATGCGGGTGATCTGCGCGTCTACCATGCGGATACGCAGCTTGATTACGTTGATGGCCTCCTGCGAGGCCTTGTAGATGGCCTCGGAGCAGTCGCGGCGGCGCTTGGCCTCCGCTATCTGCTCCTGGCCCCGGCACACGTCGCCGATGATGGTGACGGGCGTGCCCTTCTGGCGCTCGTTCAGGATGGCGATGCGCAGGGCCTTGCGGTACTCGGCCTCGTTCTCGGCGTACTGGCAGCCCGACTCCTTGCAGGTCTTCAGCTCGGCCTCCAGCCTGTCGGTCAGCTCGTCCAGCTCCTCGGTGAGCGCCTGCATCTACTCCACCTGCCAGTCGGGGCGCGGGCAGCACGGGCTGTTGGCCACGAACTCCATGTACTGCGGCATGCTGGCGAACTGGTAGCGCGCCCCGCAGCTGCGGCAGTGGGCCGTGAAGGGTCCGTCTGCGGGCGGCTGCTTCTCCTCGGGCGCGGGCTGCTCCTCCATGGCGTCGGGATCGCTCTGCCCGTCGATGGCGAACGCGCCGCACAGCGCGTACTTGCGGGCGTAGCTCGACGCCATGCCGGTCACCTGGGCGTCGTCCGAGCCCTTCTTGTGCTCGTCCTCGCGGGCGTAGGCGCTCACCTGCAGCAGGCCCTCGCCGCCCTCGGCGGGGAACACGCACGCCGTGGACTTCACGTAGTAGCGGTCGCCTATCTGCACCAGCTCGTCGGTCATGAAGAACGCCAGGCCCTCCTTGGCGCACGGCTCCTTCAGCGCGGCCACTATGTCCTCGTAGCTGCGGTAGCTGAACTTGCCGAAAGCGTTGTACTTGGCCTTGGGCACCACCACGGCGCGCTGCACGCGGGCAACGGCCGCCATGAGGTCGATGGGCTGCTGTTCCTGGGTCATGCTAGTAGCCTCCGTTCATTCGCTCGTAAACCTGGCCCACCGTGCCGTGCATGATGGTGCCCACGACGCCCTGCGCCTTGAGGGCCGCCGCGACGCCCTGCATCTGCTCGCGCGTGGCGCACGGCACCACGACCGTCCACGGGTCGCCCGCCATGGCCACGGGTGCCGGTGCGGGCGGCGCTGGCGGCACCGGGGCGGGCATGGGCGCGGGCTGCGGCTCGGGCATCTGCTCAAGCGGCTGCGGGAACTCTGCGGGCTGGCATTCCGCGGGCTCGGGCACCGCTTCGGGTTCGGGTTCGGGCTCTTCCACGGGTTCCGGCTCCATGGCCGCCTTCAGCTCGGCGATGCGCCGGCGCTCCTCCTCGGCCTTGTGCGCCGCCGTTATGGCCGCGCCCAGGTCCAGGGTGGCGAACAGCTCGCGCTCGGCCTCGTCGTAGAACGGCTCGCCCTGGAACTGCGCCTTGAGGGTTTCCCAGTCCTGGGCCAGGCGCTCTACCTTGGCCTCCAGGGCCTTGAATGCCTTCACCTCGCCGAAGGTCTTGTTGGTCCACTGCTTCTCGTGGAAACGCTCATAGGGCACGACGGGGGCCAGCAGCCCGGCGAACTCCTCGTAGTGCTCCCGCAGCTTGGCGTACGCGCGCAGCTGGCGCTCCTCCTCGGCCTCGTCCAGCTGCGCCTTGATGCCGTCGGCTGCCTGCTTCGCGATGCCCGCCACGGCCTTGCACCTGTCCTCGAACGCGGCCAGGGGCTTCGTGTACTCGCGGCTCACGGCCTTGCGGCGCTCGTCTATCTCCTTGGCGATGCCGTTGAGGTAGGCGCGGTCGCGCTTGGCGGCCTTCACGTTCTCGTCCTTGCCCATGTCGTAGGTCGCGCCCTCGTAGTCGGCCACCAGCCTGCGCACGTGCGCCTCCAGGGCGTCGAAGTTGGCCTCGATCACGGCGGGGGAGTACGCCACGGTCAGCTCTGACGCCTCCTCGGGCTCGATGATCTCGGCCTCAACTGCTTCGCTCATTTACTCCTCGCTTCCCAGGCGCGCCATGCACGCCTCGTAGGTTTCCGTCTCGGCCGCGTTCGGCTCGTAGCCGTCGGCCTTCATGGCCTCGTAGATGATGGTCACGTTCTCGACCGTCGCTCGGTTGACGTACACGGAGCTGCCGCCTTCCATGAGGCTCCAGGCCGTCCAGCCGCTCATGTTCCACGCTGCCCGCCAGCCCATGGCCGCGGCCAGCTCGGTGGGCGTGCGGTCGATGGGTCGGCCCAGCAGCTCCTCGAACGATTCCACGGCCTCGGCCTCCATGGCGAACGCGGTCAGCGCCAGAGCTGTGCGGCGCATCGACTTGAGGTCGCCCGCGTGGGCGGTAAGCCACTCGCGGCGGGCCTTCGCGCCGTCCTCGTAGGCGGCCTGGAAGTCGGCCTTGCGCTGGGCTGCGGCCTGTGCGGCCTCGTCGGCCCCCTCGGCCACCGGCGCCAGCAGGGTCACGCCGAACGACGTCTCCTCGGCCAGAAGCCCCGCGCCCGCGTTGTCGGCCACGTAGGCGTCCAGCGCCGCCAGGTCGGGGCGGTAGTCGGAAAACGTGCGGCATGCGGCGAAGCCCTCGGGGCATTCGTCGACGAACTCGACGCCCGCGTCGGCAAGCACCGCCACCACCTCGGCGCGGTTGCGCCTCTGCTCGGCCTCGGCCTTCAGGCCCGCGTACACGCGCTGCCATTCGGACTGCTTGCAGTCGCGCAGCTCGGCCACGGCCTCGTCGTCGCCCTCGAACTCGGCGATGGCGGCCAGGCGGTCGAGCGTCATGTCGTAGGCGGCGTCCTGCACCCTGCGGGCGGCGCGGCGCGCCTTGGCCACGGTGCCCGCGTCGGTGCGGGCGGCCACGGCCACCTCCTCGTCGGGAATGTCGAGCGCCAGCATGGTCTGCACGCCGCGCGACTTCTCCTCGGCGGTCAGCCCCAGCTTGGCGTCGGTCTCCACCATGGCCTTGGCGGCCTCCACGCGCGCCAGCTCGGCGCCGTCCAGGTCGTCGTAGACCTCGGCCAGGAACCGCTCGGTGCCGATGGAGCGCATGGCGCGCACGCGGCACTCGCCGTCGATGATCCAGTAGATGCCGCCCTCCTTGTACAGGATGGGCTTCATGACGGGCTGGCCGGGGTTGAGGCGGTTGGCCTTGAACTGCGCGGCCAGGGCCGCGATGTGCTCGGCGCTCTCCCTGGTGGTGAAGTCGCGCGGGTTCATCGGCTCGCCGTCGGCGCGCTCGTAGGGGTACACGTCGCAGATCGCGACCTCCTCTAGCGATTGCATGCGCGGGCCCCCTCGTCTACGACCACGCGGCACTCTATGCCCACCAGGCGGGCGCGGCACGCCACGCGGGCCACCTCGCCCATGAGCGCGATGCGCTTGGTGGGCACGGGGCCGTTCTTGATTTGCGCGGCCATGCAGGCGGCCCCCATGTTGAACGCCTGGCGCATGGCGGCGTCGAAGCCGCCGTCGCCCGGCTCGGGCACGGGGACGGCGCGCTCGATGCGCCTCAGGATGCTGTCCACCGTCTTGTCCGCGACGGTCTTGCTGATGATTTCCGTGAGCATTTGGGTCTCCTAACTGGGAAAACTAAAAGTGATAAAAACTTTTCAGGATTTCGGAACTTTTTTCTCTATGCGCTCCTTGCGCTTCTGCGCCGCCTTGACCCTGCGGTACAGGTAACGGCACAGCCACCGTTCCATGGCCTCGTCGTGCGCCTCTGCTGCCTTGTCGGCGGCGTAGCGGCTCATGCCCGAGGTGTCCGGGGCCTGCGGCATGGGGTCGGCGCGGCTCTCTCGGCCGCACTCGGTGCGCTCGTAGGTGCGGCGCTCCTCTGCGGTCAGCCTCGGCAGCAGCTCGGCTATGCGGGCCTCTATGGCCTCAAGCTGCTGCTGGCGTCTGCACGGTTCGCAGATGCCGTCCTTGCCGAGGGTCGCCCTGCGGCACCCGCACGACGGGCACAGCTCCAGGCGGTGGCGGTAGCAGCGCAGGGACACGTGGCCGCCGCTGGCGTTGATCACGCGCCGCGCGTTATCCAACTGGTTCTTGGACAGCCGCAGCTCGCGGCGAATCTCGCGGGCGGGCACCTTTCCCGCCAGCTCGGCTATGCGGTCGAGGTCGGCCTTGCGCCACGCCCTGTGTGGCCTGCCCTTGTCTCGGCGGGTCACTCGTCGCTCACCTCCACGACCACGCGGGGGCGCGCCCTGTCGGTGAGCACCCTGTCGGGACACTGCTCCACGTACTTGCGGGAGTCGTCCTTGATTACGCCCGCCGCCACCAGGCCGTCGAGCACGAACTTGCGCGCGAAGCCCACGTTGTCGGCGTCGCGGCGCATGTCGGGCTCGTAGAACGTGGTGCGCACGGTCACCCGGCGCTCGAAGCGCGGCGCGCGCTGCTGCATGGCCGCCGCCCTCACGCGCGCCGTCTCGCGCTTTTTCATGGCCGCCGCCTTGTAGCGGTTGGCGCGCTCGGCGCTGATGTAGTCGTTCAGGCTCGGCATTCGGCCATCGACCGTGACGGTGCACCTCATTGCGCGCCCCTGTCGTAGATGCCCTGCGCCTCGGTTAGCGTGGAGGCGGCGAAAACGGCTGGGCCCACGATGGCCTCCCACGTGCCCACCAGGTCCACGGAGTCCACCGGCGTGCGGCGGAAGCTCACGGCGGCCAGCATGGAGGGGCGCTGCAGCACCATGTAGCGGGACAGCACGCTCCACAGGTTGTGGTCGCGCTTGAACTCGCTGGCCTCGCTCACGGTCATGCCGTTCTGGCACGCCAGGGTGTACACGTTGTCGCGCTGGATGACGTGGCCCTCCAGCATCAGGCGGTAGCAGATGCGGCGCAGCTTCGCCCATGTATCGGGGTTCGAGGCAACCCAGCCGCACGCCTTGGCCACGAGGGCCTGGGCCTTGGCGTCTACCTCGGCCATACTGTTGCCTCCAGCGCCCATGTGGCGGCGATGCACGCGCAGACGAACAGGGCGGCGAAAACGGCCTGCAGCCTCTCGCGGCGCTGCTCGGGTGTTACACTGGTCTCGGTTCGGAAGTGAACCGTTGCGGTGCGCGTCTTTCGCTTGCCGGCTGCGACGCGCACCCTCTTTCCCTTGATCTTTTCCATTCCTGGAACTTCCTCTCGTTCTCTGGGTCCTTGTAGAACTCGCGCATCATGGCGGCGCACTCGTCGCACATGGCGCGCTGTATCGGGGTCATTCGCCCGCGACGCCCGGCAGAAGCAGCGGGGCGTCCTCGTAGGCGACCTCACCGGTGTCCCTATCCACGAACATCACCTCCTGGTCGTCGTACACGTGGATGTTGAGCATCTGCCCCGTGAACTCCACCAGCTTGGGGATGAAGTCACGGAACTTCGGGTCCAGCTCAAACTGCAGCACGCACTTGCCGCTCTTCACGTTGAGGGCGGTGAACCCCCCCCCGTACGGTCACCTCGTTCAGCATGGCCTACTCCTTCTCGTCGTACGCGGTGTCGCGCGCGATGGTCTTGAAGTCGGTGCTCCAGCCCTTGCCGTTCACGCTGAACTGCACGGAGCTGTAGACGTTGAACTGCATGCCGCCGAGCTCGAACCACGTCGTGCTCGCCTCCAGAAGCTCGATGCCGCTCGTCTGGAAGCCCCACATGGCCGCGATGCGGCGCTTGAGGCTGCCGTGCGTCTCCTCCATGCAGCCGTTCTCGGCCAGCTCGAAGTTGACGGCCACGCGCTTGCGGTCGTCGATGAGGTGGTCGAGCGTTTTGCCGATGATCTCGGCGACGAACTCGGGCTGGTGGCTCTTGGTGGTCATGGTGTGTCTCCTTTTCTGATAGGTAAATCTAATTACAGTTTGAAGCGAAAAAAATTTCTTCGGGTTTGTAGCCCAAGAAGTCGGCGGCCTTTTTAGCCGTCTCGATGCGCATACGGTCGGGGTGGTCTTCATAAACATCGTATGTAGGTCCTGAAATGCCCAGATGTTCAGCCATTGCCTTCTTGGTTACGCCCTTGCTCATGCGCGCCTGCTTGAGTGACTTCATACTCCCTCCTTTCTGTCCATAACTGTAATTAATCTTCAGAACACGGTCAAGATTAATTTTGGTAAAATTGAAAATAAATTTAAGTCCTGGAAGGAGTTAAGATGCCGATATCCGACAACATAAAGAAGTTACGGCAGATTTTCGACGTTACCCAGGATGAACTGGGTGAGATTGCAGGTGTGACAGGTAACGCCGTTTCGCAGTGGGAAAATGGCCGCTCCGAACCCCGTATGGGAGCTATTGAGCGCATGGCGGCCTGCTATCAGATTAGTAAGTCACACCTTATAGAAGACGGCGGAATGGATCAGATTGACCCCGTGACCAAAAAGCCCAAGGGCAGCTCCTATATGCCCGCCGGTGCCATGCCCGTGGTGGCCAGCAGCGCAACCGTGCCGCTGCTCACGCTCGGGCGCGTGCATGCCGGCGCGCTCGCCGACGAGGAGGAGATAGCGCACCGCGTTGAGGTGCCCGCCTCGGTGTGCGCCGGCCACCCGCGCGCGTTCGCCCTGGAGGTCGAGGGCGACTGCATGAACCGCGTCATACCCGAGGGCAGCCACGTGCTGGTCGACCCCGACCGCCAGCCCGCCAACGGGTCCATCGCCGTGGTGGAGACCGAGGACTACCGCGCGGTCATGCGCCGCTGGTACAAGGGCAGCACCAAGCTGATGCTGTCGGCGGATAGCTTCGAGGACTACGAGGACATGATTTTCGGCATGGACGACGGACCCGTGCGCGTGATCGGCACGGTGGTGTGGTTCCAGGCCGCCGACGAGATGGAGTAGCCGTGGGCGGGCGCGCGGCGATATACGCCCGCTTCTCGAGCCACAACCAGCGCGGCGAGTCCATAGAGATACAGGTGGAGAAGTCCCGCGCCTACTGCGCCGAGAACGACCTGCGCGTGGTGGCCACGTACTGCGACTTCGCGCAGACGGGCACCAACACCGACCGCGCCGAGTTCCAGCGCATGATGGCCGACGCCAAGCGAGGGCTGTTCGATTTCGTGGTCATATATAAAGTTACCCGAATCATGCGCAACCGCGACGAGATGGCCATGGCGCGCATCATGCTGCGCCGCTGCCGCGTCGAGATACTGTACGCGGGCGAGGACATTTCGGACGGCTCGGCGGGCGTGCTGCAGCTGGGCATGCTGGAGGTGCTGGCGGAGTACGAGAGCGCGCTCGACGGCGAGCGCATACGCGACGGCATACAGAAGAACGCCGAGCGGTGCATGGCCAACGGCTGCGTGCGCTACGGCTGGGACATAGTGGACGGGCGCTACGTGGTCAACGAGGAGGAGGCCGCCGCCATCCGCCTGGGCGTGCGCATGGTCTTGTCGGGCAAGTCGGTGGCCGACGTGGTGCGCGCCTGGGAGCCGTACCGCACCAAGCGCGGCGGCAAGTGGCGCTTCCAGACGGTGCGCCGCATACTGATGCGGCGGGAGAACGGCGGGGAGTACCGCTACGCGGGCGTGGTCGTGCCCGGCGGCATGCCCGCCATCGTTCCCATGGATGACGAGGAGAGGGTGATACGGATGCTTGAGGACTCGCACAGGCCCCGCGCCAAGACCGAAGCGTGGGACTTCCCGCTCACGGGCAAGCTCTACGACGGGCGCGACGGCGGGCTGATGACCGGCACCAGCGGCACGGGCAAGTCGGGCAGGCCCTATCACTACTACCGCTGCCGCAGCTGCGGGCGCACCGTGCGCCGCGATGTCGTGGAGAAGCGCGTGGCCGACGCCGTGCGCGAGGCCCTGGGCAGCGCCGACAGCCGCGAGCGCATCGCTCGCATGCTGGCCGACGCCGAGGAGGAGCGCGCCGACGAGAAGCCCTTGAGCGAGACCATAAAGGGCGAGCTGGCCAAGATCGAGACGGCGTTCTCCAACATATGGGCGGCCATCGAGTCGGGCATCGCGCCGCCGGGCGGCAAGGAGCGCATAGACGCGCTGAAGCAGCGGCAGGCGCTCCTCAAGGACGAGCTGCGCACGGCCGAGGCCCTTGAGGCCGCCCGCCTTGACTACGACCGCGCGCTGTTCTGGCTTGAGGGCATGGCCGCCGCCGAGGTGGACGACGCGCAGCTCCTGCGCACGTTCGTGGCGCGCGTGGTGCTGGGCGGCCCCGACGATGACGACGGCCTGCGCGTGGCGTTCACGTTTGACGATTCTGCCGGCTTGGGCGATAATCCGTCGCTGCCTGGCGCTATAGGTCCAGGTGGCGAGGTGTTCGACCGAATGAACGCCAGCTCCACCAATAGTTACAGGCAGGTAGATACTTATATCTACCTGCCTTTTTATTTCTTGTCTGTACCGCGGAGAATCGAACTCTATGCAGGGCGCGAGCGTTAAGCAAACGCGAAGCGTTTGTAGCGAGCGGGCGAGGACGCCGGCAGGCGGCCGAAGCCGGTGCGTATTTGCGAAGCAAATACGGGGATTCTCCGCGCAATGCCCCAGCCCAGAACCGATGCGATGTTTTTCGAATCTCAGCCGGCCATGCCCCGCACCAACGGAACCCCGCACCGCGGAGAATCGAACTCTGCGCAGGGCGCGAGCGTTAAGCAAACGCTACGGCAACGCAGGGTGGGACGCGCTTTCCCAATGGCGGCCCAGGCGGAAAGTTCATCCCGGAATCCGCGCTCAGAACGGGACATGCTTTCCCAACGGCGGTCCAAGCGGAAAGCGCATCCCGGAATCCCGACTCAAACTGGGACGCGCTTTCCGCTCCATCTTCTCAACTCCAAAACCTATGCGCCCTCCATTCCAAAACTGGGTAGAAGAAGGCCAAAACGCAACGGCAGGAGGTCAATATGACTGCAGAAGATAAGGCAAAGAACGCCGGCAAGGTCGCGCTCGTCCTGGAGGGCGGCAGCTTTCGCGGGCAATTTACCGCCGGCGTGCTCGACGTTCTCATGGAGGCCGGTGTCGAAATTCCGGCGGTGTACGGCGTTTCGGCCGGTGCGCTCAACGGCGTCAACTACAAGTCGCACCAGATCGGCCGTGCCAACCGCATCAACCTGGCTTTCTGCAACGACAGCCGCTTCATGGGCGCCGCATCGTTTGCGTCCACGGGCTCTATTGTGGGTTACGACTTTATTTTCAACGATGTCCAGGACCGCCTGGATCCCTTTGACAACGAGGCGTTCGACGCGAGCCCCATCGAGATGTACGCCGTCGCGACGGACATGCTCTTTGGAACCGCCGCGTACCTGCCGGTCAAAAGCGCCGTACTTGACCTCGACGCCGTGCGCGCATCGACGTCGCTGCCGCTGGTGACGCCGCCGGTCGAGATCGACGGGCACAAATACGTCGACGGCGGCGTGGCCGATTCGGTTCCTATCGAGCATGTGCTGGAGGAGGCCGGCTTCGAGCGCGCGGTTGTCATTGTCACGCAGGACCGCTCGTACGAGAAAAAGCCCTACGAGTTTATGCCTGCCGCGCGCGCCCGCTATGCCGACTACCCCTACCTGCTCGAGGCTATCGAGACGCGCCACGACCGCTACAACATCCAGCGCATGCACCTGTGGAAGTATGAGCGTGAGGGCCGCGCGCTGGTCGTTGCTCCGCAAAAGCCGGTCGAAGTCGGTCACGTTGAGCACGATCCGGCAAAGCTTCTCGACCTGTATATTCAGGGCCGCCAGGAGGCAAAGCGCTTATTGGGAGATATCGAGGCGTTTGTCGAGCGCTAGCGTCGCGACGTTATGACCCATGGACGACATGTGCAGAAACTCTGGTCGGAGCCAAAATACCTGTTGACTCGGGCGGCGAGCGGGGTAATATGGACGGGTTACTTGCAGAGCCCCGTGAATCTCTGTAACAACACGTACTGTACATGGAGGAGTCTAAGTGATTTCGAAATCGACTCACTACGCCAAGCAGGGCGAGGTCCAGCGCAACTGGGTTCTCGTCGACGCCGATGGTGCTGTCCTGGGCCGTCTTGCCACCCAGATCGCAATGATCCTGCGCGGTAAGAACAAGCCCCAGTTCACGCCCAACAGCGACTGCGGCGACTTCGTTGTCGTCATCAACGCCGATAAGGTCCAGCTTACCGGTAACAAGGCCGACACGAAGACCTATTATCGCCACAGCGGCTACAACGGCGGCCTCAAGGCTGAGAGCTTCCGCCAGGCTATGGAGAAGCACCCGGAGAAGGTCATCGAGCGCGCCGTTCGCGGCATGCTGCCCAAGACCACCCTCGGCCGTGCCCAGATGACCAAGCTTAAGGTCTACGCTGGTGCCGAGCATCCGCACGCTGCCCAGAACCCCACGAAGATTGAGCTGGAGGCTTAAAGATGGCTGAGAACACCGTTGTCTACCAGGGTACCGGCCGTCGTAAGAACGCCGTCGCCCGCGTCCGTCTCGTCCCCGGCACCGGCAAGGTGACCATCAACAAGCGTGACGCCGAGCAGTATTTCGGCCGTCATCAGCTCGTTGAGAACGCCCTTGCTCCCTTCAAGGTGACCGACACCGCCGGTCAGTTCGACGTTATCGCTCTGTGCGATGGCGGCGGCATCTCCGGTCAGTCCGGCGCTCTGCGCCTGGGCATCGCTCGTGCTCTTCTGAACGCTGGCGATTACCGTGCTGACCTCAAGAAGGCCGGTTTCCTTACGCGCGATGCTCGCGTGGTCGAGCGCAAGAAGTACGGCCTCAAGAAGGCCCGCCGCGCTCCCCAGTTCTCCAAGCGCTAAGGTTTTATCTCCTTACGAGATACAATGTACAAGCGGGGCCTACCGATTGCTCGGTGGGTCCCGCTTTTCTTTTCGACTAGGGTGGGCGGCTGCGTTTTGCCCACTTGGGAAGGAGCGATCCTATGCCCCAGAACATCTTCGGTACCGACGGCGTCCGTGGCGTCGCCAACGCCGACCTCTCGTGCGACCTCGCGTTTCGCCTGGGTCGTGCGGCGACCAAGTTCCTTGGTCCGGACATTTGCATCGGTCGCGATACGCGTCTTTCGGGCACCATGCTCGAGAGTGCTCTGACCGCCGGCATTATGGCCGAGGGCGGCCGTCCGCACTGCTGCGGCGTCATTCCTACGCCGGCCGTGGCATTGCTCACCGTTCAAAACGAGCTTGACGGCGGCATCGTCATCTCTGCTTCGCACAATCCGCCGGAGTTCAACGGCATCAAGTTCTTTAGCCGCAAGGGCATGAAGCTTCCCGATGCTGTCGAGGAAGAGATCAGCGCCTGGGTCATGTCCGAGGAGGCCATGGCTGCCGACACGCTGCCGACCGGCGCCGGTGTGGGTCACATCATCAAGATGAAGGACGCCCGCAAGGCCTATGTCGATCATGCCATCAGCACGCTCGACGGTCTTAAGCTCGATGGCCTGGTTGTTGCCGTCGACTGCGGTCACGGCGCTTCGTGCCAGACCACGCCTGCCGCGCTGCAGCGCCTGGGCGCCACGGTCCATGCCATCAACACCGATTACTGCGGCACCGATATTAACGTCGAGTGCGGCTCCACGCACCTTGAGCCCCTGCGCGAGCTCGTGCTGCGCACTCACGCCGACATCGGTCTGGCCCACGACGGCGACGCCGATCGCGTGCTGTTCGTGGACAGTGAGGGCAACGAGATCGATGGTGACTACATCCTGGCTATCTGCGGCTCCGACCTTGCTGCTCGCGGCAAGCTCGCCAACTCCGAGATCGTCTCGACCGTCATGTGCAACCTGGGCTTCTCCATCGCCATGAAGGAGCAGGGCTTCGAGATGGTCCAGACCGCCGTGGGCGACCGCTATGTTCTTGAGCGTATGCTCGAGGACGGTGCTGTCATCGGCGGCGAGCAGTCCGGCCACATCATCTTCCTGGAGCACAACACCACCGGCGACGGCTTGGTGACGGCCCTGCAGCTTTTGGCCGTGCTCAAGCGCACCGGCCGTACCCTCACCGACCTTGCCGGCATCATGAAGAAGTACCCGCAGGTGCTCGTCAACGTGCATTCGGACAACAAGGCCGGCCTGGACGATTGCCAGCCCATTTGGGACGCCGTCGCTGCCGCCGAGAAGGAGCTCAACGGTCGCGGCCGCATCTTGGTGCGCCCGAGCGGTACCGAGCCGCTGGTCCGCGTGATGGCCGAGGCCGAGACGCACGAGCTGACCCAGCGCGTTGTCGACGACATCGTCGAGGTTGTCAAGCGCGAACTTCCCTAATGGTCAAAAACGGGTGCCAAGTGGTAAACTGTTAAAGCTATTTTGGTTGATTGGTATGTCCGAGGGGGATCATGTTCACTAAAGTCCTAAGGTCTTTTGGTATGCGTGGTCGAGTCCTTACGCTGGATGCTCCCATCTCGGGCGATGTCATTCCGCTTTCCGAGGTAAATGACCAGACATTTGCCACCGGCCTTTTGGGCCAGGGCGTGGCGATTCAGCCTACCGGCACGCGTGTGATTGCACCGGCTGATGCCAAGGTCGAGGCCATTTTTCCCACGGGACACGCTGTTGCGCTTAACACGGTCGATGGCTTGGACGTGCTCATCCACGTTGGTTTGGACACTGTTCAGCTTGAGGGCAAGCACTTTACCGTACATGCGCAAGTGGGTGACATCGTCCATAAGGGCGATGTGCTCATTGAGTTCGATCGCGAGGCAATTGCTGCCGAGGGCTATGATGTGACGGTTCCCATCTTGGTGTGCAACTCCGTTGAGTTCTCGAGCATCAAGGGCTCCGTTGGCGTGCATGTCGAAGAGATGGACCAGCTCATCGTTGCTCGCGAGCGCTAGCAAGTACACGTGGCCATTAGCCTACAATTCAAACACGTTTACGGAGGGCGCCCTTGAAAGAGGACGCCCTCCGTGGCAAGATGGGATTTGTCCGAAGCTAAAAGGCTTCGGGTCACCGTGGACGGGCAGGGGCCTCGACGCGGCTAGACACGAGACACATACATTACGCGACCTCGCCCTGGTGGCCGCACACGTTGGTTGCGGCCGACGCGGGCCGCGGGCAAGTGCTTGTAAGGGGAGCCTTGCCTCTCTTGTACGAGAAAGGACGCGTAATGAAGATCATTAAAGCTAAAGACTACGAGGATATGAGCCGCAAGGCCGCCAATATCATCTCGGCGCAGGTTATCCTCAAGCCCGACTGTGTGCTGGGCCTTGCCACCGGCTCCACCCCGATCGGTGCCTACAAGCAGCTCGCTGCTTGGTACGAGAAGGGCGACGTCGACTTTGCCGAGGTCAGCACCTACAACTTGGACGAGTATCGCGGCCTTTCGCACGACGATCCCCAGAGCTATCACTACTTTATGCGTGAGAACTTCTTCGATCACATCAACATCGACCTGAACAACACGCATGTGCCCGACGGTTCCAACCCCGACGCCGCCGCTGCCTGCTCTGAGTACGACAAGATCGTCGCCGCCGCCGGTTACCCGGATCTGCAGCTGCTCGGCATTGGCAACAACGGCCACATCGGCTTCAACGAGCCCGATGACCACTTCTCCAAGGGTACGCACTGCGTCGACCTCACCGAGAGCACCATTCAGGCCAACAGCCGCCTGTTCGACAGCATCGACGATGTTCCCCGTCAGGCCTACACCATGGGTACCCAGACCATCATGTATGCCCGCATGATCCTGGTCGTCGCCAACGGCGAGGCCAAGGCTCAAGCCGTGCATGACATGTGCTATGGTCCGGTTACGCCCGCGTGCCCGGCTTCGATCCTGCAGCTGCACACCAACTGCGTTGTCGTTGCCGACGAGGCCGCCCTCTCGCTCTGCGAGTAGCGCGAATCCTGCATCTCGACATAGCCTTGCCTAAGGCCTCCGCTTTGCGGGGGCCTTTTTGTTATCCCTCTCCGCCCGCTTGACCAAAATCTTGCCGCAAGCTTGACGAATGCCGGATGCCCAACAGCTTGATTCATTCCATACCAGATTCTATGCAAAAATGCCACTAAAAGGTCGTAGACGGTAGCGGGTGCTAGGCGAGTTGAATGACATGGCTGAACCTTGTTCATTTGCGTTACACTGCCGCTTAGATGGGACAAGCTGACAAGCTCATTTACCTGCTTAAAGACCGATTAGTCGGGGGATTAATAACAATCGGCCCTCGCTGTACAAAAACTTGCCGCTTGCGTACCAAAAGACAACCTAAAACACAAGGTCGCTCTATTCATAGCGCGGCTTGTATGGTCTTGCGGCTACAGTGTCCATACGGTCGAGTTGAGGAGCGGGCATGGTAAACGATTTGGGCAGTATAGACGACCTCGAGCTGATGCCGCTGGGCGGAGGCTATATGGTGCGACGCGAACGCTTGATGAATGAGCTTATCGCCAAGGGCCGAAAGGCCGGCATCGTGGTTCTTTATGCGCCCGACGGGTTTGGGAAGACCTCGGTGCTGCTGCAGTACACCCATGAGGTTAAATGCGACCCGACGCGAGGCCCCGTGCGGATTATCGAGGCCGATCGCGCCACTGGGCGCGAGGTGTTTATGCAGCTCGAGGTGGTCACCGAAGAACTCAAAGACAAACCGCACTCCCTTATCGCGATTGATAATGTGCCAAACCTCGATCAGCGCGATACCGAAGACCTCATCGACAGGATTCGCGGCCTGCGCGCCATGGGGGTAGGGGTCTTTATCTCCTGCCGTCCTTCAAATCGTCAGCTGATTCATGGGCTGGGCGATTCGGTTAAGATCAATGCGCAGATGCTCAAGGTGCATGCCTATGAGTATTCGGCGTGGGCATCGGCGTTTTCGATCAGCACATCGCTCGACTTTTATCAGCTCACGCAGGGTGTGCCCGAGCTCGTCTCGGCATTGCAGACGGGTCTGTATGGCCAAGGCGACGTAGCCGGTCTGCTCGAAAACGAGATTGTCAACGTATATGGCGCGGCACTTGTCGATCTGGCTTCGCTCGACAATAATGCGCTGTTTTGCGTGGCATGTCTCATGATTTTGATGGGCGAGGGCAATATCGCAGAACTCGAGGCTTGCGGGGTGAGGCTGTCGATGGTCGACCAGTCCTACTTTGTACGCGACTACCCGATCTTTGGCTTGGATCCCGCCGAGCGGAGTTTTACGTGTCTGGGCACGGAGGATAACGGACGCTTGCGTTTGCGTAAGTTGGTGGCCGAGGTTCGCCCCGAACTTGTTTCGAGGGCGGCCCGGATTTTGCTTAAGGCGGGTAGATGCGATGCGGCGATGGGCCTGGCGGACGCCTTTTTGGACCGTGAAGCGGTCCTTGAACTTGCTGGGCAGTATGGGGTCGATCTAGCTCTGACGGGGCACGGGGCCGATATCTGCCGAGCAGCGCTGGGCACGATCGATGCCGACGATCCGGCTCCAGAGCCAACGCCTGCCGAGGCGCTTGGCGTATATCTGGCAGCGGTCAGCGTGTCCAATACAAAGCTCGCTCGCTATATGGCATCGGTTATCGAGCGCGGGGGCGAACGGGCGGCCTGCGAAATAGACCCTGTTTCATGGAGGGCGGCCCAGACACTGACGGCTGTTTGCTATGGGGACAACGGGCTTGGGCTTCCTACGAACCTGGCCGTGCCAGAAATCGAGACATCCCATACCGCACTCGATATGTTGTCCGCGCATATCGAGGTCAAGCGCTGCCTGACCGAGCGGGGAGATGACGGCGGCGTTCTACAGCAGCTCAAAACGAGCAAGGCCTACGACTGTGAGCTCGACATCGCGGGGATTGTTATACGGGCCGATAGCATGCTGGTGGAGCTCTTTGACGGGTCGTTTACGGGAACCGACGAGCGCGACGACGAGATGACGGTGGTGCGGGAGGCGCTCGACGTGCGTGGGCTTAAGGCGATGGCTATCTGGGTGCGCATGGTGTTGGCGGCACGGCGGCTCCTTTCCGGCCTGCCGGTAACCGACGACGCGGCGTTCAACGAGCTCGATCGTTTTGCCGTGCGCATGCGCGACAACCAGATTCAGCTGTTTGGCCTGTTGCTAGAAGGCTGGCAGTCGCTGGCAGAGGGACGGCCGGTTAATGCAAAGTTCCGTGCGGTCCAAGTGCTCAAACTTGCCGAGGAGTCGATTGCGTACATGCGCGATAACGCATTGCTGCTGGAGCGCGCGGCGTATCTGCGTAACACCTCGATGGTTTCGGTACGCGAGGAAGCGGAGTTGCTCGATATAAGCCAGACGCAGGTTGGTGGTGCAGAAGCCTGGATGGTGGCGCTGCATTTGGCTTGCGCGGGGCGAGATAGCGATCTTGCGGCCTGGATGTCCATGAATCGCGCGGGGATTCTGGAACCATCGTATCGGCTCTTTGCGCGCCTTGCCATGCATTGTCTGGGCGAGCCGGCGACCAGGATTCGCAAGAAGCTTCCCGTGCGCGAGCTGTCGCGGTACTCGCTGCGCGACGATTTGGAAGGGGAGGGCGAGCGCCTGTTCCAGGCTGGCGAGGTTGAAGCCGTTGATACCATCGACCATATCGAGATTCGCATGTTTGGTGCGTTCCGCGCCGAGCGCGACGGGTTTCCCATCACGGACAAAATGTGGCGCCGCAAGAAGGCGGCGACGCTTGCCGAGCGGCTTGCACTGGGCATGGATGCGCTCGTCGACCGCGAGACGCTGGCAATGGAGTTGTGGCCCCATGCCGAGTTCAATAGCGCCCGCAACAACCTGTACTCGACGATATCGCGCTTGCGGTCGGCTTTGGGACCGACGCCGGATGGCAAGTCGTGTGTGCTCATCCAAAATGAATGCATCGGACTCAACGGCGACTACGTCAAGACCGATGTACGGCTGTTTGACCAGATAAGCCGCGAGGTTTTGGGAAATCGCACGGGTGCGCGCGGGCCCCATTTAGTTGAGC
The DNA here is from genome assembly GCA_900541665.1 of uncultured Collinsella sp. Lineage (GTDB taxonomy): Bacteria > Actinomycetota > Coriobacteriia > Coriobacteriales > Coriobacteriaceae > Collinsella. The sequence continues at coordinate 36,213 of UQKV01000009.1, forward strand.
TGTGCCTTAAGATTGAGCAGCTTTATGCCGGACCGCTGTATGTTCCCAATGGCTGTAATCCCACCTACTTTTTGCGCATGCGGCGCATTATGCAGTCAAAGTACATCGATTGCATGATTAAGGGAGCAAATGCCGCTCTAGAAGAAAACGATCTGCAGTCGGCGATTTGGCTGGCGGAGTCGGGGCTTCGGCAGGAAACAGCGCGTGAGGATATGGTGCGCTGCGCCATGCGCGTCTACAGTGCGGCGGGGCGGCGGCGCGATATCGTCGAGCTGTACAGCGGGCATATGCACCATCTAAGGGAGCAGGTCAATGGCGTGCCCGAGCCCGAGACGCGGCGTCTATACGAGCGCTTGGTGGAGGGGCGGCTCAATCGCGTGCTGGTCGAGCGATAAAAAACGGGCGCCCGAAGTACTTGGGCACCCGTAAGCTCGCTATGTGTTGGCTCGTCGGATCATTGGCTCTTAGACGAGCTTGATCTTCTCGATGTCCTTGCGCGAGGACTCGCGATACAGCGAGAACTTGCGGCCGATGACCTGGACGACCTCGGCGTGGCAACGCTCAGCGAGCTCTTCGGCGGCCTCGCGGGCGGAAAGACTGGAGCCATCGAGCACGGAGCACTTAACGAGCTCGTGCTTCTCCAGGTAGGCGACCGTCTGCTCGACGGTGCCCTCGTTGACATCGGACTTACCGATGATGATGGCGGGGTTGAGGTGATGGGCCATGCTGCGAAGCTGCTTGACCTGGGCTCCTGTCAGTGCCATGGGTTCTCGCTTTCTATGTATGGGGCGCCCCGCGACGGGGCCTTAATCTACGTGAGCTGTCCCACGATAGCGCAGGAACGGCGCGGTGTGGAGCGCGTTTGCCCAGTTCAAAAAGAATGCGGATGCCGAGGTGATGGGCAGTGCGGGCTGTGAACGGGCTACGAGCGGGATTCAGAGACCGGTTCCCATGCAATAAACGCCCAGCGAACCTTACGGATATGGTCGAGCATATAGCGCCCCTGCGGCACGCCCTTGGAGCCCGGCTCGCCGGCATGGGGGTTTTCGATCATGTGCTGAGCGATATAGGCGCGCAGGCGGTCGATCTTATCCTCGTTGCCATGCTCGAGCATACGGGAAAAATCCGCCACGCCTGCCTCAAGGCTATCGAAGGTATCGCGACGAGGCGATTCAAAGTATGTAACCTGCGGCAACGCACCCATCTGAATGAGGATGTTGAAGGCGTACACAAAGCCATTGCTGCAGGTAACCGAGGCGCCGATAGCGTTCATCAAGTGCAGATCATAGCGCGGGCTGGAGTTGGCGACCATCGTGACAGCACAACGCCGACGAGCCGTACGGTCGAGCTTGGCAAGCGCACCTTTTAGATCGGTCGTCGTAACCGACCGACTGGCAAAGGCAACATCCACCGTTTTCGCGACCGGTCCAACCAAATCCCAGTCATCATCCCAAGCAAGCTCAAGCGGCGTAATGCGATCCTCGAGCCCATAGTACTCAATGCCAGCATCAAGCGTGCCCAACATAGCAGGGGAAAAGTCGGCTGCAATCACAGGATGCCCAGCCTGAGCAAGCGGAATAGCAATCGACCCAGCCCCACACCCCATATCAAGCACGGATTCACCAGGCTTTAACGCCAACAGCTTCATAAAGTCCCGGGCATACGGGGCAGTCTCAAGAGGTCGAAAATGTCGAGCCCGCTTATCCCATTCAAAAGAATCATCAGCCCGCCGCCGATCAGCCTGCATCTGCATCCACTCCAGATTCCAATCTGTGGAAAGCAGCTCAGAACGATTCTCCCCATCAGCCACGGGCCAACCTCCTAGCAACAAAAAAGCGACTCCTCCCAAAAGAAGAGCCGCAACCAGCATATATCAGAAAAAGAACCGTTCCAACGCCAAACCGCCACACCAACCAAGGCGGGCAGAAGCGAAGCGACTGCCACTGAGCCAGAACCCAGCCAAGGTTGAGATGTGCGGGAGCCCCGCCGCCGGGCGGCAGACATATAAGGTCGATCGCGAGTTCCGCACGAGCCGGAGAGCACTTAATGTGCTCTCCGTGCGAGTCAGGACTGTCCGAGCAGGCGACTTCATATGCCGCCGGGCGGCCGGGGCGAACGCGGGTCCCTAGGTTTTCAAAAAAGCGGTCGGCGCGCAGTGCGCCGACCGCCGATATATGGGGTCTGATATTTTCTACCAGCTAGTTCCTCTTACTCGTCTAGGAGATCCTCTGGCATGTCGTTGCCGTCGCCTAGATCGACAGGGGTTTCTTCGGGGGCAGAGCCGTCTTCTGTGGCTTCGCCTTCGGGCTTCTCCTTGGCGGCCGTCATGCGGGCTACGGCGCAGATGCGGTCGTTGTCGTCGACGGTCATCATCTTGACGCCCTGGGTGGCGCGGCCGGTCTGGCTGATCTCGTCGGTCTTGACGCGAATGACCGTCGCGCCCTCCGTCACGATGAACAGCTCGTGCTGCGGGCCCACCGTCTTCATGGCCGCGAGGTTGCCCTTACGCTCGGTCATTTGGATGGTGTAGACGCCCTGGCCGCCGCGATTCTGCTCCGGGTAGTCCGCGACCGGCGTGCGCTTGCCGTAGCCGCGCTCGGTGATGACGAACAGATCGCCGTTGCCGTTAGTGACTTCCATGCCCAGAACGCTCACGCCGTCCTTCATACCGATACCGCGAACGCCGCTGGTATCGCGGCCGGTGGCGCGCACCTGCTCCTCGGAGAACATGATCGCCTTGCCCGCGGTGGTGGCCAGGATAATCTTGTCGCCCTCGCGCACGCGGCGCACGTTCAGCAGCGCGTCGTCGTCACGCAGGTTGATAGCGATCAGGCCGTCGCGACGGCTGCGGTCATATGCGCTCATCACGGTCTTCTTGACCATGCCGCTCTTGGTGGCAAACATCAGATACTCGTCGGCAGGGAACTCGCGGCAGCTGATGACGCTCGCGATCTTCTCGCCCTCCTCGAAGGGCAGCAGGTTGACGATCGCGGTACCGCGCGCCTGGCGCGTACCCACCGGCAGCTCGTGCACCTTCAGGCGATAGACCTTGCCCTTGCTCGAGAAGAACAGCACGTACTCGTGCGTGGACGCGATGAACATCTCGTCGATGACGTCGTCCTCTTTGAGGTTGACGCCCGAGACGCCCTTGCCGCCGCGCTTCTGGGCGCGGTAGGCGGCCACCGGGATGCGCTTGACATAGCCTGTGTGGGTGATGGTCACGACCATGTCCTCGTCGGCAATGAGGTCCTCGACGTCCAGGTCCTTCTCGACCTGGCTGATCTCGGTGCGGCGCTTATCGCCGAACTTCTTGGAGATCTCGCGCATCTCTTCCTTAATGACGCCCAGGATCTTCCCCTCGTGCGCCAGCAGGTCCTCGTAGTAGGCGATGGCGCGGCGCAGGCCGTCCAGCTCTTCCTGAATCTTGTCGCGCTCCAGGCCGGTCAGGCGGCGCAGCTTCATCTCGAGGATGGCCGTGGTCTGCTCGGGCGTAAAGCCAAAGCGCTCGATCAGGCGGCTGCTGGCCTCGGAGTCGGTCTGCGAGGAACGGATGATGCTGATGACCTCGTCAATATGGTCGAGAGCCATCAGGTAGCCCTCAAGGATATGCGCGCGGGCCTGGGCCTTCTTAAGGTCGAAGCGGGTGCGGCGGGTGACGACGTCGACCTGGTGGTCGATGTAGTGCTGCAGCATCTCGCGCAGGCTCAGGCATTTGGGAACGCCGTTGACAAGCGCCAGGTTGTTGGCGCCAAAGGTCGTCTGCAGCGAGGTGTACTTGTACAGGTTGTTGAGCACGACCTGCGGGATGACGCCCTTCTTGAGTTCGATGACCAGACGGATACCCTTCTGGTTGGACTCATCGCGCATATCCGAGATGCCCTCGATGCGCTTGTCGTTGACGAGCTGGGCGATCTTCTCCTGCAGGGTGCCCTTGTTGACCATGTAGGGAATCTCGGTAAAGACCAGGCGGCTGCGGCCGGTCTTGGTGGACTCCACATGCGCCTTGGCACGCACGGTAATGGAGCCGCGGCCGGTCTCGTAGCTCTGCTTAATGCCGGCGCTGCCCATGATGATGGCGCCGGTGGGGAAGTCCGGACCGGGCATGATCTGCATGAGTTCGTCGACGGTGGCGTCGGGGTTGTCGATCAGGTAGCAGGTGGCCTCAATCGCCTCGGTGAGGTTGTGCGGGGCGATGTTGGTGGCCATGCCGACGGCGATGCCCTGGCTGCCGTTGACCAGCAGGTTGGGGAAGCGCGCGGGCAGCGCTTGAGGCTCGGCGAGCGATTCGTCGTAGTTGGGCTGCCAGTCGACGGTATCCTTCTGCAGGTCACGCAGCAGCTCCATGGCGGGCTTTGCCAGGCGGCTCTCGGTGTAACGCATGGCCGCCGCGCCGTCGCCGTCGATGTTGCCGAAGTTGCCGTGGCCGTCGATGAGCGGCGTGCGCATGGAGAACCACTGCGCCAGGCGAACCATGGCCTCGTAGACCGCGGAGTCACCGTGCGGATGGTACTTACCGATAACTTCGCCGACCGTCCAAGCGGACTTCTTGTGCGGACGGTTGGGGTAGATGCCGCTCTCGTTCATCGCGTACAGGATGCGGCGGTGCACCGGCTTTAAGCCGTCGCGCACGTCCGGCAGGGCGCGCGCCGTAATGACCGACATCGAATACTCGATAAATGACTGCTTCATCTCGCGGCCAAACTCCGAAATCTGGAGCTGGCCGCCGTTGATATCCTCGCCGGCCGAGGCGCCACGATCGACTTCGCCAAAGCTCTCCTCGAGCTCACCGTCGTCGTCCTCTTCCTCGTCATCATCGGCATCGGGGTTATAGGCGTCAGGATCGCCGTCCTCGCCCTGCTCAGCACGGGCAAGCAGGCGCTTCAGATCGTCGGGCATGCCGGCATCGCCGGCCTCGCCCATACCCTCGTTATTGTTGGTATCGTCTGCCACGTTACCTCCTCATGGTTTGCGTGGTCCATTAGTTCCCTGCCACGGAGACGGCTTTTCCAGGTGCCGCAGATTCGCTCGAAAGAGGAGGGAAGCGTACTTGGGTACGCGACCGACGATTGAGGGCGAAGGTGCGGTGGCTGGGAAAGCCGAACAGGTTAGGCGTCTAAGAAGCGTGCATCATGCGCATGCTTCTCGATGTACTCGCGGCGATAGCCGACCTCGGAACCCATCAGCTCGCGCACGGCGCGGTCCGCCACCACGGCGTCCTCGATCGACACGCGCTGCAGGATGCGGGTCTTGGGATCCATCGTCGTCGAGGCAAGCTGCTTGGGGTCCATCTCGCCCAGGCCCTTGTAGCGCTGGACGGTATAGCCCTTGCGCTTCTTGGTGATCTTGCCATCCTTGGCCTTGCCGTCTTCGTCGTTATCGTCGGGGTTCAGGCCCAGACTCTGGATGGTGTCGCGCAGGATCTCGTCTTCGGGCTGGCGGCCGTTGGGATACACGTAGTGGATCTTGTTGCGCACCTTAATGCCAAAGATGGGCGGGCAGGCAACATAGACGTAGCCGGCATCGATCAGCGGACGCATGTACTTGTAGAAGAACGTCAGCAGCAGGATGCGGATATGCGCACCGTCGACGTCTGCATCGGTCATGATGATGATCTTGTGGTAGCGCGCCTTGCTGATATCGAAGTCGCCGCCGTCGCCGGCACTCGTCGTGACGCCGCAGCCGATCGCGGTAATCAGCGACTGGATGGTATCACTCGAGAACGCGCGATGGTCACCAACGCGTTCGACGTTCAAAATCTTGCCGCGCAGGGGCAGAATCGCCTGGATGTCTCGGCGACGGCCGTCCTTGGCCGAACCGCCTGCCGAGTCGCCCTCTACGATGAAAAGCTCGGTCAGCTCGGCATCGCGCACCGAGCAGTCAGCGAGCTTACCGGGCAGGGACGCCGTCTCGAGCAGGCTCTTGCGACGGGTCGCCTCGCGCGCCTTGCGGGCAGCGTTTCGCGCCTTGCAGGCCTGTTGCGCCTTCTTGACGATCTCGCGAGCGGGCTTGGGATGCTCCTCCAAGTAATCGGCGAGTCCGTCGGTCACGATCTTGAGCGTGAGCGCGCGCATATAGGAGCTACCGAGCTTGGCCTTGGTCTGGCCCTCAAACTGCGGATCGGGCAGCTTGACCGAGATAACGGCCGAAAGGCCCTCGCGCACATCGTCGCCGGTCAGGTTGGCGTCTTTTTCCTTGAGCAGGTTCTGCTTGCGCGCGTAGTCGTTGATCACGCGGGTGAGCGCGGTGCGGAAGCCCTCAAGGTGCATGCCGCCCTCGGGAGTGTAGATGTCGTTGGCAAACGACATGACGTTCTCGCCGTAGCCGCTATTCCACTGCAGGGAAACCTCGACCTCGCCCATCTTGGCCACGGGAGCGTCCGGGTCCGATTTGCCCTCGATGTAGATGGGCTCCTTAAAGGCCTCAGGGACGTCCTTGCCCTCGTTGAGGAACTTGACGAAGTCGATGATGCCGCCCTCGTAGCAAAAATCCTCCACGTGGGGAGTCGCCTCGCGCTCGTCGGTCAGCACGATCTTGAGGTTCTTATTGAGGAACGCCGTCTCCTGCAGACGGTTGTGCAGCGTATCGAAATCGTAGATGCAGGTCTCGAAGATCTCGTCGTCGGGCCAGAAGGTGACGGTGGTGCCCGTCGAATCCGAGGTGCCCACGACCTCCATCTTCTTGACGGTCTTGCCGCGCGAGAACTCCATCTCGTAGGTGTTGCCATCGCGACGAACCTGAACGACCACGCGCTTGGACAGTGCGTTGACGACGGAGATGCCCACGCCGTGCAGGCCGCCCGAGACCTTATAGGCCGAGTTATCGAACTTACCGCCGGCGTGCAAGATCGTCATAACGACCTCGAGCGTCGGGATCTTTTTAACAGGGTGCTCGTCGACGGGGATGCCGCGCCCGTTGTCGACGACCGTGATGGAGTTGTCGGCGTGGACCGTCACCTGGATCTCGGTGCAGAAACCGGCCATGGCCTCGTCGACGGAGTTGTCAACAATCTCCCACACCAGGTGATGCAGACCGCTGGCGCTCGTCGAGCCGATATACATGCCCGGGCGCTTACGAACGGCCTCGAGACCTTCGAGGATCTTAATCTCGCCGCCATCGTAATCGTTTTCGTTTGCCACACGTCCTCCTTCAGTCAAGAAAATGTGTACAGCCTTACTAGTTTATCGTAAAAAAATACCCTCGGGAACGAGGGCATTTGGCTCTACAAGGCCACCAGATGCGATTTAAGGCTCTTTTTTGCTTTCTACGCCCTTGGCCCACTCGGCACTGGCTCTCATGGCATTCTCGAGGGCCTCGCGCAGTTTTTGGTCTTCGATGGGCGCCACTTGGCGCTCGATCTCGGTACGCTCGGCCTCACTTAGGTCGGCGTGCGGGGCCGGCGGTCGCTCGGTCGTCGCCGGGCGCAGGCGCTCCTTGGCGGCGGGCGGCGTGTGACCGGGCGCGGTGGTTTTGAACACCAGGCCGTCCGCATGCGCACCGGCGCGCTCCATGCGCGCGCGGATGATCTCGCGCAACAGCGTCATTTCCTGCGTCCACGAGGGCGAGTCGAGATACACCAGCAGCTCATTGGACTCGGGCAGGTAGCGCAGTCCCGTCACATGCCGTCCCTCGCGCGTGCCCGAGCACACCGCGTTCCATGCGCGATAGACCGCGCGCGACTCCTCGGCGGCCTCCATCTGCGCACGGCGCTCGGGGGTCGCGGACGCCAGGATGCGCTGGCGCTCTGCGTTCAAAAACCCGCTGAAGGCGACCGTCTCGCTCTCGCGCTCGTAATTAGCACGTCTCACCCATGCTCACCACCTTGGCTCGATCAAGCAGGTCATCGGTAAAATACCCCAGGTTGGTCGTGGTTATGACCGTCTGGATATCATCGCCGATCAACCGCAGAAAAGCACCGCGGCGCTCGCCGTCGAGTTCGCTCATCACGTCGTCCAAAAGCAGCAGCGGGGCGGTGCCCAGGACATCGCGAGCCACGGCCACCTCCGCCACCTTCCAGGCCAGAACCAACGTTCGCTGCTGACCTTGGCTGGCAAATGAGCGGGCGGAGCGCCCCGCCACGGCAAACTCAATCTCATCGCGATGCGGTCCCACCAACGTCACGCCGCGGCGAATTTCCTCGTCGGCGTGCTCATCAAGGGCAGCCAGCATGCGCTCGTACGCCCAGCCCTTCAGTTCTTCGCGATCCTCGACCTGGGGCAAATCCCCCAGCGTGGACGTATAGGTCACGTTGGCAGCCTCACCGGATGCCACTTGCCCGTAGGCAGTGTGCACATGGCCCGCCAGCCGGTCGAGCAGGGCCAACCGGTGCACGAGCAGGGCCGAGCCCGCGCGGGCAATCGAATCGTTCCACGCGCCGAGCATCTCGCGGCAGCACCAGGTCTCCTTGAGCAAGGCGTTACGCTGGGTCACGCAGCGCCCATAGGTGCTCGCAAGATCGGCATAGCGTGCGCTCAGTTGCATGCCAAAGTCATCGAGGGCGGCGCGGCGCACACTGGCGCCTCGCTTAACCATGTCCAGATGGTCGGGGCAAAACAGCACGCTCGGCAGAACCCCGCGCACACCGGCGGCAGAGCATCTCTTGCCGTTGCGGCTAAACGAGCGCTTACCGTCCTCCGCGCTCAATCCCATATCAAGCACGCGGCCGTCGCCCTCGAGCCTCAGCTCTACCTTGCACGAGCCCACGCCGTCATGGACGAGCTCGGCTGCGGTCGGATGCCTAAACGAGGCGCCGCTCGTCAGCAGCTGCAGCGCCTCTATGAGATTGGTCTTTCCCGCCGCGTTGGGTCCCGCAAGTATCGTCACGCCCTCGTCCAGGGCAAGGCGATAGCTATCGAAGCTGCGGTAGTGCGCGACGGAAAGATCGCGGGCGAACATGGTCATGGCGCAGCGCTAGATGCGGACCGGCATGACCAGGTACAGGTAGTTGATCTTGTCGTAGGACTTGAAGATGCCCGCCTGCGAGTAGCTCTTGAGCTCCAGCGTGATCTCCTTCTCCTTGGACAGGGCGTTGAGGCAGCCGAAGATGTAGTGGTAGTTGAAGGCGATGGTGCCCGACTCGCCCTCGGCCTCGACATCGATCGTCTCCTGTGCAAGGTCCTGGTCATTGGAAATGGAGGACAGGCCCATCTGCCCGTTCTCGACATCGATCTCGAACTTGACGGCGGGGTTGGCGCTCGCGATAACGGCCACGCGCTTGAGGGCGGCGTTAAAGGCGGCGACGTCGATCTTGACGCTCGTCACGCACGAATCGGGGATGAGCTGCTTGTAGTTGGGGTACACGCCCTCGATGCGGCGCGACACGTAGGTGGTGTTGCCGGCCTCGAAGACGACCTGGGTGTCGGTAGCCCCGATCATGATGGTCGCCTGGCTGGCCATGATGTTCAGCGCGTCGTTAAAGGCGTCAGCCGGAACGTTGAGCTCAAAGGAACCCTCGAGGGTCGAGGTCTCGACCTGCGTATCGCACACGGCCAAGCGGAAGGAATCGGTCGCCACCAGGCGCACGGTGTTGTTCTCGACCTTCATGTGCACGCCGCCCAGGATGGGGCGAGCCTTGTCGGTCGAGGTGACGCGCCACACGCGGCCGACCATCTCGGACAAGATATCGGTCGGCAGCTCCACGGCACTCTCGATGGCATAGGCCGGAAACTCGGGGAAGTCATTGGCATCGAGCGTGTTCAGGCGGAAAGAGCTCTTCTCGCAACCAATCAGCACCTGGCGCTCGGACAGCTCAAAGGTGACCGGGGCATCGGGGAGGGTCTTGGTGATATTGGAGAGCATCTTACAGGGGATAACCATCTCGCCCTCTTCTTCGACATGCGCCGCGATGCGATGACGGATCGAGATGGTGTAGTTAGAGGTCTGGAATTCCAAGATGCCGTCTTGGGCCTTAACGAGCACGCCCGACAGAATGGGGAGGGTGGATGCCGAGGCGACACCCTTCATAACGACGCCGATGGCTTGTGTAAGCGAGCTCTGGCTGACGGTGAACTTCATCTTTTAATACCTTTCTATAGATATAAATATCTTAATAATAGTAATAGCACTGACGAAACTGTTGATTACTCCCAAAGACGCAGGTCAGACCCAGAAAGAGAATCGACAGCAACCTGTGTGCAACAGGGGTGGTTTTCCACGTTCAAAACCTGCGCAAAACTTTTCATCACCGCGGGTTGGGTTTTAGACACCTTATGCCCGTGGTTTCGACAAGTTTTCAACAGGTGTCTCTATTTCCCTACGAGCGCAGTGTAATTTTATCGCGCAGCGATTTGAGATCTTCGGTGACGGTGCGGTCTTCCTGGATCATCTTCTGGACCTTTTTGTAGCTCGTGCTGACGGTCGAGTGGTTGCGGTTGCCAAATTCGGCGCCCACCGCCGTGGTCGTCATCTCGCACATCTCGATGGCCAGGTAGATAGCGATATGGCGTGCTTTGGCAATATTGGCGTTTCGACGCGGGCCGATGAGCTCCTCGTGCGTCACGCCGTACTGCTCTTCGATGACGGACTGAACCGTCTGGACGTTGATCTTTTTGGCCGATGTGTCGAAGTACTGGCTGGCGATGGCGTCGATATCGTCAAAGGTGAGCTCCCCGCCCTCGCGCTCGCGGTCGCCTGCCTCGCCGGCGCAGCGCTCGCAGAAGCTCTCGAGTTCGCGGATGTTGGTGCCCGAGACCTCGGCCATGTGTTTAAAGTGCTCGTCGGTCAGGTGCCCGCCGTCGCCCCCATAGGCCGCCAGCAGCGAGTCGTCGCCTGCCTCGGGAGCGGCGACGATGGTGTTCTCGTAATAGCGCTGCAAGATCTTGTATTTCATCTCGTAACTGGGCTCTGCGACCAGGCAGAGCATGCCGGCGTTGAAGCGGCTGGTCAGACGCTCGTCCATGCTCAGGTCCTTGGGGGCGCGGTCTGCCGCGATGACGACCTTCTTGTTGTTGCGGATGAACTCGTCCATGAGCTGGAAAAAGTAATCCACGCTCGCGCGCTTGCCGATGATGTTTTGGATGTCATCGATGATGAGCACGTCCACGCCGTGGTACGCCTGCATGATGGGGGCGTTGCTCTTCTTTTGGCGGTCGAACTCGGTCATCAGGTCGTCCAGATATGCCTGGGAGTTTGCATACTTGACCTTGATCTCGGGCGACTTCTCGGCGAGCTCGTTTTTGATGGCAAGCAGCAGGTGCGTCTTGCCCAGGCCCGATTTGCCGTAGATGAACAGTGATGTGCACGTGCCGCGCTCGTCCGCGAGCGCGGCAAACTTGAGTGCCGAGCGATAGGCATGGCTGTTCTCGGGGCCGTAGACAAAGTTCTCAAAGGTAAATTTTGAGTTCGCGGCGAGCGGGGCTCCATCCGTATTCTGCTCGGCCGGCACGGTCGGTGCTGGCATGGGTGAAGTGGGGGTCGCAGCTTGCGTGGGTTTAGTCGGCGCTCCGCCCTTCATCTGGTTCATCATGCGACGAAAATCATCGGCCGAGAGCGTGTTCTTGATTGCAATGCCCGAATCCGCGCCCGCCGCTGCGTCGTGAGCGATAGGCATGTGCGTGACGGGTGCGTTCGTTGACGTCGCCGCCGCGGTCGGCAACGGTGCCATGGTTTCACGGGAAACATCGCTGTGCTGGTGCTCGATCATCGGTACGTCGCCTGCGGAGGCCGGCACCGCCGGGGAAGCAGCGGGAGCCGTGGCGGGCGCCGTCGCGGCAGCGGATTCTGCTGCGGCGCCTTGCGGTGCCACGATGTCGAGAGCAATCGGTGCAAAGGCGATTTCTTCCAGATAGGCCTCAATAGTCGGCTGATGCTTTTTGAGCTGCGCGATGGCAAAGCGCGAGGGGGCCTCGATCGTGAGCGTATCTTCGGTCAGGCTTATGGCGCGCGATTGCCCCAGCATGTTGATGAGGCGTGCATCTTGGCCGTCGCGCTGGCAAAAGGCGATGGCATCCCCCAGGATGATGCTTGCTTCCTCGTCCACTGTCTCTCCCGTTCTTTAGCTCTGAGCTCGCACGCGAGCGGCGCCGAGTTCGGTCAGATGGTATTTCTGGCCATGCTTGATGACCAAGCCGGCCTGCGCCAAGTCATTGAGCGTGCGTGACCAAGTGGGGGCCGAGTTTCCAAACGCCCTCGCAAGATCGGTTGCACCGCATGCTTGATTTTGCGCCAGATAGCCCAGCGCGGCGTTGCCGCGATCGCTTACGAACACGTCCGGTTGTGGCTGTGCATACTGATTTGCTGCATTAGGATACATCATTTGAGCTGCTGGTTGTTGAGAACTCTGCATCGGCGGCATTTGCTGTTGAAAACTTTGAGGCCACTGTTGGTAAGGCTGCGGAGTCATCTGCTGGGCCCAGGGGTTGTACTGCTGCTGCGGCATCTGCTGGTACGGCTGCTGATATCCCTGCTGGTACTGCTGCGGGAACTGCTGGCCATACCCCAGTGGCGGCATCTGCTGATATGGATATCCCTGTTGGTACGGCTGATATCCCATTTGCTGGCCGGCCGGTGCCCCCGTCGCCTGCTGCATTGCTGCTGCATCCTGATCCGCCAGCGGCATGGCCTCTGGCATGTTTGGCAGCATCGACATCGATGTCGCCTGGGGCTCTTGTGTAGGAAGCATTCCGGGCTGCTGCATCTGTTGCGTTGCCATGGGCTGCTGCGCAAAAGCTCCCGGCAGGGGATATGCGGGCTGCTCCGTCTCGGGCCGCACGGCAGCACCGCGCCCGCCGGCGCGTTCGATTTCCTGCACGCGTTTAGGGTCCAGGCTTACCGTAACCACGGTGCCGTTGCCCATGTTGTCCTCGATGGACACGGCCCCGCCGGCGTTTTCCAAATACTCCTGCACCATGGGAAACCCTGCTCCGGTTCCACGGATATAGCGCTTCATCTTGCTGTTTGCGCTGGTAACGCCAAAGTCGAAAGCGCGCTCCTTGTCGTCGATGCCGGGTCCTTGATCAGCAAAGCGGATGGTGTCTCCGCCGTCCAGAATCGAGATGATGGGCTCGGCAAAGTGCGCGTGGATAAAGTTTTCGACAATCTCGCGGATGACCATGAGCGAGATATGGCCACCTTGTTCTTTCATGCACTGGTAGACGGTGTTGGTCGTCTCTTCCAAATACGTGCGGACATCTTGCGGATCAATGACGATCACACGCGGTGTCGACAGCATATCGTCATAGACGGCGATGCGCGCGGCGTACATGGCTTTTGGCGCCTGCGTGGTCGTCTGCTCGCCTTCCTCACGCTCTTCGCGCACGCCGGTGATGTGCTCGTTGTCGGGTGCCGGGTCTCCGGAATCGACCATGGTGTAAAAGTCGTCAGACATGCCGCTCGCAATCTTTCAAAAGGTTTCGAACAAATAGTAGCTCACTGTGCAATGTTTCTCATCTTTCGACAACTTTTCAAAACCTGTTGAAAACTTTGGAAAGCGGACGAAAAGTTCTCAACATTGCCAACATGACCTGTTGAAAACTCGATGAAATATCGTGAAAAGTTGCCATGCACTGCTAAATCGAGCTTGGCTTATGGGGGAACCGTGTGAACTGCGCAACCTTTTACCTTTGATTTCTTGACATTTGAACATTGATTTCCCTACAATCTTCAAGCTCACGTGTCTATATCTGCGTCCGCGTCCCCGCGGACACTCGAAATGCAGCAGGAGGAACTTAAGATGAAGCGTACGTATCAGCCTAATAAGCGTAAGCGTGCCAAGACCCATGGCTTCCGTGCCCGTATGGCCACTAAGGGTGGTCGTGCCGTGCTCGCCCGTCGTCGCGCCAAGGGCCGCAAGCGTCTCACTGTCTAGCAGCGATACACACATCTCGCATGAAGACTATTAAGTCTCGGCAAGATTTCGAGCATGTGTTCAGTCAGGGGCGTCGTTTCAATCACCCTCTGATTCGAATGACCATATGTGAATCGGTTGGCGAAGGCGACTCCGGAAGGGTCGCCTTCGTTGGTGCTAAACGGCTCGGTTGTGCTGTCGTGCGCAACCGTTCTAAGCGTGTGATGCGCGAGGCCGCCCGCAGCTGTGGATTTCCCGTTGCGGGTTATGACATCATCTTGTTCGCAACTCCCAAGACGAGGGTTTCCTCGCCGCAGGAGATGGACAAGGCGTTGCGTTCGCTTATGAAGCGCGCCGGCGTTGCCGGGGAGGAGCGATGAGCAATCACGTTTTGCGACGTGTTGCCATCGCTCCTATTCGCATATATCAACAGGTTATTTCGCCCTTATTGCCTGACGCCTGCATTTATTACCCAACGTGCTCGCAATACGCCGTCCAGGCGATTGAGAAGTACGGTGTTTTGAGAGGCTGCTGGCTTGCCGTGAGGCGCATCGCTCGCTGCAATCCCCTGCACGTCGGCGGTTATGACCCTGTGCCCTAGCGGGCACTCGCTATCGGAGGAAAACTTACATGTGGGATTGGATCGTTAACATCCTTTTCGAGCTGCTCAAGCTCATCCAGACCTTTGCGGTCGACTGGGGCCTGTCCATCATCATCCTGGTGGTCATCATCCGTCTGCTGCTGACGCCGCTTATGCTCAAGTCGACTAAGTCGACGGCACGCATGCAGGTGCTGCAGCCCAAGATGCTCGAGATCCAGGAGCGCTATGCCGACGATCCTCAGCGTCAGGCCGAGGAGATGCAGAAGTTCTACAGCGAGAACAAGTTCAACCCGATGGCTGGTTGTCTGCCGCTGTTGATTCAGATGCCTGTCCTGTTCGCCCTATTTACGCTGCTGCGTAACCTGCCGGACTACTTTAACGACGGCACGTTCTCGTTCTTTAATATTCTGCCCGACCTGACCACCACGCCGAGCGCCTCCTTTGCCGATGGCTTTATGGTCGCGCTGCCTGCGCTGGTCTGCCTGATCCTGTTCGCTGTCCTGACCCTGATTCCGCAGCTCTATATGTCGCGCAACCAGACCGGCCAGCAGGCCCAGAGCATGCGTATGATGGCCGTTGTCATGACGGTCATGATGCTTTGGATGGGCTGGAGCCTTCCCGTTGGTGTTCTGCTGTACTACGACGTCTCGTCTGCTTGGCAGGTTATCCAGCAGATTTTTGTGACGCAGAAGGTCATCGACAAGGCGAAGGCCGATGAGGAGGAGCGCCTTAAGAACGCGCCGCTTCAGGTTGAGGTCACTCGTCGCGAGAAGAAGCCGCGCCCGCACAAGAAGAAGTAGTGGGATATCAATCTTATTTAGGTACCTAACTTTTGGAGTACGTTATGTCTGAAGAGATCATCGAGGATATGCTTGAGGAGGTTGCCCCGCAGGTCGCGGGCGATTATCCCGAGATTGCACAGCGCTACAAGGCTGGTGAAGAGCTGACCGACGAGGAGCTCGACACCGTTGCCGATGTCGCGATTTCCATCCTGCGTTCCATCCTTTCGCACTTCGATGCCGCCAACTCTCCTATCGATGAGTATGAGGGCGACGAGGGTGAGCTGATTTTGGATGTTACTGCTCCCGACCTTGCTGTTCTCATTGGCCGTCATGGTCGCACCCTTGATGCTCTTCAGGTTATGTTCTCTTTGCTAGTGAGCCGCAAGCTCGGCTTTAGGTATCCGGTTGTAGTGGACGTCGAGGGATACAAGAGCCGCCGTCAGGACAAGGTCGCCTCCATGGCTCAGTCTGCTGCCGAGCGTGCCATCCGCACTCATAAGAGTGTTTCGCTTCCGCCCATGAATGCCTACGAGCGCCGACTGGTTCACATTGCACTTCGTGGCAATGACGCCGTCGATACTCATTCTGAGGGTTCTGACCCCGATCGCCATGTGGTGATTGTTGCTCGATAATCTACTCGAGCTTATGCTAAGGGGACGTGGTTTCCACGTCCCCTTTTTTTGTCAAAAGTTCTCGATACACTGATTTTTGTCAGAAAGGAGCTTTCGTTGTTAGTACTTACTGATCAGCAGGCTGACGAGATGTTGAGTCGTCTAACTTCCTATTGCAAAGAGTATTCCTTGAGCGTAACTGATACTGAGCTGAGGAAATGTATTCAGCATTTGGATTTGGTTCTAGAAACAAATAAGACAACCAATCTCACCCGTATTCTCAACGTAGAAGATGCTGCAGTACTTCATATCCTCGACTCACTTGTTTTACTCCCCTATATCAATAAGGCTCCTGAGGGAGCTTTGCTCGATATGGGTACAGGTGCGGGCTTCCCTGGTATTCCGTTAACCATAGCCACGCATCGTAAAGCTACTTATATTGACTCTGTTGGCAAGAAGGTTGATGCTGTCAATTCCTTTGTCCATGCTCTTGGATTGAAACATGCTCATGCGGTTCATGATCGTCTTGAAGAATATGCTCGAAGCCATAAGAAGCAGTTCTCTGTTGTAACCGCCCGCGCACTGGCCTCTCTACCGATTCTTGTTGAGTATGCGGCTCCGTTCCTCAAGGATGGAGGGCTATTTGTTATCACTAAGGGCAATCCTTCGGATGAGGAGCTTGCTTCCGGCATGTCAGCAGCTAAGATTTGCGGCTTCACTTTGCTTCTGAATGACGCAATCGATTTGCCTGAGGGCTTGGGCCACAGGGAGTTCATTGTTCTTAAGAAGAGTCATCCAGCATCTGTCTCATTGCCTCGTGCAAATGGCATGGCAAAGAAGAATCCGCTTGCCTAGATGTTTCACGTGAAACATAATGGATACTAACAACTTGCAGTGTTTCACGTGAAACATGGCGGTTGATATCGAATCGGAATGTTTCACGTGAAACATCCTCCGTTTGACAGCTTTAATACACACCAGGAGGGACCGTGGGATTTCGCGACGTTAAGCGTTCTAAGAACGCAAAAGACACGCGTATCATTGCAATCATCAATCAAAAAGGCGGTGTCGGTAAGTCGACGACGGCTGTAAACCTTGCAGCAGCACTGGGTGAGCAGGGTCGTAAGACACTGATTGTCGATTTTGATCCTCAGGGAAACAGCACCAGTGGATTCGGAATTGAAAAAGAAGACCTTGATCACTGCATCTATGATGCATTGTTGAATGATGTGCCGGCAGAATCGCTTGTTCTTGATACAAATTGCAAAAAGGTATTCGTAATTCCAGCTACGATTCAGCTTGCAGGTGCCGAAATTGAGCTCGTAAGCGCAATTGCTCGTGAAACCCGCCTCAAAGATTTGCTTGAACCGATTCAGGACGAGTTCGATTTTATTTTCATTGACTGTCCTCCTTCGCTCGGCCTGCTTACTATCAATGCCTTGACCGCAGCAGATAGCGTTTTGATTCCAATCCAGTGTGAGTATTACGCACTCGAGGGCGTTACGAAGCTGCTTGAGTCAATGAAGATGGTCAAATCACGTCTGAACAAGGGCTTAGACACCTATGGCGTGCTTATGACCATGTATGACTCACGTACTTCTTTGTCGAATCAGGTTGTTGAGGAAGTTCAATCGTACTTTGGTGATAAGGCGTTTAAGACGCTGATTCCCCGTACGGTTAAAATCTCTGAAGCTCCGTCTTTTGGAGAACCGGTAATTACCTATGCACCTCAAAATAAGGGTGCAAAAGCGTATATGAACCTTGCAAAAGAGGTGATCAAGCGTGCCTAGTGTAAAGAAACGTGGCGGATTGGGACGTGGACTCAATGCTTTGGTCTCAGAGGCCGAGTATGAGACCGGTGGTTCGGCTGCATCCGCTTCAAAGGCTGCATCTGAAACGAAACTACCTATTGAGGATATTGTTCCCAACCCTAACCAGCCGCGAATTCACTTTAACGAAACTGAACTTCGCGAGTTGAGCGAGTCAATCCAAGAACATGGCGTTTTGCAGCCGCTTTTGGTTCGCAAGCATGGAAACGGCTATGAGATCATCGCTGGTGAGCGTCGTTACCAGGCGTCAAAGCTTGCTGGTCTTGAAGAGCTGCCTGTCATCATTAAAGATGTTAATGATGAAGAGATGCTTGCTCTTGCTCTTATCGAAAACCTTCAGCGTTCTGATCTGAATCCCGTCGAAGAGGCTAAGGGCTATCGCCAGCTCATCGATGCTAGCGGTATGACCCAGGAGGCATTGTCGAAGGCCGTAAGCAAGTCACGCTCTGCAATTACAAACTCGCTGCGCCTTCTCGATCTCCCCGAACTAGTTCAGCAGATGATTTTTGAGGGTAAACTTACTGCTGGTCACGCACGTGCGATTCTTGCAGTTCCCTATGAGGATGCTCGAATTCGACTTGCAGAGAAGGTTGTTGCGGAGGGTCTTTCCGTAAGAGCGACAGAAAATCTTGCTCCATTGTTTTCTGCCGGAGAGACACCTAAGACGCCGCGGCCTGCAACGCCTCAGTCTTTTAAAAAGGCTGCGCGTGTACTTCGTCAGGTATTTAATACCAACGTGCGTGTGAAGAGCTCGCGTGGAAAGAATAAGATTGAGATTGAGTTTAAAGACGAGGAAGAGCTCTCTCGTATTCTTGGTGAAATGATTCAGTTTGATCAAGGAGGCCAAGATGAGGAATAAGATTTTTACTGCGATTGCATTGGTGACGACTGTCGCGGCTGGTGCCATTGCTGGCTATAAGATCGCGACAGACGATGAACTTCGAGGTCGTTTGCTTCGTGGCGCGCAAGATATCGTTGATACGTCCAAGAAGAAAATGGATGTTATGACAGAAGATGTTGCCATGCGCACTGCTCAGGTAACGAAAAATCCTAAGATTAATCAAGGTTGGGTTAGCAACCAATGGGAAAATGTAGGTTATTAGGTACCTAACAATTACCCTGCATATTTTGAGGGGCCCTTGTCTGATTCATGAGACAAGGGCCCCTTATTTTGTCCGTAAAAAATGTGAAAGGTAGCAGCTGGTCCAAAATTGAGGTCAATAAATGAAACGGCCCCGGTTGCATATTCTGCAACCGGGGCCGTTCGATGTTTCACATGAAACGTTTTGGGATGCGACTCCCCTATGCGTTCTTCTGAACTTTGAAGCGCTGCTTCAGCTGTCCGCAAGCGGCGTCAATATCGTTACCACGGGAGTTACGAATCGTGGTCTCGATGCCCCGGGACTCAAGACGACGCTGAAGATCCTCAACCTTATGCATCGGCGACGGCTTGAGCGGGCTACCCTCGATGTCGTTAAGCTGAATGAGGTTAACGTGGCACAGCGTTCCCTCGCAGAAGTCGCAGAGCGCCTGCATCTCGGGATTCGTATCGTTGACGCCTTCGATCATGGCATACTCATAGGTCGGGCGGCGACCAGTCTTCTCGGTGTAGAGCTGAAGCGCTTCGTGAAGGCGAAGCAGCGTGTACTTCTTAACACCGGGCATGAGCTTATTGCGCGTCGACTGAATGGCGGAATGCAAGGAAACGGCAAGAGTGAACTGCTCGGGGATATCGGCAAATTTGCGAATACCGGGAATAACGCCACTGGTAGAGATGGTGAGGTGACGAGCGCCGATACCGATGCCATCGGGGTCGTTGAGGATTCGCAGCGCCTTGAGAACCTCGTCGTAGTTGGCAAACGGCTCGCCCTGGCCCATGAAGACAACGCTCGTGGCGCGCTCGCCAAAGTCGTTGGATACATGAAGTACCTGGTCGACGATCTCTTGAGCGGTCAGAGAGCGCTTGAGGCCGTTGAGACCGGTAGCGCAAAAAGCACAGCCCATGCCACAGCCTGCCTGTGTGGAAACGCAGACGGAAAGCTTGTTACGACGGGGCATGCCGACAGTCTCGACGGAAACGCCGTCGTGGTACTCGAGCAGATACTTGCGAGAGCCATCTTTGGAAACCTGCTTGGTGAGTTCAGTCGGCGTGTCAAAGGCAAAAGCCTCTTTAAGCTGCTCACGGAAAGCCTTGGGAAGGTTGGTCATATCGTCAAACGAACAAACGTTCTTCTCAAAGACCCATTCGATGAGCTGCTTCGCGCGGAAGGCGGGCTGGCCAAGTTCGGCCACGAGCTCGCGAATATCGTTTTGGCTCAAGTCGCGAATGTCCTGAGATTTAGTCCTGGGATTCATGGAAGCCTTTCGATTTTGGGGAAACGTAGAGGGTATCGCTACAATATGGTATCAGCTGCAGAAATTATAGAGGAGGAGTCTGCCCATGCCGGGTAAAAGCCTAGAGAACATGCACGTAGCGGTCTTGGCGGGCGGTCATTCCGCTGAGCGCGAGATCTCGCTCAATTCGGGAAAGAACGTTGTGGTGGCACTGAAGGAAGCCGGCTACACCTCGGTGGAGCTGCTTGACACGGCCGCTGATGACTTTATGGTAACCATGGCGACCGGCGGATTCGATGTGGCATTTATCGCCATGCACGGCGCCGGCGGTGAGGATGGCGCCATGCAGGGTGCCATGGAGACCCTGGGTATCCCCTACACGGCCTCGGGCGTACTTGCCAGTGCCTGCGGTGCCGACAAGGAGGTCTCTAAGCTCCTGTACGCCAAGGCAGGCATTCCCATTGCCCCCGGCCTCGCGCTCGAGGTGGGCGATGAAGTCGATATCGATCATATCGTCGAGGTTTGTGGCGAGCGCTGCTTTGTGAAGCCGGCCGTCAACGGTTCCAGCTATGGCATTTCCCTGGTCCATGAGCCCTCCGAGCTGCCCGCGGCAATCGCCAAGGCGTTTGAGTACGGCGACAAGGTGCTGGTCGAGAAGTGCATCGAGGGTACCGAGATCACCGTCGGCGTATACGGCGAAGATGACGTGCGCGCTCTGCCGATTGTCGAGATTCGTAAGCCCGAGGACTGCGAGTTCTACGATCTGGACGTGAAGTATGTCGACCCTACGGACATCCATCGTATTCCGGCGCAGATTTCACCCGAGAATTACGCTCGCGCTCAGGAGCTTGCCTGTGCCGCTCACAAGGCCCTCGGTTGCCTGGGCATCTCGCGCAGCGATTTTATCGTGAGCGAGGACGGCCCCGTTATCCTCGAGACCAATACCATTCCCGGCATGACCGATACGTCGCTGTATCCGGATGAGATCCGCCACACCGACGACATGACGTTCCCGCAGGTCTGTGACAGCCTGATCCGTATGGGCCTTCGTCGAGCGGGCATTGCATGCTAATCGAGGACGCGGTTTCGTCAGGAACGCCGCAGTTTGTCATCGACTCCTATGCCACGCTTGCCGAACGCGCCAAAACGCAGTCCTTCGGCCTTATCGAGGAAGATGTGATTGTCCTCGATACCGAGACCACAGGTCTTTCGGTGCAGGACAATGAGCTGATCGAGATCTCGGCGGCCCGCCTTTCGGGCCGCGAGGTCGTCGACCGCTTCGATACCTTCGTGCGTCCCAAGCAACTGATTCCCACCGAGATTACCGAGCTCACGAGCATTACAAATGCCGATGTGGCAGATGCCCCGTCGGCCGTTGAGGCCGTCGCCGCTCTCGCCGATTTTGTCGGTGGTTGCCCGGTGATCGCACATAACGCCACGTTCGACCGCTCGTTTATCGAGTCGGTCAAAGGCGGCGTCAACGTGAGCGATATCTGGATCGATTCGCTGGCGCTGTCGCGCATCGCGCTTCCGCGCCTGGCCTCGCACAAGCTGTCTTTTATGGCCGATCTGTTTGGCTGTGACTCGGTATCACACCGTGCCAATGCCGACGTCGACGCCCTGTGTGGCGTATGGCGCGTGTTGCTCGTGGCGCTCACCGACTTGCCTCAGGGCCTTATGGCGCGCCTAGCCGACATGCATCCGGACGTGCCTTGGTCCTATCGTCCTATCTTCTCATTCTTGGCAGGGCAGAACCCTGGTTCTATCTTCTCTCTCAGCGCCGCTCGTGCTGACGTCCTCAAGGCCGATCGTGCCGACGATCGGGTGGACGCCGACGAACTGCCGGTCCTCAAGATGCCGAGTCGTGAGGAGATTGAGGCAGACTATGCGCCAGGTGGCCTGGTCAATCGCATGTATCCCACCTACGAGCCGCGTGATGAACAGATCGCGATGGCGCTCGAGGTCCGCGATGCGCTGGTCACGGGCACTCATCGTGTAATTGAGGCGGGCACGGGCGTCGGCAAATCGATGGCCTATCTGGTACCTTTTGCCGAGGCAGCGCGCCGTAACAACATCACGGTTGGTATTGCGACCAAATCGAACAATCTAGCCGACCAGCTCATGTACCATGAGCTGCCAAAACTTGCCGAGCAACTGAACGGTGGTCTGTCATTTTGCGCTCTCAAGGGGTATGACCACTATCCGTGCCTGCGCAAGCTCGAGCGCATGAGCCGAGGCCAGGTCGAGATTACCACCAAGCGCGATCCGGCGGACACGCTCACGGCGGTCGCGGTCATTATGGCGTACGTCTGCCAATCAGCCGATGGCGACCTCGACTCGCTCGGCATTCGGTGGCGCAGCGTCAACCGCCCCGACTTTACGACGGCCTCGCGCGAGTGTGCTCGTCGCCTCTGCCCGTTTTTCCCTGATAAATGTTTGGTCCACGGCGCTCGCCGTCGTGCGGCGCATGCCGATGTGGTGGTCACCAACCATTCCCTGCTGTTCCGCAATGTCGCGGCCGAGGGCAGGATTTTGCCTCCGATTCGTCATTGGGTAATCGACGAGGCCCATTCCATCGAGCGCGAGGCGCGCC
>UQKV01000010.1 GCA_900541665.1 uncultured Collinsella sp.
AACTTCAAGGGCGCGACCAGAAGGTCAGCGCCCTTTCGTTTCACGTCACCTTGTCGCAAATGCGGCCCGCTCGCTGACTTATGCTCAACCTGCGGCGCCATTTTGCTTGAAGGCACCTTGCTCGCTCTGGCGGGTTTTCGCTGTCGGTGTCATAACATCGGCGTTGTTGTGGCTGTCGGAAATGATCCGTTGTCGCAAGGGGCAGGTTTCCTTTGCACCAGTTTCTGTCGAGTCGGTGCTCTTTGCGGGTTGCCCGTATAATGGTTTGCGTATGAACCGCAACCAAGGAGTTCCAGTTTATGGACCAGAGCCTTTTTAAATTCGACCTGATCGCCGAGGACCCGACGACGCATGCGCGTGCCGGCGTGCTGCACACCCCGCACGGCGACATCGAGACACCGATCTTCATGCCCGTGGGCACCAAGGCAAACGTCAAGGGCATTCCTACCGAGACCGTCAAACAGCTCGGCGCCCAGATCGTGCTTGCCAATACCTATCACCTGTCCATGCGTCCCGGCGAGGACACCATCGCCGAGCTGGGCGGCCTGCACAAGTTTATGAACTGGCACGGCCCTATCCTCACCGACTCGGGCGGTTTCCAGGTCTTCAGTCACAACGATGCCGTCAAGCTCACTGACGAGGGCGTGCGCTTTATCGTCAACGATTACGACGGCCGCCACGTGTTCTGGACACCCGAGGACAACATGGAGATCGCCATGAAGCTCGGCTCCGACATCTGCATGCAGCTGGACCAGTGCCCGGGCTATCCCGCCACGCGCGCCTACGTTGAGCGCGCCGTTGAGCTGTCGAGCATGTGGGCCGAGCGCTGCTATAAGGCGCATACCCGCGACGACCAGGCACTCTTTGGCATCGTTCAGGGCGGCATGCACCTGGACCTGCGCTTGCGCTCGCTGCGCCATCTGGAGGAGTGCGGCGACTTCCCCGGTTACGGCATCGGCGGCTACTCGGTGGGCGAGGACCACGAGACCATGTTCGAGACCCTGGCACCGCTCGTAAGCGAGTACATGCCCAAGCACAAGCCGCGCTACCTGATGGGCGTCGGCAACCCCACCACCCTCGTGCGCGGTGTGGGTGTGGGCATCGACATGTTCGACTGCGTGCTACCGACGCGCACCGGCCGTATGGGCACGGCGTTTTCGAGTGAGGGTCGCCTCAACTTCCGCAACGCGCGCTTTGCGCACGACGACGGCCCCATCGATCCCACCTGCACCTGCCCGGTGTGCACGGGCGGTTACAGCCGCGCACTCATTCGCCACATGGTCACGCAGAAGGAGATGCTCGGCGGCATTCTGCTGTCGATGCACAACATCTACTACCTGCTCAACCTTATGCAGCGTGCCCGTCAGGCCATTATCGAGGGCCGTTACGGCGCATTCGTGAGCGATTGGATGAATAGTCCTGCCGCGGTGGATTACTAAGGGCGACAGGCGCGCTTGCAGAGCGTGGGCAACGGCAAAGGCTGAGCGGCAGCCGCTCGTCACATTCGCTGACGTCGGCTGCGCGACCGCTGACCGATGCCTTGCAAGCGCATAACGCATCGCGGGTACCATACCGAATAGTTGATGTTCGGGCGGGTGTTTGACGCATGGCGTCGACCCCGCCCGCTTTTCTTTTTCTCGATAGGAGTACCCATGATTAAGAATGAGAACGTCGAGGGCGAGCCCGCCTACGACGAGACGTACCGCCGCGGCCCCGTGGTTATGCGCGGCCCCATGATTCCTAAGGACAACACCTACGCCAACCTGCTGGCGCCCGAGGATTCGACCGACTGGCTGCATGCCGATCCCTGGCGCGTGCTGCGCATTCAGGCCGAGTTTGTCGATGGCTTCGGCGCGCTTGCCGAGCTTGGCCCCGCAGTGACCATCTTCGGCAGTGCCCGCACGCCTAAGACCGATCCGCTCTACAAGGCGGCGCGTACCGTCGGGCGCAAGATCGCGCAACGTGGCGTGGCGGTTATCACCGGTGGCGGCCCCGGCATCATGGAAGCGGCCAACAGGGGAGCGGCGAGTGTCAACGGCAAGTCAGTTGGCCTGGGCATTGAATTGCCGCACGAGCAGGGGCTCAATAAATACGTAAACCTCGGTATGAACTTCCGCTACTTCTTTGTGCGCAAAACCATGTTCGTTAAGTACAGCTCGGGCGCCATCGTGTTTCCCGGCGGCTTTGGCACGCTCGACGAGATGTTCGAGGTGCTCACGCTGGTGCAGACGCACAAGGTCAAGCGCATGCCGCTCGTGCTGGTGGGCAGCGAGTACTGGCAGGGCCTGTTCGACTGGCTCAACGGCCCGGTGATGAGCGCCGGTATGATCAGCCCGCTCGATCCGGATTTGGTACACATTACTGACGACCTCAACGAGGCCGTCGACATCGCCCTGAGCGGGCTGATGTAGGGTAGGTAAAATGGGACGGGGCTAAAAAGACTGGTCTGAAACATTTGATACCAGTCTTTTTAGCCCCGTCCCAAATGAACTGCTTCTAAGTTGCGGTGGAATAAGGATTGATTTGCGGCTGATGAGCCAAAAACAGTCCCTATTCCACCGCAAGTGGTAAAGGTGCCCCTAGTGGATGGGCTGGTAGCTGGGGCAGTAGCTGATGGCGATGGCGTCGACGCCTACGTGGGTGGCGATGGTGCAGCCGATGGGGCCGGTACCGGCGTCTACATAGTCTTGGCCTGCGAGCGTCTCGTTGACAAGTTCCTGCTCCTCGGCGGCGCCGGTCGTGAGCACACGCACGCTTGAGCCCGGATGCTCGTCCAAAAACGCGAGGCAATCTGCCATGGTGTTGGCGACGATGCGCTTGGCGCCGCGACCCTTCTTGATGGCCTTGATCTCGCCCGACTGCCACTCCGGCGAAACGGCCAGGCGAATGTTGAGCATCTGCGTGAGCTGGCCGGCGAGCTTGGGCGCGCGGCCGTTCTTAACGAGGTTCTCGAGCGTGCGGGGAATCAGCAGCAGGTGGGCGTCGGGCAGCGTCGCGCGGATCTGCGCCTCGGTCTCGTTCAGGCTGCGGCCATCTTCGCGCATGGCCCGCGCGTACTCCACCAGCAAGCCCTCGGCGCCCGAGCCAGTGCGCGAATCGATGCAGCGCACGTCGAGCTCGTGGGTCTCGGCGACCAGGCATGCGTTGGAATAGCAGGCGGACCATTCGCTGCACAGCGAGATAAAGATGGCGCTGTCGTGGCCGTCAGCACGCACGCGGTCAAAGAGTGCCTTGAACTCGCCGGCGCTCGGCTGCGAGGTGTGTGGCAGCTGCTCGGAGCCGGCCATGCGGGCGACGTACTCTTGGGCGGTAATCTGCACCTGGTCGAGCAGGTCCTCGCCCTCGATAATCACATGCAGCGGAATCACGTAAATGCCGAGCTCTTGGGCGCGGGCGGGGGAGATGTCCGACGTGGAGTCGGTTATGATGGCAAAAGACATAATTGCACCTTTCGTTGGGGCGCGACGGCGCCGCCTTCTGAGAGCAAAGTGCGACAAGTATAGTGGAGTTGCTCTACATTGCTAGGTTCAATTGTTGAATAGTCAACAGTTTGAAGTGTCGGTGTGGAAATCATCAACTGGGGAAGAGGGATGCCGATGGAGGCGCTGGAGATATGCAAGCGGCCGGTCGTGCTGTTTGATTTTGATGGCACGGTGGCCGATACGGGTCGGGCGGTGATGACCTCGACGCGCAAGACGCTGGCTGCACGCGGGTTTTCGGAGGCGCAGATGGGCGACCTGCGTCGCATGATCGGGCCGCCCCTGTGGAAGAGTTTTCACGACTTTTATGGCTTCTCCCGCGAGGAGTCGCTTGTGGTGGCCGACGAGTACCGTGCCTTTTTTGACGAGCTGGGACCGGAGGAGTATCCCGTGTTCGACGGGGTCCCCGAGTTGCTGGATGGGTTGGCCGCCCGGGGCAAGCGTATGGCCGTGGCGACGTCGCGCATGGAGGCAAAGTGCATCGACATGGTACGTGAGCTAGGACTTTCGCAGTTTGAGGCCGTGGTTGGCATGAATCCGCCGCAGGGACGCGAGACCAAGGCCGATTCGGTTCGCGATGCCCTGGCGGCGCTCGGCGCGACGGCCGACGATGCCGTGATGATCGGCGATCGCTTTAACGATGTGGAGGGCGCACACGCGATGGGCGTGCCGTGCATCGGCATCTATTCGGGCGCGGCAGCGCCGGGGGAGCACGAGGCCGCGGGCGCCGATGCGGTGGTGCACTCGGTGGCCGAGCTTGCTAAACTTTTCGCTATCTAATAGACATAATGTGAGGGGCGGGCGTACCCGTCGCTCATTGGTAAGGAGGTCGTCCATGAATCAGGTGGAGCAGAGCGTTGCCGAGTATGTCGACGAGGTCTGGGAGGATGTCGTCGCCGATATCGAGCAGCTGGTAAGCTATCCGTCCGTGGCCGTTGCTGCCGATGCGGAGTCCGGTGCGCCGTTTGGCCGCCCGGTCCGTGATGCGCTCGATTGCGCGCTCGGCATTGCGCAAAAGCTCGGCTACCAGACGAGCGATGACGAGGGCTTTGTGGGCATCGCCGATATTCCGGGCCGCGGCGATAAGCAGCTCGCGACTATCTGCCATGTGGACGTGGTACCCGCTGGCCCCGGCTGGAACACCGACCCGTTTGCGATGGAGCGTCGCGAGGGCTGGCTGCTCGGCCGCGGCGTGATCGACGACAAGGGCCCGGCGGTGCTGTCGCTCTACGCCGGCGCCTACCTGCTCAGGCACGGCATTGTGCCGCGCTATACCTTCCGCGCGCTGCTGGGCTGCGATGAGGAAGTGGGCATGTCCGACGTTCACCATTATCTGGAGAACCACGCAGACCCCGACTTTCTGTTTACGCCCGATGCCGAGTTCCCGGTCTGCAATGCCGAGAAGGGTCAGTTTGGGGCGACGTTTGTGAGCCCCAAGATCGACGGCGGGCGCATCGTATCGTGGAGTGGTGCCGAGGCGAGCAATGCTATTCCGTCGCAGTCTATCTGCGAGCTTGCGATTGCCGCCGATGAGCTGCCGGCACCGGTCGAGAACGCCGACCGCCTGGAGATTACGGCGCTCGATAACGGCCATGCGCAGATTTTTGCCCACGGCATTGGCGGTCATGCCTCGATGCCCGAGGGAACGATCAATGCCGTCGGCCTGATCGTGTCGTATCTGCGTGAGGCCGAGGACGCGTTTGGTGCCCGTGACGAGCGCCTGCTGACGCCTGCCGAGCACGAGTTTGTCAAGTTTCTGGCCTTTGTGCATGCGGACGCCTATGGCCGTGGCCTGGGTGTCGACGCGGCGAGCCCCGCGTTTGGCCCGCTCACCTGCAACCCCGGCGTCATCCGTGTGGCGGATGGTCACATCGAGCAGGTCATCGACGTGCGCTTCCCTGATAGCACCAGTGCCGATACCATCTGCGAGCAGCTCGAGCCGCTCGTGGGGCGCTTTGGCGTGACGTACCGTGTGGGTCGTGCAAAGGTGCCGTTCTCGGTGTCTGCCGACGATCCGGCCGTGAAGGCGCTTATTGATACCTATAACGAGTTTACGGGCAAGCATGCTGAGCCCTTTGCCATGGGCGGCGGCACGTACGCGCGCAACTTTGCCCGCGCCGTCTCGTTTGGCCCCGAGGAGACCGGCCTGGAGCTGCCAGCATGGGGCGGCCAGATGCACGGCCCCAACGAGTGCGCCAACGAGGAGCAGCTCAAGCAGGCGCTCAAGATTTATATCGTGGCGATCCTGCGTTTGAACGAGCTGGAGCTTTAAGGTTACGCGGTTTTACCAATCTAAGTTGCGGTGGAATAGTTCCTAGAATCGGCTGCCTGACAGCCAAACAGGAACTATTTCACCGCAACTGCTTTTTATCGGTGTAAAAGGTGGGTCATGCTTGGTGGCGGGTTTGTTATTCGTTTGTAAAGCCGAGCCGCGCTTGCGGTAAGGGTCTATCAAATGCCCGTAAGAAACCGCAGTTGGCGCGGGCGCCGCCCGGTCGGGGCCGTATCTTTCCAAACAGCAAAGCGGGCGGGGTGCCCGCGAGTCGCATGTATGAAAGGAAGATCATGCTCGATCAGGCTTATTCTCGTCGTCAGTTCCTCGGCCTCGCTGGTGGTCTTGCCAGCTTTGTGGGCCTCGGCCTCGTTGGCTGCGGCGGCGCAGGCGCTTCCAACGCTGCCGACAAGGGCAGCGCCGCTGCCGCTGCCGAGTCCGTCGCCGGCGAGGTGACCTACGACGGCGCCTCCTCGTTCCAGGCTCTCGTCGAGGCCGCTGCAGAGAAGTTCATGGACGCCAACCCGGACGTCTCCGTCTCCGGTTCGGGTAACGGTTCGGGCAAGGGTCTGACCGCTGTCGCCGCCGGCACCGTTACCATCGGTAACTCCGACGTCTTCGCCGAGACCAAGCTCGAGGCCGACCAGGTCAAGAACCTCGTCGACCATGAGGTCGCCGTCGTGGGCATGGGCCCCGTCGTCTCCAAGAACGTGAAGGTCGACGACCTGTCCCTCGAGCAGCTCAAGGGCATCTTCTCCGGCCAGATTACCAACTGGAACGAGGTCGGCGGTGACGACGCCACCATCGTCGTTCTCAACCGCAAGGCCGGCTCCGGTACTCGCGCCACCTTTGAGGCCGCCGTCTTTGGCGACGAGGCCGTCGACTTTAAGGGCGACGCCGAGCTCGACAAGTCCGGCGATGTCCAGACTCAGATGGCCAGCACCGACAACGCCATCTCCTACCTCGACTTCTCGCACTTCGACGACTCCAAGTTCAACGCCGTCAAGGTCGAGGGCGTGGAGCCCAAGAGCGCAAACGTCACCGACGACTCCTTCAAGATCTGGGCGACCGAGCACATGTACTGCGCAAAGGACGCCGACGACGCCACCAAGGCATTCCTGGAGTTCATGCTTTCCGACGACGTCCAGGGCAAGCTTGTCGAGGAGCAGGGCTTTATCCCCGTCTCTGCCATGAAGGTCGTCAAGGACGCCAGCGGCAAGGTTTCTGCTAAATAAGTAATCGCCCCGGAAAGGTTTGCAATGGCAAAGCAACTGCCAAAGCGCGACCTTGAGAACGTGGGCCTGGGCGTCACGGGTGCGTGCGTAGCGCTCGTGACGCTTGTCGTTGCCGCGCTCATCTTTATGGTCGCCCAAAAGGGCCTCTCGGCTTTTCTCAAGGACGGCGTTTCGGTCGTCGAGTTCTTTACCGGCACCAAGTGGGACCTGGCCAACACGGCTAAAAACGGCCTGCCCTATACCGGCGCCCTGCCTCTGATCGCCACCTCGTTTGCGGTCATGGTGCTCTCCACGCTCATCGCGCTGCCCATCGCCATCGGCTCTGCCATCTTTGCGGTCGAGATTCGACCTAAGTTTGGTTCCAAGATCTTTCAGCCGCTTATTGAGCTTTTGACCGGCATTCCCTCGGTCGTCTTTGGCCTGATTGGCTTTCACGTGGTCGTCGGCCTTATGAAGAGCGTTTTCCATGTGAGTACGGGCCTGGGCATCCTGCCCGGCGCCATCGTGCTGGCCGTCATGATCCTGCCGACCATGACTACCCTTTCGGTCGATGGTCTGCGCGCCGTGCCCGATAGCTACCGTCAGGGCTCGCTCGCTCTGGGCTACACCCGCTGGCAGACCATCTGGCACGTGGTGCTCAAGTCCGCCATGCCGTCGCTCATGACTGCGGTCATCCTTGGCATGACCCGCGCCTTTGGCGAGACGCTCGCCGTGCGCATGGTCATCGGAGGCATCGAGTCCATGCCGACGTCGCTGCTGTCGCCGGCGTCCACCATCACCACCACGCTTACCACGTCTATGGCGGTCTATGCCGAGGGCTCGGCCCAGGACGATGTTCTGTGGGCGCTCGGTCTGCTGCTGATGGGCATGAGTCTCATCTTTATCCTGATCATCCACCTTATCGGCCGCAAGGGGGCGAAGGCTCGTGGCTAGCACGCGCATCTATATCGACGAGGCGAGACTCGGTCGCGTCCAAAAGCAGGACCGCATCGCCACGGGCGTGCTGACGGCGATCGCCGCCATCGTCATGCTCGTCGTCATTTCCATGGTGGCCTATATCCTGTTCGAGGGCATCTCGACGCTGTTCCAGCCGGGATTTCTCACGCAGCCCGCGCGCGCCAACGGAACCCAGGGCGGCGTGCTCTACCAGCTGTTCGACTCGTTCTATCTGCTGCTGATTACCCTAGCCATCTCGGTGCCTATCAGCCTGGGCGGCGCGGTCTTTTTGGTTGAGTACGCGCCGGACGGACCCATCCGCGACATCGCCTCCACCGCCATCGAGACGTTGTCCTCGCTGCCTTCCATCGTCGTCGGCATGTTCGGCTTTCTGGTGTTCTCGGTGCAGCTGGGCTGGAAGTACTCCATCATCTCCGGCGCCGTCGCGCTCACCATGTTCAACATCCCCATCCTGGTGCGCGTGATCCAGCAGGCGCTCGAGGATGTGCCACAGGCCCAGCGCGATGCGTGCCTGGCCATGGGCCTCACTCGCTGGGAGGCCACGCTGCACATCCTGATCCCCGAGGCCATGCCCGCCATCGTGACCGGCATCGTGCTTTCGGCCGGCCGTGTGTTTGGTGAGGCCGCGGCACTGCTCTTTACCTCGGGTATGAGCTCGCCGGTTCGCCTGAATTTCTTGAGCTTTAACCTGTCGAGTCCCACCTGCGCTTGGAACGTGTTCCGTCCCGGCGAGTCGCTCGCCGTGCATATTTACAAGATCTATGGCGAGGGCAGCCCCGAGGCCCAGCAGATCGTCTGGGGCACCGCGGCGCTGCTGATGATTTGCGTGCTGCTGTTTAACGTAGTCGCCCGTATCGTGGGCAAGCAACTGGCAAGGAAGATGACGGCCGAATGAGCGAGATGAATGTAACGTCCGCAACCGAAGTGACATCGTCCGAGACCCAGGACTTCCTGTCGAGCGTGGGGGAGAGCGAGAAGCGCGTGCGCGTGAGCGGCAAGGCCGTGAGCGACGAGGTCGTGCTCTCCACCAAGGAGGTCAACGTGTACTATGGCGACCACCATGCCCTGCACGACACGTCGCTCGACTTTCACAAGGGCGAGATCACGGCGCTCATCGGGCCTTCGGGCTGCGGTAAGTCGACCTTCTTGCGTAGCCTTAATCTTATGAATCGCGAGATTCGCGGTTGTCGCGTGGAGGGCGAGATCAACTACCGTGGGCGCAACGTGAACACCAGGACCGAGAACACGTACGAGCTGCGTCGCTCCATTGGCATGGTGTTCCAACAGCCCAACCCGTTCCGCAAGTCCATTCGCGACAACATTACGTTTGCGCCCAGGCGTCACGGCATTAGCGACCGCGACGAGCTTGATCGCATGGTCGAGGAGAGTCTGCGCGGTGCGGCGCTGTGGGACGAGGTCAAGGACAAGCTCGACAAGAGCGCCTACGCGCTTTCGGGCGGCCAGCAGCAGCGTCTGTGCATCGCGCGCACGCTGGCGCTCAACCCCGACGTGATCCTGTTTGACGAGCCCTGCTCGGCGCTCGACCCCATCTCGACGCTGGCGATCGAGGACCTCATGTCATCGATTGTGGCCGAGCGCGCCATCGTCATCGTGACGCACAACATGGAGCAGGCGTCGCGCGTGTCCAACCGCACGGCGTTCTTCTACATGGGCGATATGGTCGAGTACGACGAGACCGACGAGATTTTCCAACGGCCCAAGGATAAGCGGCTGAATGATTACCTCACCGGCATGTTCTCCTAGTCCGGGACATGCTTGAGGCCCGCGGCGGCCACGGTTGCCGCGGGACTGATTGGAGAGGCGGGTCATCTCTTGCGGGAGATGGCCCGCCTTTTTGTGTCGTGTGCGCCCCGCCTTTTCGCTGCTATCATGGACAACGTTGAATTTCTACGAAGGAGCAGGGCATATGGCGATTCTTTTGGGATGCGATTCCGTCAGCCTGGAGTTTCCCACCAAACATATTTTCGATAACGTGACGCTCGGCGTGGGCGAGGGCGACCGCATTGGTATTGTCGGTAAAAACGGCGACGGCAAGTCGACGCTGCTAAGCGTGCTCGCCGGCACGCTGGAGCCCGACGACGGCCGCGTGACGCACCGCCGCGACACCACGATCGGATTGCTCGGCCAAAAGGACAACCTCGTTGATACCGACACCGTGCATCATGCCGTCGTCGGCGACACGCCCGAGTACGAGTGGGCGTCGAGCCCGCGTACGCGCCAGATCCTGGCTGGTCTTATTAGCGATGTGCCCTGGGAGGGCACGGTGGGCGAGCTCTCGGGCGGTCAGCGCCGTCGCGTGGACCTCGCGCGTCTGCTGATCGGCGACTACGACGTGCTCATGCTCGACGAGCCCACCAACCACCTGGACATGCGCACCATCAACTGGCTCGCGCGTCACTTAAAGGCCCGCTGGCAGCGTGGCCAGGGCGCCATGCTCGTGGTCACGCATGACCGTTGGTTCTTGGACGAGGTCTGCACCAGCATGTGGGAGGTCCACGACGGCCAGGTCGATCCATTTGAGGGCGGCTACTCGGCCTACATCCTGCAGCGCGTGGAGCGCGACCGCATGGCCGCCGTTACCGAGGAGCGCCGTCGCAACATGGCGCGCAAGGAGCTCGCGTGGCTGAGCCGCGGCGCCCAGGCGCGTTCCACCAAGCCCAAGTTTCGCGTTGATGCCGCTCGCGAGCTGATCGCCGACGTGCCGCCCATGCGTGACGAGCTGGAGCTCAAGCGCCTCGCCGTGAGCCGCCTAGGCAAGCAGGTTATCGACGTGGTCGACGTGGACGCCGGCTATGCGGATACCGATGGCGCGCCCAAGCAGGTGCTCTCCGACGTGACCTGGCTCATCGGTGCGGGCGACCGCTATGGTCTTTTGGGTGAGAACGGCGCCGGCAAGTCGACCTTGCTCGACGTGATCCAGGGCAAGATTGAACCCATGCGCGGCCGTGTGAAGATTGGCCAGACGGTGCGCTTTGGCGTGCTGTCGCAGCAGCTCGAGGAGCTCGAGCCCTACATGGGCGACACGATCCGCGAGGTTCTCGGCAACTATAAGAAGTACTACGTCATCGACGGCAAGGAGACTTCGCCCGAGAAGCTCTGCGAGCGCCTGGGCTTTACGACCCAGCAGCTCTGGAGCCGCATCGGCGATCTTTCGGGCGGCCAGCGCCGTCGCCTGTCGCTGTTGCTGACGATCCTGGACGAGCCCAACGTGCTTATCCTGGACGAGCCCGGCAACGACCTGGATACCGACATGCTCGCGATTGTCGAGGATCTGCTGGACGGTTGGCCCGGCACGCTGATCCTGGTGACGCACGACCGCTTCTTGATGGAGCGCGTGACCGACCAGCAGTGGGCGCTGCTCGACGGCCACCTGACGCATATGCCCGGCGGCGTCGACCAGTACCTGCGCCTGTGCAACGCTACCGCCGAGGGCGAGCCCGTGGGCGCGCCGAGCGCCAAGACCGGCACGTTTGACACCGGTGCCGCGGCGGCTGCGGCCGAAAAGCCCAAGTCGAGCGGCCAGCCCAATGGTCTTTCCAACGCCGAGCGCCAGAAGCTCCGCCGCGAGGTGAGCTCGCTCGAGCGCAAGATGGAGACGCAGCGCGCTCGCGTGGAGGAGGCCGAGGCCGCGATGGCCCAGGTCGATCCCACCAACTACACGGCGCTGGGCGAGCAGCAGGCAAAGATTGACGAGGCTCACGCCGCCATGGACGAGCTGGAGTTGGCGTGGCTCGAGGCGAGCGAGAAGCTCGAGGGCGAGGAGTAGGCAAGGATGATCAAGGCCGCATTTTTCGATATCGACGGCACGTTGCTGAGCTTTAAGACCCATCGGATTCCGGCGTCGGCGCAGCAGGTGCTCGACAGCTTTCGCGAGCAGGGGATTGCGTGCATAATCGCCACGGGTCGCCCGACCTACCAGATGCCGGATTGGCTGTTCGACTTGGGTTGGGATGCGTACATTACGCTTTCGGGTCAGCACTGTTTTGACGCTGACGGCGTTTACCGCAGCTGCCCGATCGATCCGGACGACGTTGCGGTGATTGTGGACCAGGTGGCGCAGGGGCGCTACGACTCACTGTGCATGCAGGGCGAGAATTCGTTTGTGAACCGTCTGTCCAAGCGTGTGGTGGCTGTTGCCGACAATGCCGGAATCTCGTATCACGAGGAGCCTTTCGAGCACGCTTTCGATGCGCCGGTTTACCAGTTCTGCGCCTTTGTGGACCCGGCCGACCAGGGCATAGTTACCGATGTCCTGTCGCATTCTACAACCACGCGCTGGTGCGACCTGTTCTGTGACATTATTCCGGCCAACGGCGGCAAGGACCTGGGCGTGGCGGCGACGCTGGAGCGGCTGGATATCGACGCGAGCGAGGCGATTGCCTTTGGCGACGGCGAGAACGATTTGTCGATGTTTTCTGCCGTGGGCACGAGCGTGGCCATGGGCAACGCGCAGGACACGGTGAAATCTGCGGCGACCTATGTGACGAGCGCCGTGGACGACGACGGGATCTATAACGCCGCCAAGCACTTTGGGCTGCTATAGCTGCGGCTCGGCACTTGGGGACGTTCCTTTTCTGCCGGCAGCTGGGGACACTCCCTGCGCGTTGCGTGTTGTGTCGCCCTGCTTGCTCCGCGCATTTTGTGAAACACGGTTAACTTTTTAAATAACGTAGTAAGACATGGGCAACTTTTGCGGTAAAGTGAATCAAGCAAAAGTATCCAAAGGCTAACTAGAAGCCATCGCGAAAGGCGGCCCATGGCCCTGCGTGAATCCGGAGAAGACTATCTCGAATCTATTTATGTGCTCTCGGAGCGCCAAGGCATCGTTCGATCGATTGACGTTGCCGAATACCTGGGAGTAACCAAAGCAAGCGTCTCTAAAGCCATGGCGGCCTTGGAGAGCACCGGCTACGTGGAGATGGGCAAACGCGATGTGCATCTGACGGAACGCGGTCTTGAGGTTGCCCGTCAAATGTGGGAGCGCCATTGCTTTTTTGTGGGGCTGCTAGAGAACGCAGGCGTAGCGCCCGAGGTTGCCTCGCAAGAGGGCTGCCACATGGAGCATTGCCTGAGCGAGGAGAGCTTTGAGAAGCTAAGGTCGATGCTGGGGCGGGAAGATGTGGCGGGCCCAGCAACGGAAGCCTAATTGATCCCCAGTAGCGCTGAGTTCGCGCAAAGCGCGAACCAGCGGAAAAGGGATGGGGGATTCGAACAACAACGAGTCCGACTCAGTCCAAAGTGGAGCAATCGGTGCGCGACGCCACCACAGCTGAGCTATCTCTGCGCCCCCAAAGAGGCGCGCCTCCCGCGCCAAAGGCGTGGGACAGCGATTGGGACCAGTCTCCCCACCAACTAAGTCCAATTCAGACAAGGAACCCCGCCAGCAAGCGATGCCCAAGAACCGTCAACAACGTCACCGCAGGCCGGGGCCGGGCTTGGTTTTGAAAACATTCCGCAGCGCGAGGACGTTTTCAAAACCAAGCCCGGCCCCGGCCGGAGGGACCACGAGTGCTACAGGTTCTTGACACCCATCGCGCGCATGGCGTTCAGGATGGCGATGATCGCCACACCCACGTCGCCAAAGACGGCAAGCCACATATTGGCGATGCCGAGCGCTGCGAGCACCAGAATCAGCAACTTAATGCCCAGTGCAAAGATGATGTTCTGCCAGACGATCGTCATGGTCTTGCGCGCCACGCGGATCGCGCGGGAGATGTTGGACGGTTTATCGTCCATGAGCACGACGTCGGCAGCCTCAATTGCGGCGTCCGAGCCCATGGCGCCCATGGCAATGCCAACGTCTGCGCGGGTGAGCACGGGTGCGTCGTTGATGCCGTCACCGACAAAGGCGAGCTTGCCCTTGCCGCCCTCGGTTGCAAGCAGCGCCTCGACGCGCTCGACCTTATCGCCTGGCATGAGCTGCGCGTGAAACTCGTCGAGCCCCAGCTGCTTGGCCACAGACGCCGCAACCTCCTCGCGGTCGCCCGTGAGCATGACGGTGCGTTTGACGCCGGCAGCGTGCAAGTCGCGAATCGCCTGCTCGGCATCGGCCTTTATGGTGTCGGCAATTACGATATGGCCGGCGTACGTGTCATCGACCAGTACATGGAGGATCGTACCGACGACCTCGCAATTGGGAGCGTCGATACCGGCCGCAGCAAGCATCTTGGCATTGCCGACGACGACGCGCTTGCCGTCGATGGTTGCCGTGAAACCGTGACCCGCGACATTGGCGGAGTCGCTCACGCGATTCTGGTCGAGCTCACCCTGGTAGGCGGCACGTATGGACCGTGCGATGGGGTGGTCGGAGAACGACTCGGCGAGGGCTGCGACCTCAAGCAGCGATTGCTCGGTATAGCCTGCCTCGGGGTGTACCGCTACGACCGAAAACGTGCCGTTGGTGAGCGTGCCGGTCTTGTCAAAGACGACGGTGTCCACATCGGCGAGCGTCTCGAGGTAGTTGGAGCCCTTGATGAGGACGCCCAGCTTGGATGCGCCGCCGATGCCGCCAAAGAAGCTGAGCGGGACGCTGATCACGAGCGCGCACGGGCAGCTGACGACCAGGAAGGTCAGGCCGCGCAGGATCCAGTCGGACCAGGCGCCGGTGACCAAGCCGCCGCCGAGCGCGAGTACCGCGGCAGCGCCGGTGACGGCGGGCGTGTAGACGCGGGCGAAGCGCGTGATGAAGTTCTCGGTACGCGCCTTCTTTTCGCTGGCGTTTTCCACGAGCTCCAGGACGCGCGCGACGGTGGACTCGCCAAATGGCTTGGTGGTGCGCACGTGGATGAGACCCGTCATGTTGATGCAGCCGCTGATGATATCGTCTCCGGTTTTGGCCGGGCGGGGGATCGATTCGCCGGTAAGGGCGGCGGTGTCGAGTTGCGTCTCGCCCTCGATGATGACGCCATCGATGGGCACGCGCTCGCCGGGCTTAATGACGATGACGGTGCCGACGGCGATGTCATCGGGGAAGACCTGCTCGAGTGTGCCGTCGGCTTGCTCAACGTTGGCGTAATCGGGTGCGATGTCCATCATGGCACTGATCGATTTGCGGCTCTTGCCCACGGCGTAGGCCTGGAACAGCTCCCCGACCTGGTAGAACAGCATGACGGCGGCGCCTTCGGCCATGTGCGGGTCGGTGTCGGGGAAGAGCACCATGGCAAATGCGCCGATGGTCGCGACCGCCATGAGGAAGCTTTCGTCGAAGGCCTTGCCGCGGCGGATGTTACTGAACGCCTTCTGGAGCACGTCGTAGCCGGCAATTAGGAACGGCACCAGGAACAGCACGAAGCTGGCGTAGATGTCACCCGGGGTGCCGAATGCAGCGGTAAGGGTACCGAGCTCGTCGAGGGCGTAGACCACCGCAAAAATGCCCAGTGCTACCAGGATACGATTGCGCTTATGCTCAAGGGACTCTTTCTTCTTGCGCTTCTTCTTTTTCTTTGTGGGATCGGCGGCTGCCATGATTCAAACCTCCCATTTGAATGTATGAACACTCGCTCATATAACTTCGCGAGCAAAGACCGCGGCAAGCGCGGCCTTGCGGGTCAGCGTATGCGCAGGCTAGAGAATGATCTCGCAGTCCGGCTCGGCGTCGGCCGTAAACTCCACAACGCGGTTGAGCACCTCGTCGAACTCGGCGTCATCGGCCTCGAGCGTCAGCTTCTGGGTCATAAAGTTGACGGACACGGATTTGACGCCCTCGAGCTTGGCCAGCTCGTCCTGAAGCTCACGCGCGCAGTTGGCGCAGTCGATCTCGTCGAGTTTAAACTGCTTTTTCATGGTGGGTTCCTTTCTCTGTATTTGCGGCTTGGGTGCAGGCCGCGCCGGTACCGTGGTTGGTCGCTATTCGCAGATGTGGCTCATGCCCTGGTTGAGCATGGTATAGACATGATCATCGGCGAGCGAGTAGAGGATGTTGCGGCCGTCGCGCCGGAATTTGACCAGGTGTGACTGCTTGAGCGTGCGCAGCTGGTGTGACACCGCAGACTGCGAGGTCGCGGTCGCCTCGGCTATGTCTGCCACGCAGAGCTCGCGGCCCATGAGGGCGTAGAGGATCTTGATACGCGTGGTGTCGCTGAAGACCTTGAACAGGTCCGCGAGGTCGTAGAGAAGCTCCTCGTCGGGAAGGTCCTCGGGCGAGCAGGTGGTCGGGATCGCGGGTTCGGTGGCCTCGATGTCGAGTTTCGTTTCATCAACGCGGATGCTCATTGCAATATCCTTTCATATGAACATGCGCTCATATAACTTGCTTTCGATTATATGAGTGTATGTTCATATGTCAATACAATTTGCGTTAATTTCGATGGCTGCTTGCCGCCTCTGCGATTTTCTGTGGGTTGGGAGACATCGACGCAATGCTCGCCAACATATTTCGAGATGTTCGGCTAGCATGCTAAGAAAGCCACCTTGAGAAGCATTAGAACTGTTCATATTTGTACTTTATCGTGTCAAATACCGCGAGAATCAGTTCTTCCTCAACGGGAGTTCCTGCAGAATCAGTTTTATCTAAAGTTATATTGAGCATTGCTGCAGCCAATCTGGCACATCGGTGGCCGAATAAGTCGAAAAATGTAGGTGGACATCCGCAGAGATCGCCTTTAGAAGAGCGAATTCTCAATTAGATCAATAATCGTGTCGTCTTCCGTGCGGTTTTCATCGATTTTTGCGAACATGTCGCATTCCCAAGGCCCATTGATTTCCTCAGCAAGGGCCCCGACGTGTTGCATGTCGTCGGGTTCGGGCACATCGTTGATGCTCGGGTCATCAGCTTGCGGATATTGGCTTGCAATTTCGCGCTTGGTGGCCTCTTCTTCTTTGAGTGTCTCCAGGACGCGGCGACCGTATTCGAAGTAGCGCCGCAAGACAAATTGACGAAGAGTTTCTTGCAGGATGGCGAAGTTATCCGGGAGTCGACCGGGCCAGATCTTCTCGCGAATGCGAATCGCTTCCATGACCCGTTTAAAAGCGGACTGCTTGAAAAACGAATGACGATTAACTGTGATAACGGCATATCCCATGTTTCGCAGCGTGTTTCGGCGCTCCTCGTCAATTGATTGCTGCTCGGGTTCGTCGTGGTAAAAGCCGTTGTATTCGATATCGGTCATCGAATTTTCGAGCAGCGCGTCGAGGTAGAAAACCGTCCGTCGCGTTAGGGCGGCGTATCTTTTGGGGACTGGGATCGGATAATCCGTTTTGATAGCGCGTATGGCTAAGCCACCCATTGACTTGGGCATTGTCAGCATCATGACAAACGCCGTTTCGAGTGGGGAGCGACAGCCTTCGCGTACATAAGAAAGTGCCTTAAGTGCTTTATTAGATCCACGATACCCCGGTGCCTCTGAAAAGAAGGCTCTGAGCTCTTCAACGCTGGTTAGGGCTGGGCGCTCGCGATATTGAGTTTCGTCGGACGTTCCAAGCGCGTAGGAGCCGCAGATTTCAAAGTAATACTCAACGAGCTCCGAAAGGTTGAGGTCGGCTGTTGCTTCTAACGCGCACAGCTTGATATCGACGATGTAGACGTTCGGCTCGAGTTCTAGGTAGCTTTCTGCATCAAACGTATAGTGCGTGCAGTGGCAGATGCAGCCCTTGCGGTGCCTTTTGGCATTATTGGAAAACGTCAGCACATGGATACGTTCAGAATCGACATTCTTTCTGTTGAGCCATGCTCGTGCCGCTTCCAGGTCGGACGTGGTCGGCGCAGACACCCTGATCTTTTCCATAGGTATGGGACCGGTCGCGTAGCTTGCGAGCGAGTTGGCTGTTTGGTATACAGCGCGTGCCGTGGTATGTGACAGAATGATTCCCATACGCGCATGATGGCATAGCGGACGCCGCATACGCCCGAAACTTCGGGCAACGGTATTGGGGCGCGGCTTATCTTCTGCGAACGGTGGGTTTTTGAGCTGTCGTATTGAGGGAGCAGCTTTGGCTGGGGAGGTTTCTGCCGGCTGCCCCTTTTTGATGAACTTTAGTTGCGGATTCGTAGCTTCTAAGCGTTTTTGCCGACCGCTCAGATGCCTCACCAACATAATTTGAGTTATTCGGCCTTATCCTAAATGAATGGTGCGATCGCAACGTCTTATTCGAATTGATTCAGGTAGATTAATGGGGCTTGGTTGCGAAATTAAGGCGATTTTAGCTTCGATTGCGGTTCAAGGGGCCTTGACTAGTGGTTCAGCTGGCCGAACAACTCGAAAAATGTAGGTGGGCCAACCTGCCGACTATGTGAAGCACGCGTATTTGCTCGTTTTGATGAAAACTAGGGTGCAGCCATAAGGCTGCGCCCTAGTTTACTGCGTGTCGGTGTGCCCAGACGGATTGCGCTGTGCCTGGCAGGCGCTCCCGCAGATGGATCGGTTATTTCGCGAATAGGTTCTTGAGGTTGAACTCGGCCTGCACCGTGCGGAGCATGAGGTCGGTGTCGTCGAGGCCCAGGTGCTGCTCGTTGGCGTCGGCGGCGAGGGTGCCACGGCGGCGGGCCCAGTTCTCGAGCGCGGCGGGTGCGGACTCGCGGGGGAGCGAGCGCACATCGGCATCCAGGCTGCGGCAGATCTGGCGCGAGTCGATGACGATAATCTTACCCGCGCGGCGCGCCTCGGCGTAACCGTCCAGGTGGATCTTGAACCAGCTGTCCTCAAAGGCGGCGTTGTGCGCCATGTACGGGTACTTCTTCATGAGCTTGAGCAGCTGCTTTTGCAGCTCTTTGTTCTCGCGGAACGGCGTTTTGCCGTCGATGTCGGCCCAAGTAATGTGGTGGATATTCGACAACGGCACATCCTCGCCGCGGTAGATATCGGGCAGACCGCAGTAGTGTGCCTCGGCGTCGTGCGGGA
The DNA here is from genome assembly GCA_900541665.1 of uncultured Collinsella sp. Taxonomy (GTDB): domain Bacteria; phylum Actinomycetota; class Coriobacteriia; order Coriobacteriales; family Coriobacteriaceae; genus Collinsella. The sequence goes on from UQKV01000010.1 coordinate 18,800, forward strand.
CGGCGTCGCTGGTGAGCTCCATGATCTCCCAGCCCACGTTGATGATGTAACCGCGCTCGGGTGCGCGGCCGGTGGTCTCGATGTCGATGCCGAGCACCGTGCCCTGAATGGGCTTGCGAGCGTAGGCCACGCCGAGTGCGTCGCGGTCGCCGCGGATCTCGCGCATGACGGACGCGGCAGTGCGCTTTTGCATCTTGCCGATGGCGGCACAGGTGTCGGCGTCGGACAGGCCGCGCGAGAGCGTCGCGGGTGTCACGTTGCGCAGGCGCGCCTCGCCAATCTGGTCGCACAGGTCGCGGTTGCGGTCGGCCAGGTCGCGCACGGTGGCAAAGTCGAAGCCAGGGTCGCCCTCGGCGGTAAAGTACTCGGTCTCGAGCACCTTGAGGGCCTCCTCGCCCTTCTGGCGCTCGGACTCCATGGCGCCGTGGTCGCCGTAGATAAACATGGGGATAAACGGCTGGCGCTCGTATTCGAGTGCTTGCGAAACGTTCATAGACTGCTCCTTGGACGGGCCGCGTCGCGCGGCTCGGTGGCATTGAGTTATGGCGAGATGATAGTTTACCATGGGCAACTATTGGCACCACGCCTAGGTCAACTACAATACCCTAGTTGACCGCTAGGACTTTTACAATGCTGCCGAAAGACACGAAAGGTTCCATCCGTCATGGATTTGCTGATTGATATTCTGCTCGACGCCGGCAAGGACACGCTCTCGCTGGTGCCGTTCTTGTTGGTGACATATCTGGTCCTCGAGACGCTTGAGCATGTTGCGGGCGACCGCGTTAACGGCGCCATTAAGCGTGCCGGCGCCGCTGGCCCCGTGGTTGGCTCGCTGCTGGGCATGGTGCCGCAGTGCGGCTTTTCGGCAATGGCGGCAACGCTGTACGCCGGTCGTGTCGTGACCTTGGGCACGTTGGTGGCGGTGTTCCTTTCGACCTCCGATGAAATGCTGCCGCTGTTGCTCGCCGAGCAGGTGCCCGTGCAGACCATGGCGATGCTTCTGGCTTCGAAAGCGCTGATCGCGCTGGTCACGGGCTTTATCGTGGATGCCGCCATTCGCGGCCTGCGTCGCAACGCCCGTGCGCATGCGGCGATTCGCCGTACCGTGTTGGGAGCCGCTGCCAATCCGGCGCACGTTAACTGCGCGCATGACGACCACAGCGGCGGTGACATCATCGACGAGGTGGCCGAGGCGGGTGTGAGCGCCGATCACATCCATGAGCTATGCGAGCGCGACCATTGCGGTTGTGATGAAGACGAGGACGAGCACGAACATGGACATGGCCACGATCACGGTCATGAGGGCGAGCATGAACACCATCATGACCACGGTCACTCCCACTCACACGAAGGTACGCCCGTCCTGTCGATTATCCGCAGCGCCATCTCGCATACCGTGCAGGTATCGGTATTCATTTTCCTGGTAACGCTGATTCTGGTCGCCGTGCTCGAGACCTTTGGCGAATCTGCAATCGAGCAGTTCCTGCGTGGCAACGAGGCGCTCGCCGTCCTGGGTTCGGCGCTTGTCGGCCTGATCCCCAACTGCTCGGCGAGCGTGGTCATTACGCAGCTGTATCTGGAAGGCGCGCTGCAACTGGCACCGATGCTCGCCGGCACGCTCATTTCCGCTGGCGTGGGCTACCTGGTCCTGTTCCGCACCAACCGCAGCGCTCGCGAAAACGCCGTGTTCCTGATCATGATGTACGTCATCGGCGCTGGCTGGGGCCTTATCCTTTCCGCCTTTGGTCTCTAAGTAGGCCTAACAAAACGGGCTTCAAAATAGTCATGTCCGGCGACTGCACAATGCGGCGACGCATGGCATTTTGAAGTCCGTTTTTTTGAGCCACGGATCGTGAGCGCTCACACCGCCCAAAACAAAAAGGCAGTTTTTTAGGCATGTCCCAAAAATCTGCCTTGGTTAGCGGAGCAGCTCGGTGAGGTTGCGCTTAAAGCGGGCGCGGTCTTCGCTGGTGAAGGCTGCCGGTCCGCGCGTGCGACCGCCGGCGCGACGCACCTTCTTTTCCTCGTGACGAATAAACAGCTGCATGTCGATGGTCGCCTTGTCGTACACGCGCCCGCGTACGCCGATGGCGGCGGCATCGCGGCCGAGCACCATACTCGCCAGGCCAATGTCCTGCGTCACGACCACGTCGCCCGCCTGCAGACGTTCGACAATGGCAAAGTCGGCGCTATCGGCGCCTACGCTCACGTCGAGCGTCGTGACCCAAAAGCCGCGTCGCGCGTGCTCGGCATCGCGCGGATCGTCGCGGCGAATGTGCCGCTCCAGGTTTTGCGTGCTGTTGCCGGCGATAACAACGGCGACGCCCGCCCGCCGCGCGCAGTCAATCGACTCGCGCGTGACCGGGCAGGCGTCGGCATAAATAAAGAGCGTTCGCGGCATCTAGTGCACCAGTTTGCCAAATTGAATAGCGCGAACAATCAGCGTAACGCCAAACACCAGCAGCGCGGCGCCGCTAAAGATAACGAGCATCTTGGCCGACCACAGCGGATAGATAAACACGAACATGCCGGCGATGATGGAGAGTGCGCCGCTCAGGATAGCGAGGGCGCGGTTGGACGAAAGCTCGGACTCCAGAATGGACATGACACCTTCGACAATCCAGCCAAAGCCGGCCACGATAACCACCATCGTGGTGAGCGTCGCGGTCGAGAAGGCCTGATTGCGCAGAATTATGACGCCGCCCAGAATGATGAGCAGGTTGGAGATGATGCTCGTCACACGCCAGCCGGCGGGTAGTAGCGGCTCAAAAATGGCGGTGAACAGCCTAATGGCTGCCGTGATTATAAAGTAGAAGCCCAGGACGGTCGTCAGGAAGACGAGGGACTTGGCGGGTGCAAACAGCAGCGCGATGCCAGCAAGCAGTGCGATGACACCCGTGATGGCGTAGATCCAGCGCACGGCCTTGATTGCCTTGCCTGCCATGCTTTTCTCGTCAAATCCAAACAGGTTCGACTGCTGGTCATCGTTCTTAAAGATGCCCATAATGTCTCCTTTCCGTGCGGCGTAAGCCTTAATCGTTACAACCAGTATCGCCTAAAGGCGCCGGCGTATGGGTCGGGGAGGACGAAGTGTAACCCAAAGGTCCCGATTTGTTTTCGTTGTTCCCCACGTCGCGATTTTCTATTCAACAGGTGTAGAACATTGCAGCTCTGTTCGTTATTGCCTACGTTTTAGGTTAGATTTTCCTAAGGACAATTGGCTTGTATTGGGGGTCCCTATGAACGAAGCAGTTCCCGAGGCACCGTCGAGTGTCGAATCGATGGCAAAGCAAGGTTGCGAAAAGCTTGGCTTGGATTCGTTTGACGCGCTGGTCCGTCGCGCCCGCACGTGCCGCCGATTTGACGAGTCCATGCGCGTGCCGCGCGAGTTTTTGCTCGAGCTGGTAGAGCTGGCGCACCTGGCTCCCTGCGGCGCCAATGCTCAGCGCCTGCGTTTTCATGTGGTGAGCGGTGCCGAGGACTGTGCTCGCGTGTTTGACGAGCTTGCATGGGCCGGCGCGCTCAAGGACTGGGCAGGCCCTGCCGAGGGCGAGCGCCCGACCGGCTACATCGCAGTTCTTGCTGAGCGCACCGTTCCCGGCAAGCCCGCCGCGCCTATCACCGAAGTCGACACGGGTATCGCGGCTCAGACGATGATGCTCGCCGCGCGCAGCGCCACGCCCGAGGTGGCGGCCTGCATGTTCAAGGCCTTTACGCCCCGCGCGATCGACGCCATGGGGCTCGATAACGACAAATACGAGCTCAAGCTGATCATGGCCTTTGGCGTGCCGGCCGAGACCCAGGTTATCGACGCGATTGATTCCAACCCCGACGGCTCAATTAATTACTGGCGCGACGAGGAGCAGGTGCATCACGTGCCCAAGCGCCCGCTCGCCGACGTACTGGTGTAGTTGCGCGCCATTTCGGCGTGATCCGGCAGCAAAATCTATGCCGCCGCAGCCTTGGGGCGATTATCCGGTGGCCTTTGGCGGCGAGTCAAAAGGCGAGCTACGGGCGCGTATGGTCGCGGCGCTGTCCCGCATTATGGCCCGGCCGCAGCACGATCGTGTGCTTGCGGTCTCTCACGGCTCTGCCTGCCAGGAGCTCCTTGAGTATGTGACCGGCGGGGGAGAGCAGCCCGACAACGGTGCCGTGCTTCATTTTGGCTATTGCGATGGGGCGTTTTCGCTCCTTGATTGGTAACGAACGAAAGGACCCCCTATGAATAAAGACCTGTATCTGGTCCGTCATGGACAGACGATATTCAACCTTAAGCGCATTATTCAGGGTTGGAGCGATTCGCCGCTCACGCAGCTTGGTTGCGACCAGGCGGCGCGCGCCGGTATGTTTTTGCGTGCGCGCGGCATTGAGCCCGATCATGCCTACACCTCGACGCTGCATCGCACCGAGCAGACCATCGCCAACCTGTGGCCGGGCCTTGCCTACGAGCGCCTTGATGGCCTGCGCGAGTGGTTCTTTGGCGACTTTGAGGCCGAGCGCGTGATGCTTATGCCCGAGCGCCCGTGGCGCGACTTCTATCGCCAGTTTGGCGGCGAGGGCCAGATGCAGGTGCGCGAGCGCATGGTGGCGACGCTGACCGAGCTTATGCGTCGCCCGGACCACGAGTGCGTGCTCGCGGTGAGCCACGGCTCGGCCATCAAGGAGTTCATGGACCATACCAAGGGCGCGGCGGCCGATGAACGCGATCGCGTTCCGGGCAACTGCTCGGTGCTACACTTTGCGTTTGACGACGAATCCGACACGTTTGAGCTGGTCGAAGTCTTTACGCAGGAAGACTACGCGCGCGAGCTGGGGCTTGAACCGCTCGTGGCTACTGCGGGTCCGCAGCGCGGATAACGTGAGCGCGGCGGCACGGGTCGCCGGCTAACTTCTCGACGCAAAAGGGGCGGAGATGCATGTACCTGCTGCATCTCCGCCCCCTGTTTGTTGAGCTGCCGATTTTTGTGCTGGGCGGTCTGGTCTTGCTAGAATCGCGCGACCTGGTGCGTGAGCAGGCCTGTCGGAACCTGCGGCGCGGCGCCGCTGACCTGCGCAGCGGGGAAGAGCACGGCAACGGTAAAGTTGAACGGCTCCTTGCCGGTGTACGTTCCGGCGGCACGGGTCTCATCGGCCAGCAGCTGCGACGCCCCGGTCAGAGCGGCGGCGTAGGCGGGGTCGTCGGCCAGTGCCGGCTCCGGTGCTTGGTCGAGCATAGCGCGGATGGCCCCGACGGCGTCCTCGCGCTTGACCTCCCACGCGCGGTGCGTAATGCCCGCGGGGTCGGTGACGGCGTAGAGCGACGCGCCCTCTTTGGCGGCGCCCAGGATGATATCCATGACGGGCGAGGCCTCGTAGGCGAGCGACACGGGGCGCGGCTGCACCTTGAGCTCGGCGATCGCGCGCGCAGCGGCGGCCACGTCAGCGCTGGCATCGCCCTTGTCGCCCGCAAGTACACTCGTCGGGCAGATCGCCACGACACCCGTCACGCGTCCCGGCTCGCCCGAGCATTCGTACACGTAATACGCCGCACCCGGGTCCTTGAGCATCAGACCATCGGCAATGGCTCCGCGCAGAGCATCGTTGCCGCTCAGGATGCTGCCCATTGCAGGCAGCGCCTCGAGCACGCGGTCCTGAGCCGGGCGGATGCAGGGAAACGGAAGTGCTTTCATGGGCGGTCCTAACGCACGAGTCGGTTTGTTCGCGGCTTATTATGCCCCAACTTGGCCGCTCGCGTCCCAGAGCACGTTATCGACGAGCGCGATTAGCACCTGCTGACAACGAACGATATCGGCGTGGGGCACATATTCGTTGGGCTTGTGCGCGAGCGCGAGCGACCCGGGACCGTAGCTCATGCAATTGCGGTTACCTGTCTTGCCGGCAATGACGGCGGTGTCGGTGTAGCCGGTAAAGAAGCCGACGGTCGTGTCCGCGTCCGTCACGTCATCGGCGGCACGCTTGAGCACTGCTAGAAGGGGAGAGTTCGGGTCGCGCTCGATGGCGGGGCGGTCGCCCGTCACGGTGTAGCTGCCATGGCAACCGGGAACGGCGGCTTCGGCGACGGCGATGGCCTGCTCTACCATGCGCGTCGCGGCGGCCGTATCGGTCGGCGGGGTCAGACGCATGTCGACCCAGACTTTGGCGCGGTCGGGCACGACATAGGGGCGATATCCGCCCTCGATTTGGCCAAACGTGATGGTCGAAGGCCCCAGCTCATCGTGCGCGGGCAGCGCCACAAACGCGCGACGGAGCGAACACACGACCTCGGCCATGGCGGCGACGGCATCCGCGCCCTTCCACGGCTGGCTCGCATGCGCCGTTACGCCAGCCATTTCAATCTCGAACCACGTGCGCCCCTTGTGCGCCACCTGGATCTGTCCGTCGGTGGGTTCGGTGTCCAGCACCCAATCACGCGAGCCGACCCAGCCGGCATCGATCGCGGCCTCTGAGCCGCGCATAAAGTCCTCCTCGTCGACCGAGCAAATGAGTGAGAATCCACGGCGGGGCAGCTCGCCTTCTGCCGCCACGCGCTTGAGCGTATGGACCAGTGCGGCAATGGCGCAGGCCAGGCCACCCTTCATATCGCAGGCACCGCGGCCATAGAGTTTATCGTTGCGCACGATCGCTCCGAGCGGCGGAATGTCCGCGTCCCAGCCATCGCCCAGCGTAACGGTATCCATATGGCAGATATAGACGAGCCGTGGCTCGTCGCTCAGTCCCGGCACGGTGACCATAAGGTTGCGGCGCCCTGGCAGCACCTCGAGTTCCTCAACCTGCACGGCATGGAGCACCGGATGGCTCAGCTGCGCCAACTGTTCCTCAACCAACGCTTTGATATGCCGCTCAATTTCATCCTCATACGCGCCCGGGTCTGAGCTGTCGATTCGCACAAGCTCCTGCGCAAGCCGCCAGGCAAAGTCCTTGTCAACCATATGCAACCTCACAATCAGTCTGCTTTCCAAACCGATTGTAAGCCTCCTAAGAGATCCGCGACGTGCACGCAGCAGTATTTACCGTTCGCAGCCCGAGCCATCGCGTTTGCCGTCCGGGCGGGCTCGCAAACGACATAGTGGGTACGTACCTTTCATGGACGACATGCTGTGCGACATATCTGCCTTTCGGTATCACCGGATACCCCCACAGGTCTTGGCGATAATGCCGGACCTGCCCGATTCTGCGGACGATCCGCGCAGGGAGCGCCTTTGTGAGCATCCGCTCGTCAAGCATTTCCTGGGCACCCCGTTACACGTGTTGGCGCAGGGCGGCTGCGGACGTAAGGGCGGTCGCATTGTCAGGCATGTTTGGAACGGGGAGAGGCCGTTTGGCTCCGTGCGACAGACAGAGTTTGGCCTCGATGTCGCGTCCCCGTTCTTTACCCTGTTGACCCTAGCTTCCTCGGTTTCAAACGAGCGTCTGATCATGTGCATGTATGAGATGTGCGGCACCTTTGCCGTGTGCAAGATTGCGCCTCGGGTAAAGTTGGCCCTTGAGCAGGCATATGGGGGCCGGTGGGGTGACGCGCGGTTGGGCTGGGAAAACGTAAGGGACGCCTCGGGGAATCCAACGGACTTGTGGAAACGACCTCCCTTGATTGAGCTCTCTGAGCTTACGGAGTACGTCGATAAGATTCGGGGGCTCCGCGGCGCCAAATCGTTCATACGAGCCGCGAAATGCATTACGGGGATGGCAGCATCGCCGCTCGAGGCCCAAGCTTCGATGCTGTTTGGCCTTTCGAGGTTGCGCGGCGGCGAAGGGCTGCGTCTTACCAATAACGTTGAGATTCGTATGACGCGCGGCGCCCGCCTGATTTCGGGACTTGATAGGCGCTATGCCGATATCCTGCTGGCAAATAAGGACGGCAGCCGAGAGTGCCTTGTTGAATGCCAGGGTAAAGCCATACACGGATCCATAGAATCCAAGATCTCTGACTCTGACCGAACGACGGCCTTGCAAGCGATGGGATATCCCGTCGTTCTGATGACCTATGGTCAGCTGGCCGACTCCGATGCCTTCCGCGTGGTGATGGAGCTCATCATGTCCTATCTCGATGCGCCGCTGAAAGACAAGACACCGCGGCAGCAGGAGCTCGAACGCCGGCTTCGTGAGGAGATATTTATCGATTGGTCGGGAATGTAGTCGTGCAGGTGGAAAACGGTCGCGCGAACTAGAGTTTTGGGCGCGAAAAAAGCTTCAGTTTCGCCTTGGAAGGACTTTAAAAATGCTATCCAGAACAAGTTTTTTCGGATAATCGACAGTCAACTTGGATGTGGTATACAGAGATCGATTTTTACCTACTAAAGCTCCAGATAAAGCTGTTTATCAAAGCGGGTGCGCTCAGTAATTTGGGTATGACTGTCGATTATCCGAAAAAACTTGTTCTGGGTAGCATTATCAAAACCAGCCGGAGCAAAGAAATCGGCCCCCGTTTCGCGAAAACGGGGGCCGAATGGGCTTCAGGGCCTGCCTGGCAGGCTTGGCGCCGGCGCTATTTGATCACGCGTACGCGATACATCGACGGAATCTGCTTGAGCGCCTCGATTGTGCTGCTGTCCAGGTGCTCGTCCGTGTCGAACATGGTGTAGGCGTTCTCGCCAGCGGACTCGTTGGTCATACGCTGCACGTTGGCGTTGTCCTTGGCGAGAATGGCCGTGATCTGGCCGATCATGTTGGGCACGTTGGCGTGCAGGCAGGCGATGCGGCTTGCGGCGCGTGCCTTGCCCATGCTGCAGGCGGGGTAGTTGACGCTGTGTGCGATGTTACCGTTCTCCAGGTAATCCTTGAGCTCGCTGATGGCCATGTCGGCGCAGTTGGCCTCGGCCTCGCCGGTGCCGGCGCCCGAGTGCGTGGTGATAAACGTGTTGGGCATCTTGACGGTCTTGGGCGTGGCAAAGTCGCAGCTAAACCAGCTGAGCTTGCCCTCGCGCAGGGCAGCGTCGACGGCGTCCTCGTCAATGATGGTTTCGCGCGCGTAGTTGATGAGCACGGCGTCGGGTGCCAGCAGGTTAATCTGTTCGGTGCTGATCATGCCGATGGTGTCTGCCTTGCTGGGCACGTGCACGGTGAGGTAGTCGCAGCCGCGGCACAGATCCTCGAGCGTGCCTACGCGCTGCACTTCGCGGCTCAGCACCCATGCGTGCTCGACGGAAATGAACGGATCGTAGCCGTAGACGTCCATGCCCAGGTCGACGCAGGCGTTGGCGACCTTGGAGCCTACGTTGCCCAGACCGATGACGCCGATGCGCTTGCCCTTGAGCTCGCGGCCCACAAAGGCCTTCTTGGCTTTCTCGGCATCGACCTGGATCTCGGGGTCGTCGGCGTTGTCGCGCACCCAGTTCATCGACTGCACCACGCCGCGGCTCGAGAGCACCAGCATGCCCAGGACAAGCTCCTTGACGGCGTTGCTGTTGGCGCCGGGGGAGTTAAAGACGACGACGCCCTTCTTGGCGTACTCCTCGACGGGGATGTTGTTGACGCCGGCGCCGCAGCGGGCGATGGCGCGGATGCCCTCGGGCAGCTCGTAGCCGTGCAGGTCGGTCGAGCGCATCAGGATCGCGTCGGCCTCCTCGGCGGCGCTTACAAACTCGTAGCCCTCGCCAAACTCGACTTTGCCGTCTTTAGTGATGTCGTCGATGGTCTTAATCTTACGCATGGAAAAACTCCTTAGCAGGTTTTGATCTAAGCAGAGTGGTCTGAGGTGGCTGGTCGGCCCGCGTGTTGCGGGCTAGTTAGATCGCGGACTCAAACTATGCTGCGCTTCGAAGTCCTTCATGTACGTGGCCAGCGCCTGCACGTCCTCCATGGTGACGGCGTTGTACACGCTGGCGCGCATGCCGCCGACGAGGCGATGGCCCTTGACGTTTTGAATCTGGTGCTCGGCCGCGCCTGCGACAAAGGCCGCGTCGAGGTCGGCATCGCCGGTACGGAACGTGACGTTGGCGATGGAGCGACTGTCTGTCTGCGCAGTGCCGTGGAATAGTTTGCTGTGCTCGAGCAGGTCGTAGAGCAGGTTGGCCTTGGCCCGGTTGCGCTCGGACATTGCGGCAAGTCCACCGGTCTGCTCAACCCAACGGAACACCTTGCCGCACACGTAGATGCCAAAAGTGTTGGGAGTATTGAGCATGGAGCCCTTGGCGGCCTGGGTCTTAAGGTCCATGTACTGCGGCGTCTGCGCAAAGGCCGGACCGTCGGCGATCAGGTCGTCGCGCACGATAACCACGGTGACGCCCGCGGCGCCGGCGTTTTTCTGAGCGCCGGCGTAGATGAGCCCGTAGCGCTCAACGTCGAGCGGCTGCGACAAAAAGCAGCTCGAGACATCGGCGACCAGCGGCACGTCGCCGCAATCGGGCAGCTTGTGGAACATGGTGCCAAAGATGGTGTTGTTCTGGCAGATGTAGACGTAGTCGAGCCCGCCGCCCGCGGCCTCGGCGGCAATGCGCGCGTTGATGTCGGCCATGTTGGGGATGCGGTCGAAATTGGTGTCCTCGGAGCTCGCGAGCAGCACGGCCTCGCCGTACTTGGCGGCCTCTTTGTACGCCTTGTTGGCAAAGTTGCCGGTCACGACGTAGCCGGCGCGGCCGCGGCGCATGAGGTTCATGGGGATGCCCGCAAACTGCAGCGTGGCGCCGCCCTGCAAAAACAGGACACGGTAGTTGTCGGGGATGCTCAGCAGGTGACGCAGGGTTGCCTCGGCGTCGTCGATGATCTGCTGGTACATGCTAGATCGATGGCTCATCTCGAGCACGGACATGCCGCAACCGCAGTAGTCCATCATCTCGTCGGCGATCTCGGCGAGCACGCTTGTGGGCAGTGCGGCCGGGCCAGCTGAGAAGTTGTGCGCACGTGCCATCTTCTAGTTCCCCTCGTAGTCGTTTGAACGTTCGGGATACTTTAGCACAGTGGAGCGCTAGGCGCGACCGCATCACGGTAAAACTCGAGTGCGCTGCTATGATTTACAGGATGGTTACATGGGGGAGGGGGATTGGCTCGGCGCTCGTATTCGCTGCCGCCCCCAGCTTCACGGGATGACATCAAGTCCTCTTGGAGCATATTGTTTGCCTACGGCTTATGCCGTTCGGGAATCGCAATAAACCAGATCCTCTCTTTGCCGTTCACAGAATATTTTTACCGTTCAGAGAGTTTTTGCAGCTAAAATGTTGCGCAACAAAATGTTGCTCAATGGATGTGAAGCGTTTTGTGGTATGAATCAAATGTACCTATTTGATTCGTCGAGAGGCTGAGCGACATGAGCATGCCCACCACCTATCGTGGTTCTATGACACGCGAGCAGTGGCTTGTTAATGAGACGCGTGTCGTTGCGCGCCTCATGGTGGACGAGAACTTTTCTGATACGAAAGAGATAATTGAAAAGGTCACCGTCCAAAATCTCTTTCAATATCCTACTGAGCGTGAGCAAAAGTCTATCGCCCGTGCTTGCTGCCGCCGGTTGTTGGCTCTTAGCGAAGACGAAGGCGTGCGCGCGAGCCTGATTAATCTTGCTGCGCATGGCTCGCTCGAACAGCTTGCGCAGGTCAACCTGTATGCAATGATGTGCGACAACCGAGTTGTCTGGGACTTTATGACGTGCGTGATTGCCCCTAAGTTCAGTCTTTTTGATCTCTCGCTTCGAAAATCGGAGATCGTTACGTTTATCGAAGGGCTTCGCGCGCAGGACGATCGCGTTGCAACGTGGTCGGATGCTACGTGCAATAAAGTGCGCCAAGTCCTCGTCAACTGTATAGAGGGTGCTGGATTGTATAGCCGCAAAACTGAAGCCCTTCGTCCGCCATTGCTCGATTTTGAGCTCGAGCGTTGCGTTCGGGCCAACGACGATGCTGCTGTTCTGCCTGCCTTTGGCATAACGGAATAGGGGTGCGAGATGACAGCAACCGAGTTGCCTTCAATCGATATGAGCTTTGAGCTCATTCGTTCCAAATTCCACGACCCCGAGTTTTTGAATTGTCGTGGCTTGGGTGGCGAGGTTCCACTTTACATCTATCCATATGCAGCTAGGCAAGAAGACCAGGTGCGCGCTCTGACTCAGCAGCTAGTGGATGATAACGAACGCGAGCGCCAGGCAAAAATCGACGCCCCTAACATTGTTTCGTTTGATCTGTGGAGCGTATTTATCGGCATTTGCGAAAAACGCGGCATCTTAGAAAAGATGAGCGCCCTTGAGGAAAAACGAGGCAGCGATCACTTCTTGCAACGCATGCAGAGCCGAATGGGGCCCGAGAAGTACCTCGAGTTCATTCACGGCAGCTTTATCGAGAGATACGGCGAGCCGAAGCGCGGGCGCGACGTCCTGATTATCACGGGCGTCGGCAAGATTTACCCGTTCATGCGTGCCCACATCATTCTCGAGTCTATTCAGCCGGTATTTTCCGATATCCCCGTCGTTTTGTTTTATCCCGGCACCTATGACGGGCAGCAGTTAAAGCTGTTTGGCACGATTGCCGACGGCAACTACTATCGCGCGTTTAACCAACTCTAAAAACGTTTCCGGTCATCGAAAGGCATTCCCATGAAGATCAAAGATATGTTTGAGCACGACATCGACCGAAACATTAACGGTGTTATTAAGGTCGATCAGGAGGATGACGGCAGTGTCAGGCAAGAGCTGAACGAATACGTTGTGACCGACGAGCTTCGCCGCCATTTCAAGACGCTTTTCGATGCGTATGACCGGGCTCTCGATGATACGACGGATAAAATCGGCGTGTGGATTAGCGGTTCGTTTGGCTCGGGTAAATCTCACTTTCTCAAGATGCTCAGCTACCTGTTCACAAACCGTGAGGCGGCGGGTAAAACTGCGATTGAGTATATTGCCCCGCGTTTTGAAGATGACGAACTTGCCGACAAAGCAAAGCGCGCGGCGGGCGTGACGACCGACGCTATCCTCTTTAACATGGGCATCAAAAGCCCGCTCAATAAGGATGGCAGCGCGGTTGCGCGCATTTTTGCCAAGATGTATTACGAGAGCCGTGGGTTCTACGGTGCGGATTTTAAGCTCGCTCGCCTGGAGCGTCGTATTGACGACGCCGGTAAAACTCAGGAATTCCGTGCCGCATTCGAAGAGATTAATCATAGCCCCTGGATCGATGGCCGCGAGGACTACGACTTTAACTCCGACGACGTTATCGAGGCACTCAGTCGCACGGGTGTCATGAGCAAGGACGAGGCGGAGCGCTGGTATGAAAAAACGGAAAGCAATGATTTTTCAATCGACCAGCTTACCGACGATATTGCCAAATACACAAAGCGTCGCGAGCAAGAATGCGACGGCTCATATCGCATGATCTTTATGGCCGACGAGATGAGCCAGTTTATCGCGAGCGATACCGAGCTAATGCTGAACTTGCAGAGCATTGTCGAGGCGCTGGGCACCAAGTGCGGCGGTCGCGTGTGGGTCATGGTCACCGGACAGCAGGCGATTGATCAAATTACCAAGGTTAAGGGCAGTGACTTCTCCAAGATTCAGGACCGCTTTAATACGCGTTTGTCGCTGAGCAGCTCGTGCGCCGATGAAGTTATTCGTCGCCGCATTTTGGCGAAAAATCAGGATGCGAACGACTTGCTGAAGGCTGAGTATCAGGAGCGCTCGGCGGTCCTCAACAACTTGTATAGCTTTAAGGATGCAGCGGCGGATCTAATTGGCTACGAGGGCGCCGAAGACTTCGCCAACACGTATCCGTTTGCTGATTACCAGTTTAAGCTCATTCAAAAAATCATGGACGAGCTGCGCAATCACGGCGCGTCCGGAAAAAACAGCTCAAGTGCCGAGCGTTCCATGCTGAGCGGCTTTCAAGACTCCGCTCGATGCATAGAGGACAAAGACCAGAACGCGCTGGTTCCGCTTTGGCGTTTCTACAATACGATCTCGACGTCGCTCGAGGACTATCATCGTCGTGTAGTTCTTCGAGCGGCGGATGCTGCCCAAAAGGGGCAGGGTCTCGAGGAATGTGACATTCCGGTACTCAAGCTGCTTTTCTTGATCCTGTATGTCGATAAGGACATGCCGGCAAACGTTGAAAACTTGGTCACCCTTATGACCGACGACGTCCGCACCGACCGCATTAACGTTCGCGAGCAGATTTCGCAGTCCCTGGAGCGTTTGGTACGACAAAACTATGTGGCTCGCAATGGCGAAACGTATAAGTACCTGACCGACGAAGAGCAGGAGATTGCCCAGCAGATTTCGCGCGTGCAGCCGGATGCTGCGAAGATTTCGTCCAAGGCCGCACAGATCATGTTTAGGCAGGTCTTCGAAAACGCTAAGGTAACGGTCGGCAAAAACGTTTTTGACGTTGAGGAATATTTGGACGACACCCGTTTTAGCAGCGCGTCGGGGCTGGCGCTACGCGTTGTTTCTGGTGTGGATGGCACCCCGATCCCTTCGCGCGAGGACCTGCTCCTTAGCTCTAGCAGGGGAGAGGCCATTGTGGTGCTCGATTCCCAGCAGGATTATTACGACTGTCTGTATCAGTCGGCATGTATTGAGCAATACCTCAATAGCCGTCAGGCAGACAATCGCAGCGAAGTGGTAGCTTCGATCTTGCGCGGCAAGCAGGAAGAGCGCGTTGCTCTGGATAAGCGTGCAGAGGACCTTATGCGCCAGGCGGTGCTGCATGGAACGTTCTATGTCTACGGCAGCGAGTATTCGCCAGTCAAATCGGCGTCTGCCAAGAATATGATCGAGGACTGCGTACGCCAGCTTGTTTCCGTTACGTACAACAAGCTGTCGCTTATTGATAAAAACTACGACAGCGATATGCAGATCAAGCAAATTCTAACCGCGTACACTCCGGCAATGAATGGGCAAGAGTCCAACGCCGGGGCCATCGAAGCGGTTATGCGCCTGCTGGAAGCTCGCGCTGCCCAACATATGCAGGTAACAATGAGCGAGCTGCTCGAGACATATCATGCGAAGCCTTATGGTTGGGCGGAGATTGACATTGCCGCCGTGGTTGCAACGCTGCTGGCACAAAAGCGCGCTCGCCTGCTTTGCGCGGGACAAGCGATTGATCTTAGGGATTCCAAGATCCTCGATTTTCTGCGAAAGGCTGCTAAGGCACGACAGGCTGTTGTTGAGGCGCGCCAGCAGCTTTCGCGGGCGGCCATATCTAAGGCGCGACAGGCCGTAGAAGAGCTGAGCGGCAATCATACTCTGCCGCTCGAAGAGGACGGCCTTGCCGAGGCATGTCGCGGGGAGCTTGAAAAGCGCCGCGATAGCTTGGCGAGCCTTCTTTCGGTCGAGTACCAGCGTAACCCAGGTTACCCGGGCTATAAGGAGGTCGTGGATGCAAAGAACCTTATCGAAGGCTTATTGCGGAGCGGCCGCGATGCCGTCGATCTAATTATGGCGATCGCCGGAAAAGAGGAGGAGCTGGGAGATACGGCTGAAGATCTCGAAGATATTGACGAGTTTTTCGGTAGCAAGGTAGCTGTATTCGACAGTGCCTGCGAGATATTCAAGCGAATGGAGAGCGAGCGCGATTACTTTGAGGCCGATTCGGAGACGCTTGATGCGCTTTCCGTCATTGGAGGAGCGGTTAAACAACCGAGTCTGAGTCTGCAGTTCCAAAAGCTTTCAGAGGCAAACCTACAGGCGAGAGCTGCCTACAAGGAGCTTTTGGACCAAAAGCGCATCGCCATGCTCAATTCTGTCGAGGAGCGCTATGGGGATATCGAAGCGTATGCCCAAAATAAGGGCGTCACTCTGGCGCGCATCGGGGAGACCCACAGTGCTCGAAAAGATGAGGTGCATAATGCGACAACGCTGACCGCCCTGGATGCGGTGCCGGCCAAGCTCGATCGCGCTCAGACGGCACTGTACAGAATGATCGATGAAGCCTATGAAGAGGCGAATCGTCCCAAACCGGCAAATACGAGCGTGACGGTAACGACCGATCATTCGAGGACCGCTGCGTCTGGCCTGCCGAATGAGCCCCAATCTGTGCCGGCACCTAGGCGACGTGTTAAATCGGTGAGCCGCAGCATGGTCTTTAGGCCGCTGGAGCTGAGCTCGCAACAGCAGATCGATGACTATTTGGAGGCCGCGCGCAAAGAGCTGCTGCGAAGCCTTGAGGGTAATGACGCCATCCGTTTGGGCTAAGGGAGAAACATGGATACGAAAGAGCTCGAAAAGTTTTGCCCTTGGGCACGCATCCGCTTAATTGATGAGGTGCGTCAGCGTTGCTATGCCTACGGGCTCGACGATGCGGGGCGTGAAGAATTCAATCGCGATGCAACCATCGTTAAAGGCACGGTGCTCTCTGCGCTCGAGCGCTCGCAACGTTCGGAGCTATATCGTCGCATAGAGCATGATGGCTATGCGCGCTTTTGCGAGGAAATGGCCTATACCTGGTTCAATCGCTTTGCTGCAATACGCTATATGGAAGTGCGAGGCTATCTACCCTGTGGCGTGCGCATGCTAAGTTCATATTGCGAAACCTCGGAGTACGATAGTTTTTCGCCAGACTGCTTGCGTATGCCGACGGAGCTTGATCTGCCGAGCTTAGAGCGCGATCGCGTGTTTGACCTTGTCGCTGCGGCAGATGATGAGGCGCTGTTCCGTCTCATTTTGGTGGCTCAGATGAACGAGCTCGCTGAGTGCCTGCCCTCCATCTTTGGTCGCGTGGGCACGGCGGATGCGTTGCTGCTTCCGACAAGGCTTTTGGACCGCGGTGAAGAAGGTGTGTTGTGCGCTCTTGTCGAACGGGTTAAGCGAAGCACGTGGGAAAACGTCGAGTCCTTGGGTTGGATGTATCAGTTCTACAATTCCGAGGTCAAAGACGCATTCTTTAAATCTAAGGCCAAGGAGACGCCGGACACCATCGGTCCTGCCACACAACTGTTTACGCCCAACTGGATCGTACGCTACATGGTGCAGAACTCGCTGGGGCGTTTGTGGATGCTGAACAACCCGGGAAGTCCCCTGCGTGATGAAATGGAGTACTACATCGAGCCCGATGCGGAGCACGAGGACTTCATTAAAATCGAGAGTCCCGAGGATATTTCGCTGTGCGACCCGGCTTGTGGATCGGGCCATATTCTCGTTTACGCCTTTGAACTTTTGGCAAAGATGTATTTAGAGCGCGAATACCGCTCGCGCGATATTCCCGGACTCATTCTGTCCAAGAACCTTCATGGTATGGAAATTGACTCCCGTGCCGCTCAGATTGCAGGGTTGGCGCTGGCTATGTGTGCCCGAGAGATGGATAGGCGATTCTTTAATCGTGGGGTTCAGGCGGATATTGCCGTGCTCGAGCCGATTGTGCTGGAGGAGGACGACATTCCGCAGGGCGCCGCACTTACCAAGAAGAAGGATCTGATCGAAGCTCTGGCGCACCTGGACGAGATTGGATCGCTGCTTGTTCCGAATGAGGGCGATCTTGCCGCACTACGTGAGGCGATCGAGTTCACCGGCACCGATGGTCTGTTTGACGGTAATTCTAAAAATAAACTGGAATGTGCCCTTAAGACCTGCGAGATCCTCGCTCGCCGCCACGACTGCGTAGTGGCCAATCCGCCGTACATGGGGTTGAGGAGTTTGGGTTCTTGGTATGCGGATTGGGTTCGTCGCTTTTACCCTGGTTATTCTTCTGACCTCTATGCTTGTTTCATAAGTAGGTCGTTTCAATTTGCTCACAAAGGTTCATATTCGGCACTCGTTACGATAGCTACGTGGACTGTTGACAAAGGTTTGCTTTCCGCAAGGCGGGATGTTTTGTCTGAACACCCTGTCATTTGCATGATGGATATGTCTCCCACTGTTATGCCCATTGCTTTCGAGACGACTGCGACAGTATTTTCAAATGCTGCTGGTGACTATTCCGGCACCTTTTTGCGTGTGCTTGCTTCTGATTTGGCCGACTCAAGAGATTTGAGGTCGAGTGTCTTTCAGAAGCTGGACAAGTTTCGTTGTAAGCCTTCGTTTTTTCACCGGCTGCCTGATAGCGTGATTGCTTATGGCGTAACCGAGTCGATGGCGGACGCTTTTGCCTCCAAAGCGACGCTTGCGTCGTTTCTGCCACCGCGAGTTGGAATTCAAACTGGAGATACGGATCGCTTTATTAGACTGTGGTGGGAAGTCCCTAGCGACGACATGTCAACTTCCGTTTCAGCCAATGATTACTCTCACTGTGGAACGTGGGTGCCATATAAAAATGGCGGAGATTTCAGAAAATGGTACGGCAATTCGATTTCCGTAATTCACTGGGGACGTTCTGGAGAGTTTGTTTTTGGTACGGCCCAAAGCGAGGGTCGAAAAGTAATGGATTTACCAGTGAATTATAGATTTAAACCGCTTGTGAGCTGGGGTGATTACGGATTGGGCAAGGCATCCTTTCGCTACTGTGGATCTGGACACCTCTTTGACGTTATCGAGCCTGCTTTTGTTGATACGGAGCGAGCAGCAGCGGTGAAATTATCCTATATTCAAGGTTTTGCCAATTCTTCAACAGCAGATGCGTTTATTCAACTACTAATGCCCGGTCGTCACAAGAATGTTCGCAAAATGGGCTATTTGCCGTTATTGGGTGGTCCAGAGGATAGTCCTTGCGCTGTTCATCTTGTTGAAATCTTAAGGGATGCAGCAAAAGCCGACTGGGACTCGTTTGAAACCTCCTGGGATTTCAAGCGGCATCCATTGCTGTAGGTGGTTGCGGTGAAGCCTGTAACAATTGACGGTGCAAGCTATTACTCATCTCAAGATGTCGCGGATCTATGGGGCATTAAAGAGAGTTCGGTCAGGAGATATGCGGAGCCGAAGTCCGGCAAAATTCCTGGCTGTATTAAACGTGACAAGAGCTGGTATATCCCTGTAACTGCAATTCGGCCGATTACAAAACCAGTGGCGCAAGGCTTGCTGTGGGGCATCATAGGCGTAAAGAACGACCCTACCTCCTTTTTAGATTTAAGCGGGGAAGGAATCGATAATTCTTTGCTTGATGCCGTTCTTAATGAGCTGTGCCGGCAGAACTACATCGTCGTGGACTATGGTATCGATGACCTTCATGAAAGGCTTGTTCAAGTTCGAATTACTGTAAAAGGATTTGAGTTAGTTCGCTACAGGAAACGTTTTAAAGAGAATCCTTTCGACGGTTTTGTCTCTGCGGACGCCATATCCATCGCCCTGTCTACTGTTCAAACGGTTATGCAGCTTGCTCAATACTTCTAGGGATAACGCGAGCGATTTCAGAACACGCGATGACGCGATGGGCGATGTTTGATTGTTCGCCTTGTATTTGGTCGGAATCAAACGCTCTCATTTGCTACTTCTTTGGTAACCCTGTTTGTCTAAATGCCGTTACCTGAGCTGAATCTCGGCTCTTTGGATTGGATACAAATATGTCAACACTACTTTCCGATAAATACGAGGCTCGCAAGGCCGAGGTCAATGCTCGCTTTGAGCAGCTTCGCGCTAACGAGGAGGAGCTCAACCGAATCTTCGCCAAGATCTACAACATGGAGGGCGAGGTGCCCATCGAGGTTGAGGACAAGTACGTATCGGTGGCGCGCATCTTTGATACCGCCGATGAGATTCCCGAGAGCTATAAGGGCAACAAGTACGTGCGCACCAAGCGCGACGAGATCACCTCTCTCATAAGCTATGCCGTGGGCTGCATGTTCGGCCGTTATTCGCTGGACGTGGACGGTCTGGTTTTGGCCGATCAGGGTGCCACGGTCAACGACTATCTGGCCAAGATGCCCGATCCCGACCATGTGACCTTTATGCCCGATAGCGACAACGTGCTGCCCATTACCGACGACGAGTACTTTGACGATGACATCGTGCGCTATTTTATTGACTTTGTGCGCACTGTGTACGGCGAGGAGACGCTCGAGTAGAATCTGGCCTTTATTGCCGAGGCGCTCGGCGGCAAGGGCACCTCGCGCGAGGTCATCCGCACCTACTTTTTGAAGGACTTCTTTAAGGATCATTGCCAGACCTACAAGAAGCGTCCCATCTATTGGCTGTTTGATTCAGGCAAGAAGGGCGGCTTTAGGGCGTTGGTCTACATGCATCGCTATCGCCCTGATTTGTTGGCGCTGATTCGTACGGGTTATATCCATCCTCAGCAAGAACGTTACCGCAATCGGCTGATGTGGATTGCCGACCAGATAGAGGTAAGCGACAGTCGTGATCGTGCTCGTCTTGCTAAGGAGCAAAAGCGCATAAGCGACCAAGCTGCCGAGCTCGTGAGCTACGAGGAGAAGGTCCATCACCTTGCAGACCAAATGATTGAGATTGATTTGGATGACGGCGTTAAGGTCAATTACGCCAAGTTCCAGGACGTTCTCGCCAAAATCAAATAGTCGTCTGCGCGCTAGAAGTCGAAAGAGCCGCTATGGGAGCATTGGTAAACAACAATCAGATCATTCGAATCGATAGCAATCTTCTGCTCGATCCAACCATGTGCGATGCGTACATGGACGGTTCCTACTTATGCTTGACCCCCAATGAGTTCAACATCTTGTTTTGCATGGCTCAAAAACCGGGTCATGCATTTTCTCGCCAAGAGCTGTTTGTTGCGGCATTTGGCCACGATGACCCTAAGTCACATCGAGTGCTCGATAGCCATATCAAGAACATTCGCAAGAAATTGAAAGAAGATGCCCGCAACGCTCGTTGGCTTAAGGGCGTTCACGGTTATGGCTATCGTCTCGATTTTGCTCCGGGATTTGAGCCTGGGGCGAGCATTGGTGAAGGCGGGCGTGTATTTCGTTCTGCGCATGGCGACCGTGTGCTTGTCGTTGACTCTGAGAACCGTATTGTTCAGCTCGATGGCGAGGAGCTTGCGCTTACGCCAATTGAATATAGTGTCTTAAATGTACTTACGGCTAGGTCAAGCGTTGAGATTTCAAATGAGGAACTGTCGCAGATCTCGATGGGCGTTGGCTTCGCTGAATCGAATAGAGCTCTTGCTTCGCATGTTAAAAACCTCCGTAAGAAGCTAGGAGATGAAGTAAAGAATCCCCTTTGGATTAAAACGGTGCATGGTTTTGGCTATCGGTTCCTAGGCGTCGATGAGACCCCCGCGCCATGCGAAGAACAAATGCTGGATGACTCCCTAGTCGAGCTCTCCGAGCAGCTGCAAATGGCATTTGATACAACGTCCGGTTCCATTCTTTTATGGCATGACGTTGGCGGTGCATACGCGGATGTTGTTGAGCGGGTATTGTTGCCCGACGATGTTGTGTTGATTCGCGAGGATGTGGCCGGCAAATTCGATACGATTCGAGCTATTAACGAACTCGGCTTCGATGAACGAGCGCTGTTCTATCGGTCATCACCGTGCGTTGTCGATGCGAACGATTGGTTTGCGGACGTTGAAGCGAGTGCTGAGAGCTTTGTTCCCGAGACGCAAAGTGATCCGGTTGAAGCCCGAGAAAACGTTATTGAAGATAATGAATGCGGGCCGGCCACGGCGGCTCCGCGCGTTGCTGTGGCTGAAGACGTACATCCCCAGCCGTTCCATGGCGAGCGTGTTGATACCGGATCTGAAGGCGTCATGGCCAGTGAGCCAACTCTTCCCAAGCTTGATGAGGATTGGTACCTGCTTTCCCAGTTTGCGGAGCTGGCGGGATGCTCGCCCGACGAAACGCTCAAGCTGGAATTGTTTGCCCATCAAACGGGGTTCACGCTTTATGCTGACTGCGCCTGTAGAGGCCGGGGTGTAAGCCAGACAGATTTCTATCTGTCTTTGATGCACGGAGCCATCGTCGAGCACGATAGCCTGCCTCAATCCATGTTGAACTGTATGTCCTTTAAAAACATGGTCTATCGAGCCATTAGGTCGGGCGACTTGCTTGACTACGATGAGTCGAGCTGGATTACGCGCGATGGTCTTGATGAGCTTGATATTAGGGATGCCGATTTGCGCAGCTTTGCTTTGGATGCCATCGAGCGTGGCGCTGATGACGATACGCCGTACTTTACCGTGCCGTGGCTCAGGCGCTGCGCATCCGATTTGCCCTTACTTGAGTACGGTCTATCCGATGCATTTTACGAAAGCGTGCTCCTGTCGCAGGAGGACCTGCTGGGGCACGGAAACCTTGTGGGCATTAAGCTCTTTGCGCCACGCGGCCTTGCCATGAAGGGCCGTGATTTTATCCAGGCGGTGGTGGCGCGCGAGATATCGATCGATATCGACGATCTTGTCGACTTGCTTTCGGAAGAGTACGGCGTAGTGGTTCCGCGCGCGCAGCTCATCCAGATAATTCGTAAGTCGGACTTGTTTTATTCAAGCGCTAGCGAGCGCGTATTTGTTAGCCATGACCAGTTTGTACTAGAAGTGGAGTAAAACAATGGAAATGGAAAAGTTCATCAACACGGGTATTGCTGAGGGCTGGGTTCGCAAAACCGGCAATAGCGAGCGCAAGTTTATTAACGGTCAGAACCAGGATTGTCCAATTTACGAGGTGCGCGTCGATAAGTTGCATTTCAATGTGCAGAATGGACGAATTGCTACCTTCATTTCGCGCTATCAGGCAGAGCACCCCGAGGGCCTGCCTCAAGATCAAGCGGAGCTCGATAACCTCATTGCGGGTATGGTCGAGGCGGATAACCCCAAGCATCTTAAGACGACTATGTTGGATATTAAAAACAAGGGCCAACAACAATCTGCGATCATTTTGACCAACGGCGTTGTCATTGACGGTAACCGTCGTTTTACCTGCTTGCGTAAGTTGTCTGCTGCCGAGAACACCCTTCGCATGCTGCGCTGCTGCGTGTTCCCCGATACCTATGACGAAAATGCCATTAAGGGTCTTGAGCTCGAGATTCAGCTGGGCGAGGACACCAAACAGGAATATGATGCCATCTCTCGTCTGGTCGATATCGATAGGTGGGTCAATGAAGGGCGTATGACGGCAGAAGAATATGCCAAGCATGCCAATATGAAGCAGAGCGAAATGAAGAACAGTCTCGCTCAAATCGATATGTTGAAAGATTTTCTTGAGTTCTGTGAGGCTCCCGGCGCATTTCATATTGCCCAGGACCTTAAGTTGCAAGGCCCTATCGAGTCGCTTACGACCAGGCTTGGTAAGGTCAAGAACAAGGACGATCGAGAAGAGATTAAAAATGCCGTGTTTGCAAATTTGTTGTGTCAGACGCTCGGTGACCGCACGCGTGAGGTGCGCGAGTTTATCGATAATTTGATTGATGACGACAAGCTGCGCGAAGAGCAGCTGGATTATACCGTTGAGGTTTTGGAAAGGCTTGAGGAAAAGCCCGAAGACGTGGTTGTCACTACGGAATATCTTCGCGATACGTTTGGCTCTGACACGCGTTTGAAAGAGGGGATGAAGGCGTCTAGAACCGTTGCCCGCACGAAGGCCGGCAATCGTAACATCAAAAACGGACAAGTGCGCGCCGTCCGCAACGCACTCTCAAATGTTGGCGAAGTTGACGTGGAAATACTGCACAAACTGGAGCCCGAACAGCTTGCCAATATGCAGGATGGGCTGCAGTCTCTTCTTGAGAAGGCCCAGGAAGTTCTCGATGCCGTCCAAAAGACTTTAGAGGGCTAAGCAATGCGCCTGTATCAGCGAAACGGACAAATCTATCTTGATCCTGATCCTCTTGATGCTGACTCTCTTCGTCGCAATGCTCGCTTTAAGATGACCTGCAGGGCATACGTTAGGTGTGTAGTCCAGGGCCACATTTTGCTCGAAGAGATCGGCAACTATACGGAGTTCGAAAAGATTGTTGGCAAGCTTTCGAAGGTTGCTGGCCGTCTTGGTGTGGCGCTATCGGTCGATGACGACCTACAGGACAACTTTGCACAGATTCGCGAGCTTGCCGAGCAACGTTCGCGTTTGGGGAATGAGGTCAAACGCGGCGATCACAAGCACGATGCCCATCTTGCAGAGTTCTCGGAGGTCGTCGATGCCGCCATGGTGCGTCCGCTAAAGGATCGTCAGATGCGCGATGCGTTTTTCTTGGCAACGATGCGACGTGCAGGCAACTTCTCGGTGCCGGGGTCGGGTAAAACGGCGACCGTGCTGGGGGCATTTGCCTTTTTGGCGGCCCGCAGCATGGTCGATCGCATTATGGTCGTTTGCCCTAAAAACGCATTTGATTCCTGGGCGACGGAGTGGAGACTGTGCTTTGGTGATAAGCGGCCGCTCAGCTTGTTTACGACGCAAGACGATGCTTACCGAAAGCTTGGTAAGTCTGACCGTCGAAGCTATATTCGCGCTCGTGTGGGCGGTTGCAATTTGCTGCTTGTGAATTACGAGGCGGCTATTGGCGTTGCCGAGGAGCTCAGCAAGGTCGCTGGAGAGCGTACGCTTTTGGTGTTTGACGAAATCCATCGCGTTAAGCGCGTTGGCGGAAAGCAAGCTAACGCGGCTCTCGTGGTTTCCAAGAGTGCTCCCTATACGTTTGCCCTGACGGGCACGCCAATTCCTAACGGATATATCGATATTTACAATATGTTGCACATTCTGTATCCGCGGGAGTATGACAACTTTTTTGGCTTTGAAAAAAGCGAGCTCAAAAACGCCGAGGATTCGGACGTTGAGCTCGTGAACAACAAGTTGCAGCCATTTTATTGCCGTACGACCAAGGATGACCTAGGCGTCCCGAGGGCTGAGCCCGACGAGCTTATCAAGGTGTCGTCTGGCGAGCGTACGAATCTACTGCTCGGCGTTATTAAAAACCGTTACCGTCGCAACAAACTGACCTTGATGCTGCGTGTGCTGCAGATGGAGAACGATCCGATCGACCTGCTCGAAACGCTTAATCCCGAAGACTATCGTTGGATTATCGAAGAAGACGAGGAGACCGGCGAGGTCGATGCCGTCGACTACTCCGATAAGATTGTGGGCATGATTCGCTCTGCCGGGACATCGAGCAAACGTGCTCGTTGCTGCTCTCTGATTGGCGACTTGGTGGCACAGGGGCGCTCGGTTATCGTCTGGTGCATTTTCATCAAGAGCATGTCCGATCTTCAGCGCGGTCTGGCTGATATGGGGATTGAGGCACGTACGATTAACGGCCAGGATGACCTTGTCTGTCGTTCGGCAGACCTGGATGACTTTAGGGCTGGCAAGTTTCCCGTACTCATCACCAATCCTCATACGCTTGCCGAGTCTGTCTCGCTGCATTCGATTTGTCACGATGCCGTGTACTACGAGTACAGCTTTAATCTGGTCCATTTGATGCAGTCCCGCGATCGAATCCACCGTTTGGGCCTGCCGCAAGATCAGCAGACAAGGTACTACTACCTTTCGGAAGATTACGACCTTGGAAAACCCGACCCGTGGTCGCTTGACGAGGAAATATATACTCGCCTGCGCGAAAAAGAGAACACCATGCTCAGGTGTATTGATTCCGAAATACTCGAGACGCAGCCTACCTCTCAAGAGGATTTGGATGCTATTTTCGCCGGTTTGTTTGATGACTAGTTTTGAGAGTTTGCCATGAAGCTTGCAGATATTACATCCGAGCTGCTGCATTTGTTTGCAGGTCAGGACGCCGATTGCGGGGGCGCCATTGTTGTATGGCATGATCCGTCCGGTGAATTTGAGGATGTGCTTGCAGATTTGGAGTTGCCGGGCGTCAGCGTTCTCGTTGATCGCGAGGGTGGTCGGTTTGCTATCAAGCGTAAGCTCAATGGTGACTTGGGCGGACGTAAGGTGCTCATATATCGTCGCTGCGCAGGGGAGCCGTCTGGCGATTGGCTGGCGGATGTTGAAGCGCGTTGCGTCCCGTTTGCCGCCGACTATGTTTCCGTGCAGCTACGCGAGATCGGCGCGGTTGATTCGTATGAGATGCGCGCGGCGCTTGAGTCCCATAAAGCCTTTTTTGCCAAGCGCCGCAACGTTATAAAGCTCAATAAGTTGCTACATTCATCGAGGGAAGTCGCTGTTGCGACCGTCGATGAGCTTGAGCTTGGCATTTTGGCTGCCTGCTTGGGTGCCAGCGAACTCGATCCCGCGGCAATCGTATCAGGCTATTTGGCACTCCTGCACGAGGGCAATGCTGATCAGGTGGTTGTCCTACTTGCTGAATATGAGATGAATGGCTATTTCTGCGAGCTCATTCGTCATTGGTGTGGTTTTGACGGGAACGCGCTCGAGCTATCTCGTGTTCCCGAGTTGTTGGTCCACGTGTTGCTCACCGCCTGCTCGCGGTCAATGACGGGTGGATGTCTGGACGCGCTGTCGGGACGTTTCTCTTCCCAGGCTGTTCATGCCGCGTTCTGCCGCGCATGCGTTGATTATTGGGTTCGTGGCGGTAATCGTCTATTGCTGTTGAGTATGACAACGGCGGTTGAGCGCGAGCTTGAGCTTGGAAAGATGCTTGCTGACGTTGGTCTTGACTGTATTGCAGGAGCCGACGTCTTTCCCTGCATCGATGCCACCATTCTGCGCATGCTGTTTGAGCGGGTGCGTCTGTCTGTGGATGCTGCTGATGAGGTTTTGTCGG
The DNA here is from genome assembly GCA_900541665.1 of uncultured Collinsella sp. Taxonomy (GTDB): domain Bacteria; phylum Actinomycetota; class Coriobacteriia; order Coriobacteriales; family Coriobacteriaceae; genus Collinsella. The sequence continues at coordinate 45,234 of UQKV01000010.1, forward strand.
TCGTCGCCTCTCGTCGCGGATCGCTCTGGTATGAGGAACTTGCCTGCTATTATCGTGGCGTTTCGGCTGCAGCTCATATGCAGTGTTTTTATCGCGACCATGTAGAAGGTTTTGCGGGCATGGGGGCTTTGGCCCTTTGGGGTTCTTATGCCAGCGATTTCTATCGCATGGACGCTTGGTACCGTGAGCTGGTGACAGAGTTCGCCGGTGCCTTTAGAGCGGGGGAGTACGAGCTCGATGAAGACTTCCGGGCCTGCTTTGAGTCGATGGAAGCTTTGTATAAAGGCTGGTTTCTTAAGGAGCTTTCTCGCCGTTGGGCAAGCGCGTCGGGCGATGCATTGGGCTTGCAGGGATATGTGAAAGGTATTCCGCGTCAGGTTGATTTTGATCTGAGCTACGTTGAGCCCGCGAATCGCCGCGGAAAGCGTATTTGGGTCATCGTTTCTGATGCTTTGCGCTATGAGGTTGCTGCAGAACTTGCCGAGCGTCTTGAGCGCGAGACAAAGGGTCGGTGCGAGCTTGGCGCCGTGCAAGGCGTGTTTCCTTCGATAACCAGATGCGGTATGGCTGCCTTGTTGCCTCATGGAACGATGCGTTACGAGGCATGCGGAGAGGGGGGATCGGGCTTTGGCGTGCTTGTTGATGGGGGGCGCGTCGATACTATCGAATCTCGCCAAAAGGTGATTGGCGAGCATTATGAGGGTGCTGTTGCGGTTCGCTATGACCGTTTTGTCGGCGAGATGGACCGTGCCGAACGCAAGAAGGTCGTAGGAGACGCGAGCGTTGTCTATATCTATCACGATCTCATTGATGCCATTGGTGACAAGGCCGCAACCGAGCGCAGGGCGTTTCATGCCTGCGATGAAACAATTGACGAGTTATCGGTGCTGGTCAAGCTCATCGTGCGTGAGTTTATGTCGTCTCGAATCGTCATTACGGCAGATCATGGGTTTCTGTACACCGCAGAGCCGCTTACCGAATATGATCATACGAGTGTCGCGGACGTGGCGGGCGACGTCATTGAGGCTGGACGCCGCTGGGCTGTTGCCTCGAGCGATTCTGAGTCCGATACGCTGCTTAAGGTTGCTCTACCCGCTTCTGCTGGTAGCCTCGTGGGCTTTTCGCCGCGTGAATGCGTGCGTTTGCGACGTCCCGGCGGAGGCGAGAACTTTGTCCATGGCGGTATCTCATTGCAGGAGATGTGTGTGCCGGTTTTGACCTTTAGCAATAAGCGCGCCGGAACGCGTGGCTTTGTCGCATCGAGCCCTGTTGGCTTGTCCCTCGTTACGCAACTTGAATCCATCTCGAATACGTCTTTCTTCCTGGAGTTTCTGCAAGATGAGGTAGTGGTCGGCAAGATCCTTCCTGCGAACTATGAAGTGTTTGTTGCCGATTGCAGCGGAAACCCCGTAACCGACATTGCAAGAATCGTAGCCGATTTGACCGAAGTCGATGCGAGGGCGCGCCGCTTTAAGGTAATGCTGACGGTGCGTCCAACCGTTGAACTTGATGAACGCGCGGAGTATGCACTTTGCCTGAAAAACGCGGATAGCGGCGAAGATCGTGTTCTTCAGACGCTGCACTTCCATGTTTATCTGGGTCGTGAATGGTAAGTGGGGGGCTGAATAGGGAGGTTTCACCATGGAGATCGAAGTTGATGTAGACCAACTGCGCGAGAGTCTGCTCGACCGCGCGGGGAGTGCAGCCGGCGTGGGCTTTCCGGCCGCCATGCTCGAAGTAGTAGATATCGAGGACGAGTCACCTCAAGAGCTCCTAGCCCGAGCCGAACGAGAAGGCCTCGACCTCCGCGATTTTGCCGTCGACGATGACTAGGGTAGCTAATTTGGGACGGGCATCTGTACCCGCAGCTGCGCGAAAATGCACGATGGGCAGCCGCAATGGAGTCTAATGAGCTCGTGACCGTTCTATTTTGGCTGCACGCTGACTAAGTGAGTAGGCTTTATTGGAAATCCTGAGCACCCGACAATTTTGCTTCAACAAACCCGCAGGTCACAGACTTGTGCTTTGGTGACGTGGTCGGCGATTCTACAAAAGTCTACTCACTTAGTTTTGAGAGGCACTAATTGTCCGCAACGAGACCCCAGCCGGGGCGATTGATGCTCAAATGTAGCCAATTCGGGACGGCTATCCCTGGCCGCTACGACGCCAGCGTGGCGATGACGGCTTCGTCGCCGGCGTATATGAGTGTGTTGCCGTCGGGGATGATCGTTTGGCCGTCGCGCTTGAGCATCACGACGATAAAGGGGTGCTTGCCTTGCGGCACGTCGCGCAGGCGCTGGCCGGCCAGGCGACCGTGGGGCGTCACGGTGACCTCGCGCAGCGTAACCTCGGCACGCTCTTCAAACGTCGGTGCGGCCATAACCAGAAGGTCGCCTTCCTCGATCACGGTATCCCCGTTGGGCAGCACCGGGTGCGCGCCATCGCGCAGCACCAAGACCACCAGCATGTCCGTGACGCTGCCAATGTCCGCGAGTGAGCGCCCAGCAAACGGGTGCCCCGCGCCTACCTTGAGCTTGACGAACGACATGCCGTCCTCGTCGCGGTAGTCGTTAAACGTGCGGCGCACGTCGCCATCTGCATCGATCATATCGAGTTTTTTCGCCACCGCCGGTAGCAGCGAGCCCTGCACCACAATGCTCGACACGGCAATCACAAAGACCAGGTCAAACAGGTCGTGACCGCCGGGAACACCGGCCACCACGGCAAAGAGACTAAAGACGACCGAAGCCGCGCCACGCAGGCCCGCCCAGCTTACGAGCGCCACCTGGCGAGGGTTCGTCTTAAACGGCGCTAACAGCAGACCGACGGCGATGGGGCGGCTCACAAAGAGCATAAACGCCATGAGCGCCAGGCCCGGCAGCAGCATTTGCGGCAGGCGGGCGGGCGTCACGAGCAGGCCGAGCAAAAAGAAGATGGTCATCTCGGCCATCTCGGTGAGGGTGTCAAAGAAGTGCGCCATCTCGACTTTGCCGGTGATGTCGCTCGCGCCTAGCACAATGCCTGCCAGGTATACGGCCAAAAAGCCGTTGCCGCCCAGATAGCTCGGCAGTGCGTAGGCGACGATTGCCACGGCGAACAAAAAGATAGTCTGCGCGCCCTCGGCTGTTGCATGCGCGCGCTCGATCAGGCGGCCCGATGCCCAGCCGATGACAAGGCCTAGGCCCACGCCTAGGATGATTTGCTTGGCCAGCAGCACGGGGATGTAAATGTCGCCGCCGGCCGCGAGTGTGGCGAGCACGGCGGTGAGCATGTAGGCGACGGGATCGTTGGAGCCCGATTCGACCTCGAGCAGCGAGTCGGTGCCGTCCCTCAGGGACAGGTTGTGCTCGCGCAGCACGCTAAAGACGCTCGCCGCATCGGTCGACGCCACGACCGAGCCCAGCAGCAGACCGCCGATCCAGTCGAAGCCCAGTACAAAGTGCGCGAACACGCCAGTGATGCCAGCGGTGATGACGACGCCGAGCGTGCTCAGCAGCACCGCGGGCACGGCGACAGGTTTGGCACGGTCGATGTTGGTGTTAAAGCCGCCGTAGAACATGATGAACAGCAGTGCCGTGCTGCAGACGGTTTCGGTGAGCGCATAGTCGCTAAAGTCGATGTGCGCCGGGCCGTTGACGCCCAGCAGCATGCCCAGCGCGATAAAGATGAGCAGGGTGGGGAAGGGGAGCTTTTTGCCGACGGGTTTGATGGTCAGGCACAGAATAATGACGAGGCCGATAAAGAGAAGTATCTGGTTCATGGATAGTGTCCGCTCCTGGGTGGTTGGCGTGGCACGGTCAGTTGTCTACGGTTATTTGTACCCAAAGGTGGTGGGTTTATGGGGGGCGGATTGCGGACATGCGCATTTTCGACACGAGGCGGAGGCACGGTTGGTGCTGGTTGGGGCGCTGGGCATGGCGGCGTGGCGCGAGCGGTGCGTGTTGGCAGGCATGCGCTGGCGACCGTTGACGGTATGCAACCCTTTCCAGCTTTATTGCAACGGAGTACAATGGGTAACGTTTAAGTTCAACTTGAAGTTTTAGTTGCGACTCCGGGCTTCGGCCGCAATGTAAAGAGAGGCGTTCCATGGCGATCTATGTGACATCCGATGCTCACGGGCACGTGCGTGCGCTTGACGAGGCCCTGTCCAAGATTTCGCTGGCGTCCGACGATATGCTGTACGTGCTGGGCGACATGATCGATCGCGGGCCCGATCCGGTTGGCGTTATTAAACTCGTGCGCTCGCTGCCCAACGCTCGCGTGCTCAAGGGCAATCACGAGCAGATTATGCTCGATGCCATCATTGGCCAAGATCCGCTCGATGCCGAGACCTGGGATATCAACGGCGGTTGGACTACCCGTCAGCAGCTCAACGATATGGAATTTGAGACGTACGAGGAGCTCGTGCGTTGGATGGCGACGTTGCCGCTCTACGCGGTGGCCGAGACTGACGAGCGTCCGTACCTGCTGGTGCATGCCGGCATCCAGACCGAGGCGGCGCGGGCGTTTTTGCTTGAACATGGGGTTGATTGTGCCGATGGTGCCGGAGCGGTTGACGCCGATCGCGAACTACTGCAGCAGATGCTTGCCGTACAGTCGTCCGATGACCTGCTGTGGATTCGCCATGGCTATTGGGATGCGCCGACGGGGTTGCTTTCTGCCGAGGGCAAGGGTCCGGTCGTGGTGAGCGGCCACACGCCAACGGTGTCGCTCGGGCGTTATTGCGAGGTCGGCGGCCTGGCGGGACTCGATGAGGAGTCGGGCCGTGGGCAGATTGTGCACCTGGGCGGCGAGGATACCGCCGGCGTTCCCGATCGCATCGACATCGACTGCGCCGCCGCCACCGGCTCCGAGTTCGGCCGCGTGGGCATCCTGCGCCTGGACGACGGGGCCGAGTTCTACGCGAATATTCGCCCCGGGGAATAACGGCGCAAAGGGTAGCTAATTTGGGACGGGGCTTTTTTGACTGCTTTCGGAGAGTAGCGCCTTCTTGCTCGGTAAGCGCTAGAAATGAGGAGCGTCTGCGTCCTCGGCAGCGCGAAAATGCTCGAAAAACCGTCGCAACGGAGTCAAACGACGTCGCGGCGGTTCTTTTTTGGCTGCCCGCTGGCTAAGTGAGTAGGCTTTTTTGGAAATGCCGAGCAGCCGGCAAATTTGCCTCAACAAAACCGCAGGTCATTGACTTGTGTTTTGCCGGTGTGGTCAGGGATCCGGCAAAAGTCTACTCACTTAATTCTGCGTGTCGCAGATCGTCCGCAACGAGACCCCAGCCGGGGTGATTCCATCGCAAATTCCGGTACCGGGGGGCAGCTAATTAGGCGCCGTACGGGTTGCGGTCGCGTTCGATGCGTTGGCGGATGTGGGCGTACTCGATAATCAGCAGCACCAGCAGCAGGGCCATGATGGCTAGGTAGCTCACCACAGCGCCCATCAGACCCAGCAGCTTAATCAGGATTACTGGCAGCATCACGCTCACGGCAAAGCAAATCAGGTAGATCTTGGTGACGTCGCCGGCGTGGCGCAGCACCGTGATGATGGCGTAGATAAAGTCGATTGCCGCGGTGACGCCGCCGGCGACAACCATTAGCAGCGCCAGCGTGCGGTAGCGCTCAAAGTTAAGGCCGTACATAAAGCTCATGATGGGGATGCCGGGGCCTGCCATAAATGCGGCGCACGCTCCGGTGATGACCACGATCAGTGCCATAACGGCAACAATAATCAGGTCAAAGCGGCGACGCTTGCGCGGATTCGCCCAAATGCTCGACAGACGCAGGAGCTGCGGTTTATAGATGAATCCAATGCTCAACAAAATGGCCTGCGCCGGAAAGAACAGGGCATTAAAGTACAGCTGATACTTGTAGGCCAGCGTGCCTTCCATCACGAACTTGGGCATGCTCTCGATAAGGTTGAACAGGAACAGCGCACCAAAGAGCGGGGCGCACTGGACAAACAGGTGGCCGACCTCGCGCAGACTCATGCGGCGTGATTTTTCGGTTTCGAGCAGGGCGAGCGGGGCGGTGACCAGCACGAGCGAGGCGATGGCGGTGACACCCATGGCCATGGCCGCGATAGGCATGCTGCGCGTAAGGAACAGTGCCACGCTAAAGACCGCGATGACGCCGGCGGAACGCAGCGTTTGGCTCATGCCGGCCAAATAGAGCTTGTCGGCCTGCTGCAGGCGGCCCTCGTACACGTCGGCGATGCCGTCAATCACCTTATAGAGGTAGACGCCCAGGCCGATCGTGGCCATCTGCGCGTCATAGCCGCGGGCGCTACTGTACATGAGGCCGCAGCCTAGGGCGAGCGCTCCGCAGAGCCAGCGGTTGAGCTGGTAGGAGGCAAAGGACGTCTTTTCGTCGATGTCTGAGACCTGGAAATTGCGCACGCCGTAGTTGCATGCGATCATGATGAGCGTGCCGGTGACAAAGGCGATGGAGAATTTGCCTGCTTCTTCGGCGCCTACGAGCTGCGTCGACACAATGGTGAGCAGCGGAAACGCCATGCCCCATACAGCGGTGCCCAGAGTATTCCAAAGGTAGTCGCGACGGGTGGCGTGATCTTCGTACTCGGCTTCTTGCGTGGAGAAGCCGCCGCCGTAGACGGCTCCGAGCAGGCGGTTCCACCAGGCATTGACCATGCGGTGGATGGGGCCGGGCTCGCGATTGCGCTCGCGGCGACGGCGCGTGGCCTGGCTGCTGTCAGGGCCGCCGGCGTTGCGCTGGCTCAGCTCTTGGATTCGTGCGAGCTCCTCGGCGGTGTGCGATGCGGGGAACAGGCCGTTCTCGATGCGTCCGCCCTGTCCGTGCGCCCCGCCCGATACGGCGGGGTCGGCGACGCCATTGCGGCGGGCGATGGCGCGGCGGATGCTATCGAGGGGCGTGATGCTCAAGGCGATTCCTTTCTCTTACTGCGCTCTAGTATAGTCGCGGTGGAGTCCATTCGTGTTTTTGAACAGGTTGTTCAATAATTTCGGCGGGCGGCAGCAATTTGTCGGTAAACGTGCGGTATCCTGTTGAAGTTTTGTGATCCCCCCCCGATGCCGCTTGCGCGGTACCAAGGAGTTTTCACCCATGGATGTCGCTGCGTTTTTGCTGGCTCTTTTGCCGATCATCTGGCTTGTCGTGATGCTGCTGTGCTTTAAATGGCCGGCTTGGAAGGCCGCCATTGGCTCGTTCGCCCTTTCGTGCGTGCTCGCCTTTGCGTGGTGGCATTTGCCGGCGGCGCAGATAGCCACGGCCTCGCTCGAGGGCTTTTTGATGGCCCTGTGGCCCATCGTGCTCGTGATTATCGCCGCGGTGTTCACGTATAACCTGTGCGTGCGCACGGGTGCCATGGACGTGATCGGCGGTATGATCACCTCCATCAGCAGCGATCGTCGTCTGCTGGCGCTGCTCGTGGCCTGGTGCTTCGGCGGTTTTATGGAGGGCATGGCCGGCTTTGGTACCGCCGTTGCCATTCCCGCCGGCATGCTCGCGGGCCTTGGTTTTGAGGCCGTGCCTGCCGTGCTCATTTGCCTGCTGGCCAACGGCGTGCCCACGCCCTACGGCTCCATTGGCATCCCCACGGTGTCCGTTGCCGACCTGGTGGGTCTGGATTCCCTGCATCTGGCGACCGTTCAGCTGGTGCAGCTTGCGCCCTTCTTTGTGGCGATGCCGCTGCTTATCGTGCTGGTTGCGGGCCGTGTCGCCGATGACCAAGGCAATGTTGCGAGCGTGAGCGAGCGCCTGCACGGCGTTGCCGGCGTAGCACTGCTTTCCGGTGTGTCCTTTGTTGGTGCGGCCCTGGTCGTTGCCATGTTTGTGGGTCCCGAGCTGGCCGTGGTCGTGGGCTCCATCGTGTCACTCGCGCTGACTGCCGCGCTTGCCATGCGCGCCGAGAAGTCCGGTCACCTGGACGCGCGCTTCCATATGAATATCGAGGCCGGCGAACAGCTCACCGTTAAGTCGGCGCTTTCTGCCTGGTCGTGCTTCATCCTGATTTTTGTGCTGCTGCTGGGTACCTCCAACCTGGTTCCCGTCGTGCACGCCGCGCTCGCGCCGTTTGCGAGCCACGTGCAGGTGTATTGCGGCGAGAACCCCGGTACGCTTACGTTTTCGTGGATCAACACACCGGGTGTTTGGATCTTCCTGGCCGCGTTTATCGGCGGTGCGATTCAGGGCGCTTCGCCGCGTCTGATGGGCGAGGTGCTGGCCGCGACCGTCAAGCAGATGATGCCGACGGTAATCACGATGCTTTCGGTGCTGGGCTGCGCCAAGGTGATGGGCTATGCGGGCATGATCTCGTCGATCAGTGCGTTCTGTATTGCCGTCGCCGGTGGTCTGTACCCGATTCTGGCCCCGTGGATCGGTGCCGTCGGCGCGTTCGTGACCGGCTCGGGTACGTCCTCGGGCATGCTGTTTGGTCCTATCCAGAGCCAGGCGGCTACGGCGCTGGGTGTGAGTGACTACTGGATGGTCGCGCTGAACGCCCTGGGTGTCGCCGCCGGCAAGATGATCTCGCCGCAGACCCTCGCCATTGGTCTTGCCGCCGTGCACGTGCGCGGCAAGGACGCCGAGCTCCTGGGCGCAGTACTGCCCTACGCCGCCGGCATGCTGGTCCTCATGAGCGCCATCGCCATGCTCGGCCAAGGCCTGCCACTGTAGTCGGCACTTAGGGACGTTCCTTATGCGCCGGCATCCGGGGACACTCCTTGGCTGTTGCCTGTTCAAGAGTGTCCCCAACGACTAGTCGTTTAAGAATGTCCCCAATGACTAGGCCGCTTGCGTGCGATTTTTGACCGTTGAGCGGGCGCTTCGCCGTTGCCGCAAAAACGTTTTTGCATATCGGGTACAACGGGCTTTACGTGAGTAAAGTGCGTGCCGCGTCCACGTGTCGCGCTTTTAAAGGAGGCCCCATGCCTGGTGTTACCCCTGCAGAAGTTCTATCCAACTTTGGCATTACGCTGGTCGAAGATCCCGCCGAGAACCAGCCCCGCCTGCTGGTTGACCTGCCGGCAGCCGAGCTCGTCGAGCATGCGATTCGCCGCGAAGAGGGCCGTATGGCCTCCAACGGCGCACTCGTGATCGAGACGGGGGAGCGTACCGGACGTTCGCCCAACGACCGCTTTATCGTTGATACGCCCGACGTGCACGACAAGATTGCCTGGGGTGCCGTCAACCGCCCGCTTTCTGCCGAGAGCTACGAGGCCATCAAGGCCGGCATCGTCGACTATCTCAACGAGCGTGACGTATTCGTCACCCGCGGCATGGCCGGCGCCGACCGCAACCACACGCGCCGTCTGCTCGTCGCCTGCGAGCGTGCTAGCCAGGCACTCTTCATTAAGCAGATGCTCGCCCGCCCGCTTGCCCGCGAAATCGCACGCACCGGCGAGCCGGACTTCTGCGTCCTTGCCGCACCCGGTTATCAGTGCGACCCTGCCATCAAGGGCCTCAACTCCAGCGCCGCGGTGGTCATCAATTTCCAGGAGCGCGTGATTCTGGTCGCTGGCACCGGCTACTCCGGCGAGATTAAAAAGTCCATCTTCAGCGTTATGAATTACTTGCTGCCTGTCGAGGACGACGTTCTACCTATGCATTGCTCGGCCAGCATGGATCCCGTCACGCACGAGACCGCGGTGTTCTTTGGCCTGTCCGGCACCGGCAAGACCACGCTTTCGGCCAACCCCACGCGCCTGCTGATCGGCGACGACGAGCACGGCTGGTCCGATATGGGCATCTTTAACGTCGAGGGCGGCTGCTACGCCAAGTGCGAGGGCCTGGACGCGTTCCACGAGCCCGAGATCTTCAACGCCGTTCGCTTTGGCGCCATCTGTGAAAACGTGGTACTCGATGAGAATCGCAAGCCTAACTACGACGACGTCTCGATCACGCACAACACGCGCGTGGCCTATCCCGTCGAGCACATTCCCAACGCGTGGACCAAGGGCATGGGCACCACTCCGAGCGTCGTGCTGTTCCTGACCTGCGACGCCTTTGGCGTGTTGCCGCCCATCTCACGCCTGACGGCCGATGCCGCCATGTATCACTTTGTGACGGGCTTTACGGCCAAGATCCCCGGCACCGAGGTCGGCGTCACCGAGCCCACGCCCACGTTCTCCTCGCTGTTCGGAGAGCCGTTTATGCCGCTCGACCCCATGGTCTACGCTAAGATGCTCGGCGAGCGCATCGCCGACGGCCGCACGCGCGTCTACCTGGTCAACACCGGCTGGATTGGCGGCGGTTATGGCGTGGGCCATCGCATCGAGCTGGCCTACACGCGCTCACTGGTCGCTCGCGCCCTCGACGGTACCATCGAGGACAGCGAATTTGTGCACGACGATATCTTTAACGTCGACATTCCCACCACGTGCCACGGCGTGCCCGACGGCATCCTGGTGCCGCGCCAGTACTGGCAGAGCACCGCGCGCTACGACGAGGCAGCGCACAACCTGGCGGTGATGTTCGAGGAGAACTTCGAGAAGAAGTACTCGCACCTGCCCGAGTCCGTCAAGGCCGCCGGCCCGCACGCCCAGGTGCCCGCCGAGGCCCGTCATCGCGGCCGCGGCCTGCTGGGACTCCGCCACTAGCGTCGCCTTGGACCCAAAACCACCACAAAGGGGTAGGCACCTTTATGGTGGTTTTGCTCGCGCGGAAGACTCGGGTTACAATACGCCTGACATATCGTCCCCTTCTCCGGATGGGGACAGCGTAAGCGCTCTTGTGGCGGCACCGTAGGACTTTGAAGGTGGCCGCTGTGAGGGCGCTTTTGTTTAGGCGCCCTCGCTCGGGCGCACGCTATGAAGGGAGAGCATATGAAGAGCTTTATTGCCGAGGATTCATTCTGGGAGCTGTTTCCGCAGGCGGCTATCGGCGTTGTGGTCGTAAAGGGCATGAAGCCCGCGGCTCAGATTCCCCAGGAGGACGTGGATGCGATCGCCGCGCTGCTTGACCGCGCCAACATCGATGCGGAGCGTCACCTGACGAGTGATACTATCAGCGAGAATGCGCCGGTTAAGGCATGGCGCGAGGCGTATCGTCTGTTCAAGACCAAGAAGGGCGCACGTTGCTCAGTTGAGAACCTGCTCAAGCGCGTGCTCAAAGGCAAGCCGGTCGGCCACATCACGCCGGCGGTTGATATCTACAACACGATTTCGTTGACTTATGCGCTGCCCGTTGGCGGTGAGGATTTGCATGCTATTGAGGGCAATCTGCGCTTGGCGGTGACCGATGGCGGCGACGCGTTCTTGCCACTTGGCGAGGAGGCGGATGATCCGACGCTGCCTGGCGAGCTCGCCTACATCGATGATGCGGGCGCCGTGTGCCGTTGCTGGAACTGGCGCGACGGCGTTCGCACGGCGCTGTCCGACGATTCGGCCGATGCATTCCTAGCGATTGAGTGCGTGGAGCCCGAGCGGATGGGGGATTGCCAGGCTGCGATCGATCGCTTAGCCGAGCTGCTCGAGCGGTATCTGGGAGCGACGGTTGTCGTTAAGACGCTTGTGACCCGCGACAATCCTTGCGTGGAGCTGTAGCGAAGTCTGCGGATCAAACTCGACGGTCAAAACCACCACAATGGTGCCTGTCCCCTTTGTGGTGGTTTTTATGTTGATGGGTTAACAAATGGGATACTTGGGTATGGGTGTTGCCTTATGCGGCTAAGATGTTTACCCGTTAGCATCATGTAAGCGAAAGGCGGTCGTCACCATGCAGTGGAACGACGAGACACGTTTTGAGGACTTTGTCGGACTGATCAGCGGCCTCTACAAGGAGATTCAGCGTATCAAGACGTCCGAAGGTGCAAGGCTGGGCCTCAAAGGCTCCGACGTCATGTGTCTGTACTATCTTGAGCGCAGCAAGGACGGCCTGACTGGTGCCGACCTCGCCCGCATGGCCGGCGTTACCCGTGCCGCCGTTTCGCGCACGCTGGCACATCTGGAGGAGGGCGGCTACGTCGAGGTCGATGATTCGGGTGATGCGGCCGTCAAGTACCGTGCCCCGGTGCGCCTGACTGCCCTGGGCGGCGAGAGCATGAGCGAGGCCGATCGCATCATTCGCGAAGTGCTCGACACCACCGGCAAGGCCATGGGTGTGGAGCAGCGCGAGCAGATGTATGCGTCGCTGCGTACGATTCTCAACACCTTGCGCGAGATCTAGGGCTACCAAGGTATTTGCTTTCAATTAACAACTGCATAGTCCCGTTTGAGTGCGTATACCGTGCCGGGGCATTGCTGTCAAAATTCCCCGCGCGAGGTCCGCGCAAGAAAGGATTCGCTATGTCCATTCGTATTATTACCGATTCCGCGAGCGATATGACGCCGGCTGAGCATCCCGCTCTGCGTGTTCTGCCGCTGTCCGTCACCTTTGGCACCGATGTGTATATGGATGGCGTCGACATCGATCACCAGCGTTTTTACGAGATGCTCGTGGAGCGCGATGAGCTGCCCAAGACTGGTCAGGTCAACCCGTATGCCTTTTCACAGGCGATTGCCGAAGCGCGTGAGGCCGGCGACGAGGCGGTGATTATTACCGTGGGCGCCAAGCTTTCGGGCACCAACCAGAGTGCCCGTACCGCACTTGCCGAGGCACCGGGCGGCGACGTGTTCATCGTGGACAGCAATAACGTAACCTTGGGCGAGCGCGTGCTGGTCGAATATGCGCTGCGCCTGGTGGACGAGGGCCGTAGTGCGGCCCAGATTGCGGCGGCGGTCGAGGCCGTGCGCGACCGTGTAGTGGTTATCGGCCTG
>UQKV01000011.1 GCA_900541665.1 uncultured Collinsella sp.
GGCTCAATCATCCAGAACTCTGCGGCATGGCGGGTATCATAGCTCTTCTCTGCGCGGAAGGTGGGGCCAAAGGTGTACACGTCGCCAAAGGCCATGGCAAAGTTCTCGGCATTGAGCTGGCCGGACACGGTGAGGCTTGCATGCTTGCCAAAGAAGTCCTGGCTCCAGTCGACCTCGCCGGACTCGGTGAGGGGCGGTTTTTTGGGGTCGAGCGTGGTCACGCGGAACATCTCGCCGGCGCCCTCGCAGTCACTCGTGGTGATGATGGGGGTGTTGACGTAGACAAAGCCCTGCTCCTGGAAGAAGCGGTGGATGGCGGCAGCCGCGACAGAGCGGATGCGGAACACGGCGCGGAACAGGTTGGTGCGCGGGCGCAGGTGCTGCTGGGTGCGCAGGAACTCGACGGTTGCGCGCTTCTTCTGCAGCGGGTAATCCGGGGCGCTCGTGCCCTCGACCTCGATGGAAGTGGCAGAAAGCTCGAAAGGCTGGGGTGCATCGGGGGTCAGTTTGACGGTGCCGGTGCAAATGAGTGCGGCCGAGACGTTTTGATGTGCGATCTCGTCGTAGTTGTCGAGTGCCTCGCGGTTCATGACGACCTGCAGGTCGCGGAAGCAGCTGCCGTCGTTGAGCGTAACAAAGCCAAAGTTCTTCATGTCGCGGACGGACTTGACCCAGCCGGCGACGGTGACGGTCTGGCCGCCGAGCGACTCGGCATCGGCATAGAGCTGCGCGATTTTGGTGCGGTTCACGTATCCTCCCATAACGGTTGAATGATAGTTATCCATACAGTTCGATATTCTAGCAGCTCGGCTCATTTGGGCTATACAGATAAGGCATTGGCGGGATGGTTTTTCAAACGAAAAGCGCCCGCGGCCAAATGGTCGCGGGCGCTTGACGAGGTGCCTTTTGGCTGTATGGCGCGGGGCCTGGCTACTTGGTCTTGGCTACCAGCAGCGGGTCGCCCAGCTTGACGAGCGGGTTGCCGCCGATAAGCGTTCCAGATTCGCCGACATGGTCGATGCTCTTAAGACGATCGAGCTCGGAGACGATGACGGTCACGATGTCCTCGTGACCAGCGGCCTTAATGGCCTCGCGGTCGAAGCTGATGAGCGGCTGGCCTGCCTTGACCACATCGCCCATCTCGACAAAGCGGGCAAAACCCTTGCCGTTCATTTCCACGGTGCCCAGGCCAACATGGATGAACACGCGAAGACCGTCCTCGGTGATCATGCCAATGGAGTGGTTGGTGACAGTGGTGGCGCCGATGCGGCCGTTGGCGGGCGCATAGATGGTGCCGGTAATGGGCTCGATGCCATAGCCCTGGCCAAGCATGCCCGAGGCGATCGTCTCGTCGGGAACCTCGTCCAGGTTGACGAGCACGCCGTTGACGGGGGCATAGATGACGCCTTCGCGGGTGGCGAAGCTTGCTGCGGGCGGAACGGACGCCTCGCCGGTCGAGGTGAAGGTGGACTTAAGCGAATCGAGCAGACCCATAGTTGCCTCCAACTTAAATAGGCGCATATCGCGCGTTTGGTTTGCCGGAAACGTTTCACATGTGTTTCGCGGCTTGGTCAACGCCCCTATTCTACGCTGCTCAACGATACCTCTGAACTGGGATTATGTGATATATCAGTTGAAGGGAAACTTATTGCCGGAGTGTTTCTGCGCCACGGGTTCAAGTGGGGTACGCTTGAAGGCGAAAAACAAGGGCGCATAATTTGCGCGAAGGGAGCACATATGATTGTCGAGAACCATGCGCTGTGGGGCGAGGAGCCGACCGAGGATTATCCGGCGACGTTTACGTATTTGGGTGCCGAGCCGTTGCCCGATAAACCGAATGGCCGCCGCCCCGCGGTGATTATCTGTGGCGGAGGCGGGTTTACACATATCGCTCCGCACGAGCAGGACCCGGTGGCGTTTGCATTTTTGGATCACGGTTACCAGGCCTTTGTGCTCAACTATGTCACGAGCTCTACGGGTGACGTGAGCTTTCCGCACCCCCAGGCAGATCTTGCCAAGATGGTCGCCACGGTGCGCGCCAACGCCGACGAGTGGCATGTCGATCCTAAGCGCGTGTGCGTCGTGGGATTCTCGGCGGGCGGCATGATCTGTGCCTCGCTGGCAACGCAGTGGAAGACCGGCCCCTTCGCGGCACTTGCCGGGGCACGTCCGGACGACATTCGTCCCGATGCCGTGGTGCTGGGCTATCCGCTGCTCGACTTTGCCTATGTGCGCGACATGCAGACGCGCGATCCGCGCATTGACTTGCGCGTGCCCAAGACGGGCGGCAAGACGGGGCGCGATTTGCTCAACGACTACCTGTCGATGGTGACGGGTGGCGAGGCAACTGACGAGCATTTGGCCGATATCTGCCCCACCACGCATGTTTCGCGTCAGATGCCGCCGACCTTTGTGTGGGGCGTGTCCGACGACAAGACGGCGCCGATCGCGCAGGTCTACCCGTTTGCGCAGCGCATGGCCGAGGAGGGCGTTGCATGCGAGATGCACGTCTTCGACCAGGGTGGTCACGGCCTTTCGCTCGGCAACGCCAACACCGCGGTCGACAACGAGGACAAGCAGGTGGCGGTCCGTCCCTGGATCCGCCTAGCCTTCCGCTTCCTGGAGCGCCATCTGTAAGAGGACGGGCATCCCAGCCCTTCAATAACTTGCGGTGAAATAGTTCCGATCTGGGGCATCAACCAGCCCATCCAGGAACTATTCCACCGCAACTTCGTTTTTGATGCCCCGCCCGGAAACTGCGCCCCAGTTTTGCCTTTCAAGGTGGGACGCAGTTTCCCATAGGGCCTCGACTGGGAAAGCGCGTCCCGTTTCGAGCGGGGATTCCGGGATGCATTTTCCGTAAGAGGCCTGTTTGGGAAACCATATCCCGTTTCGAGCCGGAATTCTGGGATGTAGTTTCCCCGAGAGGCCTCATCGGGAAACTATGGCCCTGAACTCTCCTGCCTGTCCCCATTGCGCCAATTTGCTGATTGAACATCGTTGCATGTTCGCGCTATCATGCATGGTTAAAATTGGTTAGCCATGGCAAACGGTTAGCCATGGTGAACATAAATACAACGCCCTGCGGGCGCCGGGGGAGGAGCACGGACGTGAAGCTCGATACACTCGAGATTGGAAAGGACGCCGTTGTCGCATCGGTGGCATCGGACGATCAGGCACTCCGACAGCATATTTTGGACATGGGTCTAACGCCGGGCACCGAAGTCACCATGATGAAGTACGCCCCCATGGGTGACCCGCTCGAGATCCGCCTACGTGGCTACGAGTTGACGCTGCGCAAGGACGATGCCGCTCGCATCGAGCTCGTGGGTATTCACGACACCGATACGGGTCCGCGCGCTAACGCCGCAATCGGCACGACGGAGCATCCGGCCCTGGGCGAGGGGACGTATTCGCCCCGTGCGGCAAAGACGGCCGTGCCCGAGGGCGCACCGCTACATTTTGCCCTCGCCGGCAACCAAAACTGCGGTAAGACCACGCTGTTCAACCAGCTTACGGGCTCCAACCAGCACGTCGGTAACTTTCCCGGCGTGACGGTCGACCGCAAGGACGGCACTATCCGCAACCATCCCGAGGCAAGCGTTACCGACCTGCCCGGCATCTATTCGCTGTCTCCGTACACGGGCGAAGAGATCGTCAGCCGCCAATTCATCTTGGACGAAAATCCCGACGCCATCATCGATATCATCGACGCCACCAACATCGAGCGTAACCTGTACCTGACACTGCAGCTTATGGAGCTCGACCGCCCCATGGTCATCGCGCTCAACATGATGGACGAGGTGACCGCCAACGGCGGCGCCGTGGACGTCAACTTGCTCGAGAGCCTGTTGGGCGTGCCTGTTGTCCCCATTAGCGCTGCCCGCAACGAGGGCATCGGCGAGCTGGTGGACCACGCCCTGCACGTGGCGCGGTTTCGCGAGCGCCCTGGTCGCCTGGACTTTTGCGCGCCCGACGGTCCGGACGGTGGTGCGCTGCATCGCTGCATCCACGGTATTGCTAACCTGATCGAGGACCATGCCGTGACGGCGCACATCCCGGTGCGCTTTGCGGCGACCAAGCTGGTTGAGGGCGACGAGCTGGTAACCGAGGCGCTTCGCCTGGATCGCAATGAGCTCGACGCGATCGAGCACATCATTACCCAGATGGAGGGCGAGGCCGGCACCGACCGCCTATCTGCGCTGGCCGATATGCGTTTTAGCTTTATCGGCGACGTGTGCGGGCGTTGCGTCGTCAAGCCGCACGAGAGCCGCGAGCACGTGCGCTCCGTCAAGATTGACCGCATCCTGACAGGTCGTTACACAGCCATTCCGGCGTTTCTGGTGATCATGGGCCTCGTCTTTTGGCTGACGTTTGGCGTGATCGGCGCGGCGTTGCAGGGACTCATGGAGGACGGTATTGCTGCCATCATCGCCTCGGCCGATGCGAGCCTCAAGGCATTCGGAACCAACGACGTGGTGCGCTCGCTGGCTGTCGACGGCGTGCTGACGGGCGTGGGCAGCGTGCTGACCTTCCTGCCGATTATCGTCGTACTCTTCTTGTTCCTCTCCATTCTGGAAGACTCCGGATACATGGCGCGCGTGGCCTTTGTCATGGATAAAGTGCTGCGTCGCTTTGGCCTGTCGGGCCGCAGCTTTGTGCCCATGCTCGTCGGTTTTGGCTGCACCGTGCCGGCTATCATGTCGACCCGTACGCTCCCATCCGAGCACGACCGCAAGATGACGGTCATGCTCACGCCGTTTATGAGCTGCTCGGCCAAGCTACCGGTTTACGGTTTGCTGTGCGGAGCATTCTTCCCGCAGGCGACGGTCCCCGCCATGGTCTCGCTCTATCTGATCGGCATCGTGGTCGGCTGCATTGCCGCCTTGGTGCTCAATCGCACGGCATTTAAGGGCGACCCGGTGCCGTTTATCATGGAACTCCCCAACTACCGCCTGCCGAGCGTCAAGACGACGGTGATGCTGGCGTGGGATAAGGCCAAGGACTTTATTACCAAGGCTTTTACCATTATCTTTGCCGCTACCGTGGTCATCTGGTTCCTTCAGACGTTCGACATTCGCTTTAATGTGGTCGCCGATCAGTCGCAGAGTCTACTTGCCGGTTTGGGTAGCATTATCGCTCCGGCGCTGGCGCCGCTCGGCTTTGGCGATTGGCGTGCATCCACGGCGCTCGTCACCGGACTTATCGCCAAGGAGAGCGTCATCTCGACCCTCACCGTGCTTTTGGGTGCAACGTCGCCCGCGGCACTGTCGACCATGTTTTCGCCGTTTACCGCTTACGTGTTCCTGGTCTTTACGCTGCTGTATCCGCCCTGCGTAGCGGCAATCGGCGCCGTCAAGAGTGAGCTGGGCGCGCGCTATGCCGTTGCCGTGTTCGCGTTTCAAGTGACGGTCGCCTGGATCGTGGCGTTTGTCGTGCATTCAGCTGGTATATTGCTGGGGCTGGCTTAGGGGCGCGTTGATGCTCCGCGCTTTTGGGCGAGCAACAATTCAATAAATATGAGCCAAAATACCGGCAGTTGTCGGCCTGCGGGGACTGTCCTACGCTGCAGATTGCCGTTCGCTGCCTATTTGCTGCCGTTTACGGATTCGTAAATACTTGCAATCGTCGGTCGATTTAACCGCATTACGCGATGCCGATGCGCATTTTGTGTGCCCCTTTCTACAATCACTTTGTGTCTATTGCCGAACATGTCTTCCGTTTCGCCTGTGTGGGGACGTGGGCTGCAATAGTCGTTTATAGAGGCTCATTGAGGAGGGAATTGATGAAAGAAAAATTCCAATCGTTCGGAAAGGCAATGCTCGTTCCGATTACGCTCATTGCCATTTCCGGTCTCTTTTTGGGTATCGGCAGCGTTTTTACGACCGAACTGACCCTTGTGTCCCTTGGCGTTAATTGGGACTGGTATGCCGCTTCGCCGCTCTTTACGTTCTTCTCGGTATTTAAGGGTCTCGGCGAGGTAATCATTGGAAACCTCGGTGTTTTGTTTGCCGTCGGCTGTGCCTTCTCCTTGTCTCGCAAAGAGAAGGGCTGGGCTGCCTTTTCTGCCCTTGTCTGCTATCTCACCATGCTCAAGACGGTTGAGATTCTGCTTGGAGCAGCTGGCTTGGCTGCCGACAATACAACGGTGGAAGCTCTTCAGAAGGTCGGCCTTACGTCCATTCAGGCGAGTGAGCAGTCCGCACTCTACACTACCTCGCTCGGCTTTTTTGGCTACAGCTCTGGTGTCTTTGGCGGCATTATCGTGGGCTGCCTGGTTGCCTGGATCACCGGCCGTTTTTACAAGACCAAGCTTCCAACGGCGCTGGCGTTTTTTGCGGGCAGTCGAACGGTCCCCATTGTATCGCTGGTCGCCGGTGGCGTCCTGGGCGGCATCATGTACTTCGTCTGGCCCGTCATCGGTGGATGCTTCTCGGGTATTGCGACGTTCGTGAAAGGCTCCGGTCTGGTCGGTACGTTTGTCTATCGCTGGGTGCTCGAGAGCCTTGTGCCGTTTGGCTTGCATCCGCTGCTCGAGACGCCCATGTATTGGACTGAGCTTGGCGGCTCCATGGTCGTCGATGGAACGCGCGTGGTGGGCAATAGCGCCATTCAGCTTGCACAGCTCGCTTCTCCCAGCAGTGACAAGCTCTTGGTTAGGGCCTTCATGGCCGGCTATGGCATTAACGATTACGCGTTGTTCCCGGGCATCGCCCTTGCTATGTGGTCTTGTGCCAAGCCCCAGAACCGCAAGAAGGTTGCTGGTCTTTTAATCCCCACAGTGATTTCGACTGTTTTCTTTGGCGTCACGGAGCCTATTCTCTTTACGTTCCTGTTTGCCGCCCCCTGGCTCTACTTTGGCGTTTACGCTCCGCTTTCCGGACTGGGTGAAGTTCTCTCGGAGGCAATGGGCGTTTCGGTGTACCAGGGAAATATCAAGGACCTTATCCCATTCTTATTCCGCCCCGAGAAGCTTAATCTGCTTCCGTACCTTATTCTGCTCCCCGCCTTTTTCCTGGCAGCTTTCTTCCTCTTCCGGTTCTTTATTACTAAGTTCGATATCAAGACGCCCGGTCGAGACGATGGTGACGATATTGAGTTGATCAACAGCAGAGCTGAGTTCGAGGCAAAGGCCGCTGAGGCAAAGGGCGAGTCTGGTAGCACTCCCGAGAAGGCGGTCCAGGACCGTGCGACCAAGGACAGCGCGCTTGCTGTCGGCATTGTCGAAGCGCTTGGTGGAGCCGACAACATTGATGATCTTGACAACTGCATCTCACGTCTTCGCGTGATTGTCAAGGATGGTTCTAAGGTTGCAGACGACGAGGTGTTCACCAAGAATCTTGAAGCTATGGGCGTTATCCGCCTGAGCGACAAGGCAATCCAGGTCATTTACGGTCCTCGTGTCGGCGAAGTCGCTTCTGAGGTGCACGAAGTTCTCGGTGACGAGTAAAACGCGCAAGTGGCTTTCAATTGCATAGCGCAATTCCAGGGCTTGGCTTCCTATCGCATGATTTAGGGGGCCAAGCCTTCTTGTTTTAGATTGTCAAGGCAGATACTCAATAGTTCTTCGAATGCGAGAATACAACTTCCGGTAAAGCAGTTAGGCTTAACGTTCTTAAGATCCATTGGGTGATCGTCATGTATCGTAAAGATCGCGTCTGCCGTCTTGGCGAGTTCACTGTCTTCGTTGCCGGTAAACGCGAGGGTCGTAATGCCCGCGTCGTGGCATGCCCTTGCGGTTTCCAGGATGGCTTCTGTCTGGCCCGATTTGGATATGAGCATCATGCAGCTGAGCGTATTTCGGTTGGATTCGACAAACTGATCGGTTTCTAGGAAGTCCTGTATGACGGCCAAAAAGCCAAGTCCAACGAGCTTGGTCGCCATGTACTGCGCAACGATGCGTGAGAAGCCCTCTCCGTTTACTCCGATCATTCTGTTGCGATGCAGTGCGGCGATGAATACGTCTACATCTCCGGTGTGGCATACGAAGTGGACGCTACTGTCTTTGAGTGATTGATTCATTTCGCGGGAGACATGCTGAAGGTGCTTGAGATCGTACATCATTTCGCGGTAGCCACGGTAGCCGAGCTTTTTAGAAAGCCTGATGACTGTCGTCATGCTGGTAAAGCATGCCATGGCGACGGGTTTTATGCCAATATCATCGAGGGTGTCGATATTGTTGAGCAGGTATTCGAGTACGCTTTGCTCGGTTTCGGATAGCTTTGCGGCTGAGTAGAGCTTGGAAATCTGCTTTTTATCAACCATCGGTGCTCCCTTCCCGCCGGACGTGTGTGGCCGCTTCCGTTGCGTAAATAATAACTCCTTGGGGAATTCCTTTCCCGCCTTGCAGTCGGGGCGGGAAGCGACCCTCCATGCTGGATACAATATCCAAACACAGGCGAACCATGCAATATTGAATGTGCTATTGGGGGTTTCGATATGAAACTTACGGTCATAGGTGGCGGCGGCGTCCGCTCCATGTTTTTGGCAAAGAGCATAGCCCAGCAGGCGTCATCGCTTGGGATCGACGAACTTGTGTTTATGGACAATGATCCCGAGAAGCTGCGCATCTACGGTGGCCTTGCCGCCCATGTCTCGGGCATGCTTTGCCCCACGCTTAATTTTTCACTGACGGGCGATGCAGTCGAGGCCGTTAAGGACGCCGATTACGTGATTACGACGATTCGCGTCGGTGGGGACCATATGCGCGTTCGCGATGAGCGCATTGCTCTTTCGCATGGGGTTCTTGGCCAAGAGACGACTGGCGCAGCCGGCGTGTCTTTTGCCATGCGCTCCGTCCCTGCGCTTGCTTCGTATTGCGAGTTAATCAAGAAGTACGCAAAGCCGGGCGTCAAGGTGTTTAACTTTACTAATCCCGCTGGCGTCGTATCTCAGGCCCTACGCGATATGGGCTATGATTTTACTTATGGCATTTGCGATGCCCCCTCGGGCATGTTGCATCAGTTTGCCGAGTATAAAGGCGTTGATCCCGCATCGGTTCAGGGCGAGTGCTATGGACTCAACCACCTCTCGTTCTTCCGCAATGTGACGGTTGACGGCGAGGACATCATGTCCGACTTGATTCACGACGACGGGGCATATGCTCATACAGATCTTAGGTTCTTCGAGAAGGACCTCGTCCTAAATCGCGGATGCGTGCCAAATGAGTACCTATACTATTTCTACTATCGCGAGCGCGCCGTTGCCAACGTTCTCTCCTCGCCCCAGACGCGCGGCGAACTAATCGAAGAAATTAATCGAGAAATGACGAGCGAGCTTGCATCTATCGATATTGAGAACGACTTCGAAAAAGGCCTCGCGTGCTTTGAGAAGTGGTACGGAATGCGCGAAAACAACTACATGGCGGCCGAGACGGGTATTCATCGCGACAAGCCGTGGACGTTTGACGTGTACGGCAAAGATGCTGGCGGATACGCAGGTGTCGCGCTCCGCTTCATGGATATTGCTCGCTCTGGCAAGACGCAGCAGATGATCCTGTGCACCCCCAACAATGGCGCCATCCCCGGCCTTCTCGATACAGATGTCATTGAGTCAACGTGCGATATCTCCACCGATGGCTGCGTGCCGCATCGCGTCGAAGCCGATTCTGTGCCCGCGGGAAACCTCGAATTGATTCGTCGCGTCAAGTACTACGAGCGCACCGTGGCGCGTGGCATCGTTAACCGATCGAAGCGCGATATTGTCGAGAGCCTCGCGATGCACCCGCTCGTTAATTCGTACTCCTTGGCGAAAGAAATCGCCGCGCAGTACTTTGAGCTTAACCGCGACTACATCGACGGCTGGACAGACTAGTCTGGACGTTAAAACTAGAAATTATGGATGGGCGGACCGGCGTTTATATTGGCGCCCGTTCGCCCTGCTTAGTAAGAAAACGGGTATAGAGTGAACTTGCGAGAGAACTTCAATGTCTTTCTGGAATCGGGCGATAGGGCGAAGGAATGCCGGAGTGGCTGCACGATGGCGTTATATATCCCCTTGTTTGTTATGAGCGCGCTTCAAATTGGTGTATCAAACGTTGCAACTGAGCTCGCCTATATCAATCCGTCCATTACGCTTATTTGCACTGTGGTCGCGGCCTTTTTAAACCTGCTTCTATCGAATGTGGCTTTTTCATTATTTGCCGTCGACCGGTCCAAAGAGACGGTGCAACCTGCTCGAACCCCTCCGGTTTATCTCTTGGCCTCGACGGTTCCCCTCCAGATTTCTGGGGCGCTGCTAATTTATTTGGTTCACTTGATTTTATCGGCAATTGTAGTCTTTGCCTCGCTTGCGAGCAGTCAGCTCGGGGTGTTGTGCTCGCTTGTGGTGGCAGTAATCGTGACGCTTCTTTCCGCGTCGTTCGTATTCGTGTTAATTGAAGATGCGGACGTGGAGCAGAGGGGACTACGAGGCATTCGGTTTGCACCACGCTACATCATGCGTTCGGTCACGGTGCTTCGTTCCTCCTGGAGAGAAATCGCGCGTCCCGCAACGCTGCTGGTGGCATGGAACCTGGTTGCAAGTTGCGCTATCCAGGTTCTTGTTGGATGGGTAGTTTCGAGTGCGGCGCTGCCGTCGGCACTTTCAGTGACGGCGCTTGTGCATGAGGGACTTTATTATGGGGCGTTTGCTTATATGCTGCTTTTGCTAGTTCATTGTGCGGTTGCGAGTTGGCTCGAAATTGACGTGCTCATGGGGGTGTCCTTGTGCGTATCCGAGCAGGCGCGATAGCCCGAAGATAAAGCCGCGTTTTCGACATTGAGTTCCTGCGTACCTTGCTTTCTAAGCAGAATTGGCGCGCCGTCTGTTAACGATCGTTTTCCAAGAATTCTTTTGTTGCTCATTTTATAGACTTCTCATTGCTATAATCGCCCACCGCTCAAGATAATCGGAGAGGTTTTCCTATATGGCTCAAACAAAGCAAGGTGGTATCGCACTCAGGCAGTGGCTCCCGCTTATCGGGCTCACCTGCTGTGCGTTCGTGTTCAACACGTCGGAGTTTATGCCCATCGGCCTTTTGACTGATATCGCCGCGTCGTTCTCGCTCACCGAGGCCCAGGCGGGCATCATGATCTCGGTCTATGCCTGGGGCGTCATGCTGCTGTCGTTGCCGCTCATGATGTTCGCTTCGCGTTTCGAGTTTAAGCGGATGCTGCTGGGCGTGCTTGCCGTGTTCTCGCTCGGTCAGTTCCTGTCCGCTGTGGCGCCGACCTATCCCATCCTGGTCTGCGCGCGCCTGGTGGTCGCTTGCGCACATGCCGTGTTCTGGTCAGTCGCCTCGATTATGGCCTCGCGCCTGGTCGACACTCGCCACGGCGCGCTCGCCATCAGCATGATCGCTACGGGCTCGTCCATCGCGCAGATCTTTGGCCTGCCCCTCGGTCGCGCCATTGGCCTGGCCGTGGGCTGGCGTATGACGTTTGCCGTGGTCGGAGCGCTGTCTGCTGTCGCGGTCGTCTACCAGGCAACGGTGTTCCCGGCCATGCCGGCGGGTGAGCGCTTTACCGTCAAACAGCTGCCTGAGCTGCTCAAGAACCCGCTCCTCATCGCGCTCTACGCAGTCACGGTCTTCATGGCGACCGGCTATTACGCAAGCTACAGCTATATCGAGCCTTTCCTGGCTCAGGTCGCCCATGTCGACGCAAGCGCTATCACCATGACGCTGACGGCGTTCGGCTGCTCCGGTCTGCTCGGAAGCTGGCTGTTCGGCCGCCTGTTCGATGGGCATCGCTTCCCGTTCTTGGCTATCACGCTCTCCGGCGTGCCGGTGGCCCTGCTGCTCATGGGGCCGGCCGCATCGTCGCTCGTGACAGTGCTTGCCGTCTGCGCACTGTGGGGTTGCTGCGCCACGGCCTTTAACGTGGCGTTTCAGGCCGAGCTCATCAAGCACACGCCGGCAGATTCGTCGGCCGTCGCCATGTCGATCTTCTCGGGCCTGTTCAATCTGGGCATTGGCACGGGTACCGCGATCGGCGGAGCCGTGGTTTCGGGTCCCGGTATCGCCTGGATCGGCTTCGCGGGCGGGTCGATTGCCGTCGTGGGCGTCATCCTCGCTATCACGGTGATGTTCCCGGCCATTCGCCGCGCCAAGCCCGTCGCCTAATCACGTTCCCTCATCAGTTGCGGTGGAATAGTCCCTGTTTAAGGCCTCTGAAGGCCCAAGCAGGAACTATTCCACCGCAACTTATTTTGGGGAGAGGATACAAGCTGGGCATACAATGGATGTCGTTGTGTTGAGCTTACCGGGAGGTTGCTATGTGGGCATACGAGACGACGTTCTATCAGATCTATCCGCTGGGCTTTTGCGGAGCTCCGCGCGAAAACGCCGCGCCCGTTGCCGAGGATGAGCTCGCCCAGGCTGCTAACGCCGTGCCCAACCCCGATGCTCCTATCATGAAAATCGCCCAATGGGCCGACTACCTGCAAAAACTCGGTATTGGCGCTGTGCTCATCAACCCGCCGCTCGAGTCCGATAGTCATGGCTACGACACGCGCAGCCTGCGCCACATCGACCGCCGCCTGGGTGGGGACGCCGACTTTGCCGCCGTATGCGACACGCTGCATGCCCATGGCATCCGCGTGGTGCTCGATGCCGTCTTCAACCACGTCGGCCGCGGTTTTTGGGCCTTCCGCGACGTGCAGGAGCGCAAGTGGGACTCGCCCTACAAGGACTGGTTTCACATTAGCTTTGACGGCGACTCCTGCTATGGCGACGGCTTTTGGTACGAGGGCTGGGAGGGCCATTTTGAGCTTGTGAAGCTCAACCTGCAAAATCCCGCCGTGGTCGATTACCTGCTTGAGTCCGTGCGTCGCTGGGCCGAGGTCTTTGGCATCGACGGCCTGCGCTTGGACGTCGCCTATATGCTCGACCGCGACTTCATGCGCCGCCTGCATACTTTTACCCGTGAGCTCAAGCCCGACTTTGTGCTGATTGGTGAGACGCTCCACGGCGACTACAGCCAGATCGTCAACGACGAGATGCTTGACTCCTGCACCAACTACGAGTGCTACAAGGGCCTGTACTCCAGCTTTAACTCGGTCAACATGTTCGAGATTGCCCATTCGCTGCACCGCCAGTTTGGCGGCGATCCGTGGTGCATCTACCGCGGCAAGCACCTGTTGTCGTTTGTCGACAATCACGACGTGCCGCGCCTGGCGAGCATCCTTACCGACAAGTCCTGTCTGCGCCCCGCTTATGGCATGCTCTTTGGCATGCCGGGCATCCCGTGCGTCTACTATGGCAGTGAGTGGGGGATTCCTGGCGAAAAGGGCGGCCCCGATGGTGACTGGGCGCTGCGACCTGCGCTCGATGAGCCTGCGCCCAACGAGCTGACGGCCTTCATCAAGCAGCTCGCGCACCTGCGCTCGGCAGACGACGCGGCGGCCCGTGCCCTCAACTACGGTGCCTATCACAACGTGGTGATCCAGAACAAGCAGCTGCTGTTCGAGCGCGCCTGCGACGACGCGACGGTGCTCGTGGCGGTCAATGCCGTGAACGAGCCCTATACCTTTGGAGCCGGCGAGCTCAACGGCTCCTTTGCCGACCTACTTGCCGACGGCGCGCCCACAGTCGAGCTAACGGGTGCCCTTGAGCTTGCACCCTACGAGGTGCGCTATCTGTTGAGAGCCTAGCCCATGGCCGTGTCTGACGAGGGCTATCAACATATTGAGCATGGGTTTGAGCCCGTGTTCGACCAGCACTCGCGCGTTTTGGTGCTCGGATCGTTTCCCTCGGTGCTTTCGCGCGCCAATGCCTTTTATTACGGCAACCCTCAGAATCGCTTTTGGCGTGTGATGGCCGCGTGCCTCGGTGCGTCCGTGCCGCCCAACGAGGGCGATTCTTTGGCGGACGGCGAGCCCGCGAAGCTCGACGCCTCGATTGCCGCCAAGCGATCCATGCTGCTGAGCGTCGGCGTAGCCCTGTGGGATGTGATTGAGAGCTGCGACATTAAGGGCTCGAGTGACGCGAGCATTCGCAACGTTGTGCCGGCACATATCGAGTGCATTACCGATGCCGCGCCGATCGAGGTCGTTGTCTGTAACGGCGGTACGGCAGGGCGACTCTACAAACGCTACTTGCAAGATCGGACGGGGCTGCCCGCCATCGTCCTGCCCTCGACAAGTCCTGCCAATGCCGCCTGGCGCCTGGAACGTCTTGTTGAGCGTTGGCACGAAGCCGTTGACTGGGCTGTTATTTAATTTAGATTTTTGTTTGAGCGTGGGCGCCCAGACGTTTCAGAACGCCTCGCCAGATCGGCGCGGGCACGGCTGGCTCGGCGCAAACCATACCGTCGACGTCGACGTTGACGGCATTGCCGCCGCCAAGTCGCTGCGCATGCTCGACGGAGCAGCCCATGCGAACGGCGCCTACGAGCTTGTCCATCGCTTCCGAAAATGGTCGACGCAATAGGCCCATGCGCGGGGAGTGGCGAAGCGCCGCGATGCCGCTGCCGGCGCAGATGGCAACGCCGCCACACCACAATTGGTCATGGCGCTCACATGCCTTGCGCAGGCGAACGGCGGTCCCACGCGCCCGCTCAGTGCCCTCTTGTGCGGCTCGAATCGCGGCATAGACGCGCGTTCCCGTACCGCCAAAGCGCTCAAGCGCCTGCTCGATGGCTGTCAACGTCTCATCGTCAGCCACATCTTCAATGGCCAGCACGATGCCATCGGCAACGCCGTCGGCATTATCCGCCTTCAAGTCAACCGGGTGGGGGAGTACGGTGCCGGAAAGCCGGGCATAGGCCGCGATGGCATCCTGCAGGTCCCAGAGCAAAAACTCAAGATCGGCGCTATTGGGAATGCTGATATACGCGATGGTTTGCAACGTTTTTGGTACATCGCCGCATGCGGTCGTCTCCATGCCGCCCCCTTTCCGGCTCGTTTCCGTTTAGGTTACACCGTCTGGCGGCACCTCGCCGCGCTATCCTAGTGCAACCCTTACGAAAGGAACGCCATGCGCCTGCCCATGAATACCTCGCTTGCCACGCTTAAGCCCTCCGGTATCCGCCGGATCAACGCACTCGCCGCCCAGCACCCGGGGTGCATCGCGCTTGCGCTTGGCGAGCCCGATTTTCCCACGCCCGATGTGATTAGCGCCGAGGTGACCGCCGCACTGGACCGCGGTGACACGCACTATCCGCCCAACAACGGTCGCCCCGCCCTGCGTGATGCACTGTCCAAATATATGGATGACGCGGGCCTGGCGTTTTCCGCCGATGAGGTCATCCTGACCGACGGTGCGACCGAGGCACTGTCGGCAACATTCATGGCTATGCTCAACCCCGGCGACGAGGTCATTATCCCCACGCCGGCCTTTGGCCTGTACGAAAGCATCGTCGTGGCCAACCACGCCAAAGCAGTCTATTTGGATACGGAGCCTGCGCAATTTCAGATTGACGAGGATGCGCTTCGTGCTTGCGTGACGCCGGCGACCAAGGCCATCGTCATCTGCTCGCCCAACAATCCTACGGGCTGCATCCTCGACGCGGCTTCGCTCGACGCCGTGGCGCACGTGGCGGAGCAGGCGGGCATCTACGTGGTCTGCGACGACGTGTATAACCGTCTGGTCTATGTGGATGGCTACGAGCGCTTCGCCCAGCGTCACCCGGAGCTTCGCGATCAGACGGTCGTCATCGAGAGCTTTTCCAAGCCCTGGGCCATGACCGGCTGGCGCTTGGGCTGGCTCGCAGCGGCAGGGCCCGTCATCGCCGAGATCGCAAAAGCTCACCAATACCTAGTATCGAGCGCCGTTTCCTTCGAGATGGACGCCGCAGCCCGAGCCCTCACCGTCGACCCAACCCCCATGCTCAAAGTCTACCGAGCCCGCCGCGAGCGCGTACTCGAAGCCTTAAACGCCATGGACCTCGACGTAGTGGAACCGGCAGGCGCCTTCTACGCCTTCCCCAGCATCAAACAATTCGGCCTAACAAGCGAAGACTTCTGCATCAAAGCCATTAAAGAGGCAAACGTAGCCCTAGTCCCGGGCGACTGTTTCGGCACCGAAGGCCACATCCGCCTAAGCTACTGCGTCTCCGACAAAGACCTAGACGAAGGACTAGCCCGCCTGTCCAACTTCGTTTCAACCCTGTAGCCCTCAGGGACGCAACACATCAGCCCACCGACCCAAGCATTATGAGTGGGGGCGTCAGCCAACGAAAACCCGGGCTGCCCAAAGTCAACGCAGGCACGCGCCGCCGAAGGCCAGGCACAAGGTTTTCGTAGATTCCGCACGAGCCGAAGAGCACTTAATGTGCTCTTCGTGCGAGCCAGGACTTGACCGAGCGAAAACCTTGCGTCTGGCCTTCGGCAGCGCGTGCCGGATGGTGGAATTGTGTGCAGCCCGGTTTTCCGTTGACCGACGCCGGGGTCCCCGCCATAATACTTTCAGTTCACGCACGAATCCGCTGCCAGAGACAGCCGGCGCAAACGGGTCTTACCCGCGAGCTTAATGGGACTTCCCGCCAGC
Organism: uncultured Collinsella sp.; assembly: GCA_900541665.1. GTDB lineage: Bacteria > Actinomycetota > Coriobacteriia > Coriobacteriales > Coriobacteriaceae > Collinsella. The sequence goes on from UQKV01000011.1 coordinate 16,469, forward strand.
CGAGGTGGTCGAGTAGATATGTCTTCTCGCCCCCGTCGCTCATGCAGCGCGGGGGCTTTCTTTTTGGACATGCCCCCGTCACGTCCTTGTGGCGGACCGTGCCCGGAAAGAATTCGAGGAGGTGTAATTCATGCCCCAGCAGTACAAAATCGACAAGGTTGCAGAGATCGAGTCCCGTATCGCCGAGAACGCCGGTCTGTTCGTCGTCAACTACAACGGTCTGACGGTTAAGCAGGCTCAGGAGCTGCGTCATCAGCTTCGCGAGTGCGGCGCCGAGATGAAGGTCTACAAGAACAACCTGGTCAAGATCGCTCTCAAGAACCAGGAGCAGCCCGAGCTCGACGAGATCCTCGCCGGCCCCGTCGCTTATGTGTTCTACGAGTCCGAGCCGGTCGAGGCCGCTAAGGCCCTTAAGGACTTCTCCGCTAAGTCCAAGGGCGTCCTTGAGATCAAGGGCGGTATCTCCGACGGCAAGGCCGTTTCCGCTGATGATGTTAAGGCTATCGCCGAGCTGCCCACCAAGGATCAGCTTCTCGGCCAGATCGCCGGTCTCATCTCCGGTTTCGCTCGCGACATCGCTGTCTGCGTCAACGGCGTTTCCTCTGGTCTCGCTCGTTCGATTCAGCAGGTCTCCGAGCAGAAGGCAGCCTAGTTGCTGTTTTCACCCGCGGCGGCAACGCCGCACCCCTGGCGCATTCGCGCCGTGTTTTAACTGATCTCCGTGCATCCGCACGGAAACCGAAAGGACTTAGAAATGGCTAAGCTTACCACCGATGAGATCATCGATGCTCTTAAGGAAATGACCCTTCTCGAGGCTTCCGAGCTCGTCAAGGCTATCGAGGACACCTTCGGCGTTTCCGCCGCTGCTCCTGCCGCTGTTGTCGCCGCTCCCGCTGCTGGCGCTGCTGAGGCCGAGGAGAAGACCGAGTTTGACGTCGTGCTCGAGGGCTTCGGCGACAACAAGATCCAGGTCATCAAGGCCGTCCGTGAGCTCACCAACCTTGGCCTGAAGGAGGCCAAGGAGGTCGTCGAGGGCGCTCCCAAGGCTGTTCTCGAGGGTGCCAAGAAGGAGGACGCCGAGGCTGCCAAGGAGAAGCTCGAGGCTGCTGGCGCTGCTGTCACCCTCAAGTAATCAGGCTTTCTCGCCAGATTTCTTTAAAGACGGGGTTCGCATTGCGAGCCCCGTCTTTTTTGTTTTTCGGTCCCTCGGCATCGGTTGCTCAAACTGCCATATTCTGTGATTTGCGTCGTATCGGGTGCCCTGCCGTTGGGCAATAAAATTGCACCATTCGAGCAATAATTTGCGTTGACCTGCTGAAGAATTGCCTCTGCCTTGTAGCGACATATAGTTCCAGCGGTAAGATGCTTGGGTATCGCAATTTGGTCTGCGGCTGTGTGCCGCACGCATGGGGCGCTTTTGCGCCTGCGAAAGGATCTTTGAATAACATGAAGGCAATCATCCCCGCCGCCGGTCTTGGCACGCGTTTTCTGCCTGGCACCAAGTGCACGCCCAAAGAGATGCTGCCGGTGCTCGACAAGCCCGTCATTCAGTACGTCGTCGAGGAGGCGCTCGACCCCGAGGAAGTCGACGACGCCATCATCGTTACATCTCCCGGTAAGCCCGAGCTACTGAACTACTTCCAGCCCGATCGCTCGCTCGAGAACCTGCTGCGCGAGCGCGGCAAGAACGCCTATGCCGACGCCGTCGCCCACGCTGGCGGTATGCCGGTCGACTTCCGTTATCAGTACGAGCCCAAGGGCCTCGGCCATGCTATTCGCTCTGCTGCCGACGCCGTGGCAGGGGAGAACTTCCTGGTTCTTCTGGGCGACTACGTTGTGCCTAACCGCGACATCTGCGACAAGATGCTCGCCGTTTCCAAGGAGCACGGTGGCGCTTCGGTTATCGCCGTCGCTGCTTGCTCGCCCGAGGAAGTCAGCCGCTACGGCGTTATCGCCGGTGAGCGCGTCGGTTCGCTCGAGGGTGCCGAGGACGTTGCCGATGCAGAGCCGGGCGCTGTCTGGCGTATCGGCGGTCTGGTCGAGAAGCCCGCTCCCGAGGCTGCTCCGTCCAACCTGTACATCGTCGGTCGTTACCTGCTGAGCCCGCTGGTTATGGACCTGCTCGCCGATCAGCAGGCCGGCAAGGGCGGCGAGATTCAACTCACCGACGCCATGGCCCGTTCGCTCGACCGCGAGGCCATGTACGCTGTCGTCATCGACCCGCTCTCGGGCTACGACACCGGCACTCCCTCTGGCTGGATGGCCACCAACGCCCTCATGGCCGCAAGCGATCCTCGCTTTGCCAGCGCCTTCTGGGACGCCATCGACGAGCGCGGCGGCTTGATACGCAAGTAAACCTTTGGACATCGACATTTACGGGCGCGGATCTCGGTTCGCGCCCGTTTTTTATAAGAGCTGCGATTGCTGGCTCTCTGTTCACAGAAAATATATGAACAGATGTTCGATACATATACATTTACCTGCGTGTTTTCTGCCGAAAAACTTTGCTACTCCAAAAACTCAATCGCGTCAAGGCTTTTCTTGCCCAACGGTCGGTACCTGATAAACTATTAGGTTGCGATAACTGGCGAAGCTATGCCTCGCCAACCCACCGAGCATTTCCGTGAAGGAGGAAAAACCTGGTGACCTACGCATACACTGCCACTGAGCGCAAGCGCGTCAGCTTCGGGAAAATCCCGGAGGCCATGGAGCTCCCCAACCTTATCTCTGTTCAAAGGGAATCCTTTGAGCGTTTTAAGGACGAGGGCCTTCGTGAGGCGTTCAAGGAATCCAGCCCCATCCAGAGCCAGAACCATGTTCTCGAGGTTACCTTCGGCGAGCATCAGTTCGGCGACCCCGCGCACACCGTCGAGGAGTGCCGCGAGAAGGACATGACCTATCAGGCCCCGCTTCTGACCGACGTCCGTCTCACCAACAAGGAGACCGGCGAGATCAAGGAGCAGCTCGTCTTTATGGGCGACTTCCCCATGATGACCGATCAGGGCACCTTCATCATCAACGGTACCGAGCGTATCGTCGTCTCGCAGCTCGTCCGTTCCCCGGGTGTGTACTACAGCTCCGAGATGGATTCGGGCAAGCAGATCTACAAGGCCCAGATCATCCCGTCCCGCGGTGCCTGGCTCGAGTTTGAGGTCGACAAGCGCGACCAGCTCATGGTCTCCATCGACCGTAAGCGTAAGCAGAGCGCCACGATGTTCCTGCGCGCCCTTGGCATCGCCGTCACCAACGACGACATCATCGAGCTGCTCGGCAACTCCGATGTGATTAAGCGCACCCTGGAGCGCGACACCGCTCTCACTCGCGAGGATGCCCTTATCGAGATCTACCGTCGTCTGCGCCCGGGCGAGCCTCCCACCGTGGACGCTTCCCGCAGCCTGCTCGAGGGCCTGCTCTTTAACCCGCAGCGCTACGATTTGGCCCGCGTCGGTCGTTACAAGGTCAACAAGAAGCTTAACCTCACCACCGAGGAAGAGGTCACGGTGCTTACCGACGAGGATATCGTCGCGACGCTGCGCTACCTCCTGTCCCTCGCTGCCGGCGAGCAGGGCTTCAAGGTCGACGACATCGATCACTTTGGCAACCGCCGCATCCGCACCGTCGGCGAGCTCGTCGCCAACCAGTTCCGTATCGGCATGAGCCGTATGGAGCGCGTCGTCCGTGAGCGCATGAGCTCCCAGGACATCGACGAGATTACCCCGCAGTCGCTCATCAACATCCGCCCGATCGTGGCCTCCATCAAGGAGTTCTTCGGCTCCTCGCAGCTCTCGCAGTTCATGGACCAGGCGAACCCCCTGACCGGTCTGACCCACAAGCGTCGTCTGTCCGCACTCGGCCCTGGCGGTCTTGCCGGCCACAAGTCCGGCTCCAGCCGCCGCACCAACGTGCCGACGGCCGTCCGCGACGTTCACAACTCGCACTACAGCCGCATGTGCCCGATCGAGACCCCCGAAGGCCCCAACATCGGCCTGATCGGCTCGCTCGCCCTCTACGCCCGCGTCAACGAGTACGGCTTCATCGAGGCTCCGTTCCGCCGCGTCGAAAACGGCGTTGCCACCGACCAGATCGACTGGATGACCGCTGACGAGGAAGAGAAGCACGTCATCGCGCCGGCCAACACGCCGCTCGATCCCAAGACCAACGAGTTCATCACGACCGATGCCGAGGGCAAGCTGGTCCGTCCGCACACCGTGATCGCCCGTACCCGCGACTTCGACGGCTCCTTCGGCGCTCCCGCCGACGTGCCTGTCGAGGACGTCGACTACATGGACGTCTCGCCGCGTCAGATGCTCTCCGTCGCAGCCACGCTGATCCCGTTCCTCGAGCACGACGACGCCAAGCGTACGCTGATGGGCGCTAACATGCAGCGTCAGGCCGTGCCGCTGGTTCACCCCGCCGCTCCCTATGTCGGTACCGGCATGGAGCGTCGCGCCGCTCTGGACTCTGGCGAGGTCACCCTGGCCAAGAACGCCGGCGAGGTCATCTTTGCCGACGCCGCCAAGATCATCGTCAAGCATGCCGGCGGCATGGACGAGTATCACCTGGCCAAGTACCAGCGCTCCAACCAGTCCACCTGCATCAACCACCGTCCGCTCGTGCGCGTCGGTGACACCGTTGAGCAGGGCGAGCCCTTGGCTGACGGTCCTTCGACCGATCATGGCGAGCTCGCACTGGGCCAGAACCTCACCGTGGCATACATGCCGTGGGAAGGCTTTAACTACGAGGACGGTATCGTCGTGTCCGAGCGCCTGGTGGCCGAGGACCTGCTGACGACCATCAACATCACCCGTCACGAGATCGACGCCCGCGACACCAAGCTCGGCCCCGAGGAGATCACCCGCGAGATCCCGAACCTCTCCGAGGACATGCTTGCCAACCTCGACGAGGACGGCATCATCCGCATCGGCGCCGAGGTCGGCCCTGGCGACATCCTGGTCGGCAAGGTCACGCCTAAGGGTGAGAGCGCTCTGACCGCCGAGGAGCGCCTGCTGCGCGCCATCTTCGGTGCCAAGGCTCACGACGTTCGCGACACCTCCCTTAAGATGCCTCACGGCGCTTACGGCCGCGTCATCGACGTCGTCCGCTTTAGCCGCGAGAACGGCGACGACCTGGCCCCCGGCGTCAACGAGCAGGTGCGCGTCTACGTCGCCCAGCGTCGTAAGATCCAGCAGGGCGATAAGATCGCCGGCCGCCACGGCAACAAGGGTGTTATCTGTAACGTTCTGCCGGTCGAGGACATGCCCTACATGGCTGACGGTACCCCGATCGACGTTATCCTCAACCCGCTGGGCGTTCCTTCGCGTATGAACGTCGGCCAGCTGCTCGAGTGCCACCTTGGCTGGGCTGCTGCCTGCGGTTGGGATACCGAGAATGCAGATTCCGACAAGTATGTTCCCGGTCCGTTCTTCACCGCGACGCCTGTCTTCGACGGCGCCAAGGAGGATGAGATCGCCGAGGTCATCCGTCGCGCCAACAAGAACATGCTCAACAAGGCTACCGCTGCCTTTGGCGATCACATGCGCCCCGAGTTTGTCACTCAGCTTGACGAGCGTGGCAAGACCCGCCTGTTCGACGGCCGCACCGGCGAGGAGTTCCGCGAGCCCATTACCGTGGGTACGTCCTACATCCTCAAGCTCGGCCACATGGTCGACGACAAGATCCACGCCCGTTCGACCGGCCCTTACAGCCTGGTTACCCAGCAGCCTCTGGGCGGCAAGGCTCAGTTCGGCGGCCAGCGCTTCGGCGAGATGGAAGTTTGGGCACTGTACGCTTACGGTGCTTCCAACGTCCTGCAGGAGATCCTGACCGTCAAGTCCGACGATACCGTGGGCCGCGTCAAGACCTACGAGTCCATCGTCAAGGGCGAGAACGTTCCTGTCCCGGGTATCCCCGAGTCCTTCAAGGTTCTCGTCAAGGAGATTCGCTCCCTCGCGCTGGACATCGAGCCCATGCACGATGCCGACGAGGACGCCTCCGCACCTGTGACCGCCGAGGAGACCTCTGCCCTCGATGACCTGGCTGCGCTCGCCGGCGTTGACGCCGACGTCGAGGCCCAGGATACCGAGACCGCCGAGGCACCCGAGGCTGTCGCCGCCACGACCACTGATAAGGAGTAGTTGACTGTGGCAGATTTCGAAGCTACTGATTTTGACTCGGTAAAGATCTCCCTTGCCTCCGCCGACCAGATCCGTTCCTGGTCGCACGGTGAGGTCAAGAAGCCGGAGACCATCAATTACCGTACCCTCAAGCCCGAGAAGGACGGCCTGTTCTGCGAGAAGATCTTCGGTCCCGCCAAGGACTGGGAGTGCTCCTGCGGCAAGTACAAGGGCATCCGCTTCAAGGGCATCGTCTGCGAGCGCTGCGGCGTCGAGGTCACCTCGGCCAAGGTGCGTCGCGACCGCATGGGCCACATCGAGCTCGCCGCTCCCGTGTCCCACATCTGGTACTTCAAGAGCCCCACGAGCTTCCCGATGAGCCGTATGCTCGACATCAAGTCCAAGGACCTCGAGAAGGTTCTGTACTTTGCCAGCTACATCATCACCGAGGTCGACTACGAGGCTCGCGAGGCTGACGCTGACGACCTGCGCGAGGAGCTCGCCGCCGATCTGGAAGAGATCGATGCCGAGTGCGCCCGCCAGATCGAGTCCCTCAAGGAGCAGGGCAACCCCGAGAACTTTGACGAGTTCTCCGACGAGGAGCCGCTGACCCCCGAGGAGATCGCCTCTGGCATCGTCGACATCGAGGAAGAGTGCAAGGACGAGAAGCAGCTCCGCACGGACGCCTTCAACGCCTTCATGAAGCTCACCGAGCGCGACCTCATCTCCGATGAGCCGCTGTTCCGCGAGATGACCCGTTACTACTCCATGTACTTCAAGGGTGGTATGGGTGCCGAGGCCGTCCGCGACCTGCTCGCTGCCATCGACCTCCCCTCCGAGGCCGAGAAGCTCAAGGCCATCATCGCCGACGAGGACTCCCAGAAGCAGAAGCGCGAGAAGGCCGTTAAGCGCCTCGAGGTCGTTGACGCCTTCCTGAAGGGCGGCAACAGCCCCGCGAACATGATTCTGGACGTCATCCCGGTCATTCCACCCGATCTGCGCCCGATGGTCCAGCTCGACGGCGGCCGCTTCGCCGCGTCCGACCTCAACGACCTGTATCGTCGCGTGATCAACCGTAACAACCGACTCAAGCGCCTGCTCGACCTGGACGCCCCTGCGATCATCGTGAACAACGAGAAGCGCATGCTCCAGGAGTCCGTGGACGCCCTGTTCGACAACGGCCGTCGTGGTCGCCCGGTCTCTGGCCGTGGCGGTCGCCCGCTCAAGTCGCTCGCCGAGGCTCTCAAGGGCAAGCAGGGTCGTTTCCGTCAGAACCTGCTGGGCAAGCGTGTCGACTACTCCGGCCGTTCAGTCATCGTTACCGACCCCAAGCTGCTGCTGCACCAGTGCGGTCTGCCCAAGACCATGGCGCTGGAGCTCTTCAAGCCCTTCGTCATGAAGCGCCTGGTCGAGCTTGGCAAGGTCGAGAACATCAAGGGCGCCAAGCGCGCTATCGACCGCGGTGCCACCTTTGTGTGGGATATCCTCGAAGAGGTCATCGACGGCCGCGTCGTGCTGCTCAACCGTGCACCGACCCTGCACCGTCTGTCCATCCAGGCCTTTGAGCCGGTGCTGGTCGAGGGCAAGGCTATCCACCTGCACCCGCTGGTCTGCTCGCCCTTCAACGCCGACTTCGACGGCGACCAGATGTCTGTCCACGTGCCGCTGTCCAGCCAGGCTCAGGCCGAGGCTCGCGTGCTCATGCTCTCTGCGAACAACCTGCGCTCGCCGGCATCCGGCAAGCCGGTTAACATCCCCTCGCAGGACATGATCATTGGTGTGTACTACCTCACCCAGGTCCGCGAGGGTCTGCCGGGTGAGAACCACGTGTTCGCCAGCTTCGATGACGCGCTGCACGCCTATGACTGCCGCTCCGAGGTCGACATGCAGGCCAAGATTCAGGTCCGCGTGTCCGCTGCCGATGCCAACGTCATCAACGAGGACGGCACCCGTATCTTCCGCGTCAAGAACGGCAAGAACGAGTTTGTCGACTACGATGTCACCGGCAACAAGACCGCGCGCTTCGAGACCTCTATCGGCCGCATCATCTTCAACCGCCAGTGCCTGCCCGAAGACTACGAGTTCATGAACTACAAGATGGTCAAGGGCGACGTGGCCAAGCTGGTTGCCGACTGCTGCGATCGTTACCCCGAGGCCAAGGTCGGCCCGATCCTCGACGCCATCAAGTACTCCGGCTTCCACTACGCTACCCGCGCCGGCCTCACTATCTCGGTGTGGGACGCTCTCATCCCTGCCGAGAAGCAGGAGCTGCTCGATCGCGCCCAGGCCAACGTCGACCAGATCAACGAGTACTTCGAGGAGGGCTTCATCAACGAGACGGAGCGCCACATCGAAGTCGTTAACGAGTGGACCGCTTGTACCGACAAGGTCGCAGCGCTCATGCTCGACATGTTCGACGAGGAGAACCCGCTGTACATGATGGCCGACTCCGGCGCCCGTGGTTCTAAGACCCAGCTGCGTCAGCTCGGCGGCATGCGTGGCCTGATGGCAGACATGTCCGGCGAGACGATCGACCTTCCCATTAAGGCGAACTTCCGCGAGGGCCTGCTGCCGCTCGAGTACTTCATTTCGACCTACGGCGCCCGTAAGGGCCTGGTCGATACCGCATCCCACACCTCGGACTCTGGTTACCTGACCCGTCGTCTGGTCGACGTGGCCCAGGACGTCATCGTCCGCGAGGAGGACTGCGGTACGCACGAGGGCGTCACCTACAACCTCATCATCCCCGGCACCACTGACCTCAACACCGACCTCGTCGGCCGTTGCTTCATCGAGGACGTCGTGGCTCCCGACGGCACCGTGCTCTTTGAGCAGGACGGCTACATCGAGAAGGTCGCCGACATCCAGAAGATGGTCGATGCGGGCCTTAAGAAGGTCAAGCTCCGCGCGCTGCTCACCTGCCGCTCCAAGTACGGCGTGTGCCAGAAGTGCTACGGCTGGGATCTTTCCACCCGTCGTCCGGTCGCCATCGGTACCGCGGTCGGCATTATTGCCGCCCAGTCCATCGGCGAGCCCGGTACGCAGCTTACGATGCGTACCATTCACTCCGGCGGCGTCGCTGGCGTCGACGATATTACGCAGGGTCTGCCTACGGTCAGCCGTATGTTCGATATCGTCGGCAACGTCAACGAGAAGATTCTGGGTCGCGAGGCCGAGCTGGCTCCGTACTCCGGTCACCTCTCGATCAAGCCCGAGAAGTCCGAGTACGTGCTGACGCTCACCGACTCCGAGGATCACACCCGTGTCCTCGACGAGCGTCGCGTCCCCGCTTCGGTGCGCTTTATGCCCGAGATCGAGGACGGCTGCGAGGTTCGCGCCGGCGACCAGATCACCAAGGGCTTCGTCAACTTCCGCAACCTGCGCAAGCTGACCGACATCGAGTCGACGATGCACACCTTCGTCGAGAGCGTCAAGGACGTTTACACCAGCCAGGGCGTCGACCTGAACGACAAGCACATCGAGGTGCTCGCACGTCAGATGCTGCGTCGCGTTCAGATCACCAACCCCGGTGACTCCAAGTACCTGCTTGGTCAGTACGTCGACCGTTATGAGTTCGCCGACGAGGTCGAGCGCGTTGCCCGTCTGGGCGGTCAGGCTCCCGTGGCCGAGCCCGTCATCCTGGGTACGCTCAAGGTCGCGTCCAACATCGACTCCTGGCTGTCGAGCGCTTCGTTCATCCGTACCGCCGGCGTCCTTACCGAGGCTGCCATCGAGGGCAAGGTCGACCACCTGCTCGACCTTAAGTCCAACGTCATCGTCGGTAAGAAGATCCCGGCCGGTACCGGCCTCAAGCCGTACGCCAACGCCAAGCTGACGTATCGTACGGCCGACGGCTATGTCGACATCGACGGCCCGGCTTCGCCCAACGCCAAGTCGCTGCCCGAGTGGGCTCCGGTGGAGCTCAAGGACCTGGACGAGCAGCTCCCGCAGCAGCTCGACTGGGCCGGCTACGACGAGTTCGGTGGTGCTGACGGTTCGTTCACCCGCAACGGCCACACCATCTCCGCCGAGAAGGCTCGCCTGTACCTGTTCGACGACCTGGGCGTGTCGCAGCGCTGGACCAACAAGTTCAGCGAGGTCGGCATCGAGACGGTCGGCGACCTGGTCGGCAAGTCCGAGGAGGATCTGCTGCGCATCGATGGTATCGGTGCCAAGGCGATCGAGGAGCTCCGTGACGGCCTGGAGGCCCACGACCTGCTCTACATCCTCGAGAACAACGACGACGTTGCCGACGAGGAAGACCTCTCGCAGCTGCTGCAGATGGTCTTTAGCCCCGACGGTCCGGACGATATCCTGCTGGGTACCTCCGCTCCGACGCATCACGCCGACGCCGACGAGGAGCTCCTGGGCGCTCCGATCGACGATAAGAAGGCTCCCGCCAACGGCGCGATCAACGAGGATATGGCTTCCCTCGACGAGCTGCTCAACCAGCTCGTGGACACCGATGACGCCGAAGAGGCCAAGGACAACGACGAGGAGTAATTAGTTCCGCCGTTCTAACGAACGGCGGCGACCTCCGTCGCTGCGCGGCCCCCAGAGCTACAATCTGTCATTCAAAAGGCAGGGCATGACCAAAAGGTCAATGCCCTGCCTTTTTCATGCCACCTTGTACGCTCTGGGGGCCGCTCGCTTGCGTATGCTCAACCTGTTGCGTTCCGTTGATCCCTTGCCAATAAGGGGCAGGGTTTTTTGGTAGGTTTTTCCTGCTTGAATTTGAAACATTTCGTTCGGTCAAAGCGTATCTATGGTGAGGACCTCATCAAGGATCATTAACGTCACCGGGAGGTGATTATGGAAGAACAAGCATTTAGACAGGCGGTCGAGGATCACCGTGATGTCGTGTTTCGAATCGCATTGACGTACCTGCGCGATCGTGCCGACGCCGACGATGTTGCCCAGGATGTCTTTCTTAAGCTGCTTAAAAGCGATGGACATTTTGAAAGTTGGGAGCATCTTCGCCGCTGGCTTATCCGGGTCACGATCAATGAATGTAAATCGCTCTTTCGAAAGCCATGGAGGCGTGTGGAGGATATTGAGAACCTGGCCGATTCGCTTTCGGCGGCGCAGGATGAGACCAAGGCGGTCCTGTCAGACGTTATGCGACTTCCGGAGCGATTCCGCGTTCCCATCGTGCTCTATTACTATCTGGGCTTTTCGACCTCAGAGATTGCCGAGTTGTTGCATGTACCAGCCGCGACCGTTCGAACGCGTTTGGCTCGCGGCAGGTCGAAGCTCAAGTTCATCCTAGAGGAGGGCGACCGTGAAATCCAATCAAATCAAGCAGGCCTTCGAGTCCATCCAAGCCGATAGCAATCTTGCAGATCGCGTCCTTAATACTGCTGCGGGTGAGCCGCTTCATCGAAAGGGCCACGCGAAGCCTCTCTATGTTGCCGTAATCGGGTGTCTTGTCGGAGTGTTGGCGACCGGAGGGGTCGCCTACGCAGTTATCAATTCCAGCTATTTTGCCTCAGCCTGGGGAAACCACGGCAACGGGGATTCCATTACCTGGACCAACGGCGGCTCATCGGGGACTCAATATACCTACACCAGAGAGTTCGGTGACGGCATCGCGCCCCAAAGCCTGGAGGGCACAGTCCAGAAGGTTGATCTGTCCGTCGAGGGTAATGGCTATACGCTCGATATCCATGAGATGGCTATTGACCAAAACGGCTGCGGAGCCGTGACGTTTACGTTGTCCAATCCAAATGGCGTTAACTACTACAAGCCGGCAGCAGAGACAGGCGAACTTGTTCTCTATGGTGAAGAAGAACAAGGCATCGGCACGCCCAGCATGAACTTCGGCGAGGAATGGGCTGACACACGCTGCACCATTGATAAGGACACATCAAGCGATACTGTCATTAATGGCACGATGTACTTTGCTTCTATGGATCGCGAGCGAGGTTTTCAACATGCGGTCACCTGGAATATCTCGTGGACCGAGGGCGAAGGCGAGGATGCGAAGCCGTTCGAGGCATCGACGCCCGAGTTTAGCGTTGGAGCGTACGTCGATACAAAGGAACTCCGCTCCGATGACTCGCCTCTCGAGATCAGCCCGTTTTCTATCCAGACACACATCGATGATTTGGGCATTGACGCAGTCACGAAGAAGTTGACGGTTACCTACAAGGATGGATCGGAGCAGATTATCGAAGATGACGACGCAGGGGCGTTCAACTTATATTTTTCTTATACGCGCAATAGCGGAGAGAACATCTGGGTGCCAACGAAGTTGATTGATGTCGACCAAGTGGTCTCAGTAACGCTTGAGGGCACGAGGTGCACGTCAACAGGAGAGACCGAAACGGAAGAGTCCTTTACTATCGTCTATTCGTAAGGTCTGAGGCCGCTTCCTACTAGGGGAAGCGGCCTCTTTTGCGTTAAATGGAAACGCCGCCGATTTCCATGCGACAGATGAGAGCAGATTACCGCTGGAGCGCGACGTTTCCCCAGATAAAACCGACCAAAATAAACCTGTCCCTTTTTGGCAGGTAACGTTGCCCCGACGAGCGCATCGGATTCCCGGTCCGGGCGGCCGCCCACGCGCACAGAAGGGGATTCCTTTTGTGTAGGCTTTGCGGAAATGTGCCTATTTTGGGATACGCCCGGCGGCGTGGTCTGTTGACGGCACAGCTAACGCCACGTATCCTATCGAACTGCGTGTTTCGTAGGGGGATGCTGACCCCTCGATTCAAGCCGTTGCACTTTACAGAAAGCTGGAATCATTCGAGAAGGAGTACGCTTTGCCTACTATTAACCAGCTGGTTCGCCAGGGCCGTCGTTCCGTGCCCAAGAAGTCCAAGAACGCTGCTCTGCAGCACAACTCCCAGAAGCGCGGCGTGTGCACCCGCGTCTTCACCACGAGCCCCAAGAAGCCGAACTCGGCTCTTCGTAAGGTTGCCCGTGTTCGCCTTGTCAACGGCATCGAAGTTACTGCTTACATCCCGGGTGAGGGCCACAACCTGCAGGAGCACTCCATCGTGCTCGTCCGCGGCGGTCGTGTCCGTGACCTCCCTGGTGTCCGTTATCACGTCATCCGTGGCGCCTACGACGCTGCTCCGGTCCAGAACCGTATGCAGGCCCGTTCCAAGTACGGTGCTAAGCGCCCCAAGGCTAAATAAGCCAGATAACGTTTTGATACTTTCGCCGTGTGCCGCCTAAGCGCCGCACGGTAGACACTTAAGGAGATTTCACATGCCGCGTCGTGCAGCAGCTAATCGTCGTGAGGTTCAGCCTGACGCCGTTTACAACAACCGCCTGGTGACTCAGCTCATCAACAAGGTCCTTCTTGACGGCAAGAAGGCCACCGCTGAGCGCATCGTTTACACCGCTTTCGAGATCGTTGCCGAGAAGTCCGAGGGTGGCGACGCTCTCGCTACCTTCAAGAAGGCTATGGACAACGTCAAGCCCACGCTCGAGGTTAAGCCCAAGCGTGTCGGTGGCGCTACCTATCAGGTCCCGATGGAGGTCAACTCCCGTCGTTCCACCGCTCTGGGTATCCGCTGGATCGTCAACTTCTCCCGCGCTCGCAAGGAGAAGACCATGGCCGAGCGTCTCGCCAACGAGATCCTCGACGCTTCCAACGGCCTGGGCGCTTCCGTCAAGAAGCGTGAGGACGTCTTCAAGATGGCCGAGGCCAACCGCGCGTTCTCTCACTATCGTTGGTAAGTTAAGGTAAGGAACTAACATGGCTAAGCCTAAGTACAAGCTTTCCGATACCCGTAACATCGGCATCATGGCCCACATCGATGCCGGTAAGACCACCACGACCGAGCGTATTCTTTACTACACCGGTAAGACCCACAAGATCGGTGAGGTCCATGAGGGCGCTGCCACCATGGACTGGATGGTTCAGGAGCAGGAGCGCGGCGTAACCATTACCTCCGCTGCTACCACGTGCTTCTGGAACAAGGACGGTAAGGACTACCGCATCCAGATCATCGACACCCCGGGCCACGTTGACTTCACCGCCGAGGTCGAGCGCTGCCTGCGCGTCCTCGATGGCGCTGTCGCCGTCTTCGACGCCGTTGCCGGCGTTCAGCCTCAGTCTGAGACCGTTTGGCGTCAGGCTTCCACCTTCAACGTCCCCCGCATCGCCTTCATCAATAAGTATGACCGCGTGGGCGCTGACTTCTTCAACGCTATCGAGACCATGAAGGATCGTCTCGACGCTAACGCCGTGGCCGCTCAGGTCCCGATGGGCGCCGAGGACAACTTCTGGGGCGTCATCGACTTGGTCACCATGACTGCATGGGACTTCAAGGCCGACGAGAAGGGTATGACCTACCCCGAGCCGATGGACGAGATCCCGGCTGAGTTCGCCGACATCGCTGCCACCAAGCGCGAGGAGCTCCTTGACGCTGCTGCTAGCTTTGACGACGAGCTCATGGAGAAGATCCTCATGGAGGAGGACTTCACCGTCGAGGAGCTTAAGGCCGCTCTGCGCAAGGGCGTTCTGGCCAACGAGCTCAACCTCGTCTTCGTGGGTTCCGCCTACAAGAACAAGGGCGTTCAGGAGCTGCTCGACGCTGTCGTCGACTACCTGCCCAGCCCGCTCGACGTCGAGGCTGTCACCGGTACCGATCCGGACACCGGCGAGGAGATCCAGCGTCATCCTTCCTTCGACGAGCCCTTCTCCGGCCTGGTCTTCAAGATCATGACCGACCCGTTCGTCGGTAAGCTCACCTACGTCCGTGTTTACTCCGGCCGCGCCGAGTCCGGCTCCTACGTGGTCAACGCTTCCAACGGTCAGCGCGAGCGCCTCGGCCGCATCCTCGAGATGAACGCCGCCGAGCGTATCGACCGTGACGACGCTGCCGCCGGCGACATCGTCGCTTGCGTCGGCTTCAAGAACTCCACCACCGGCGACACCCTGTGCGCTGAGGGCAAGGAGATCGTCCTCGAGAAGATCGAGTTCGCTAAGCCCGTTATCGACGTTGCCATCGAGCCCAAGACCAAGGCCGAGCAGGACAAGATGTCCCTTGCTCTGACCAAGCTCGCCGAGGAGGACCCGACCTTCCAGGTGTCCACCAACCACGAGACCGGCCAGACCATCATCGCCGGCATGGGCGAGCTGCACCTCGAGATCATCGTCGACCGTCTGCTCCGCGAGTTCAAGGTTGACGCTAACGTCGGTAAGCCCCAGGTTGCCTACCGCGAGACCGCTGGTCACGACGTCGAGAAGGCTGAGGGCAAGTTCGTCCGTCAGTCCGGCGGTCGCGGTCAGTACGGCCACGCCGTCATCAAGCTCGAGAAGATGGAGGAGGGCTTCGGCTACGAGTTCGTCAACGCTATCGTCGGCGGCGTCGTGCCCAAGGAGTACATCCCGTCCATCGACAAGGGCATCCAGGAGGCCCTGAACACCGGTGTTATCGCCGGCTTCCCGGTCCTCGACGTTAAGGTCACCCTGTTCGACGGTTCTTACCACGAGGTCGACTCCTCCGAGGCCGCCTTCAAGATCGCCGGTTCCATGGCTATCAAGGACGCCCTCAAGAAGTCCGATCCGCAGCTGCTCGAGCCGATCATGGCTGTCGAGGTCGAGACCCCCGAGCAGTACATGGGCGACGTTATGGGCAACCTCTCCGGTCGCCGCGGCAAGATCGAGGGCATGGAGGATCGCAAGAACAGCAAGCTCATCCGTGCCAAGGTGCCGCTGGGCGAGATGTTCGGTTACGCTACCGACCTTCGCTCCCAGACCCAGGGCCGTGCATCCTACACGATGCAGTTCGACTCTTATGAGCCCGCGCCCAAGTCCATCGTGGACGAGGTCATGAGCAAGAACGCCTAAGTTCGAGCTCCCTGTTACGTAATCCGCGAGAACATCTCTCGCACTCTTTGGAGGTTTAAGTTGGCTACCCAGAAGATCCGCATTCGCCTCAAGGGCTATGATCACGAGGTCGTCGATCAGTCCGCGAAGCTCATCGTCGAGACCGCTCAGAAGACCGGCGCTCGCGTTTCCGGTCCTGTCCCCCTGCCCACCGAGCGCAACCTGTACACGGTTATCCGCTCGCCGCACGTGAACAAGGACTCCCGTGAGCAGTTCGAGATGCGCACCCACAAGCGCCTCATCGACATCCTCGACCCCACCTCGGGCACCGTTGATTCGCTTATGCGTCTCGACCTCCCCGCTGGCGTCGACATCGACATCAAGCTCTAAGCGATATCGCTCATAGGTTAAAGGGCCCCGCTGCCGTTACGGTAGCGGGGCCCTTTTGTTTTGAATGATGGTTTGGACTGCGGGGTAATGCTGCCGAGTAGGTGGTTGCGGCGCCCTATTCGCTCAAGGGGCGCAGCGATGCCTCCTCAAAATGGAAGGATCGAAAGCCGTCTTCCGTTTCGATGCACGCGCGGCCGCAATCGTCGACCGTTCTAAATATGCCACGCGCCAGCTCGTCCTCAGCGGGGGAGCGGGCGATAACGTGCTCCCCGATCCAATTGAGGTGAGCGATATATTCGTCGTGGACGGGCGCGAGCGGACCGGCGTCTTCTTCCTTGGCGTTGAGGCGCTCTGCCCAGGCATCTACAGCGTCTATAACTGCGTGATAGACCTCATCGAGGAGCATGTCGACGGCGGGAACGTTCTTGTTGAGGTCTGACAGGCCGATTGCTGGCAGGCCGCCATCGGGAACCTCCGCGGGCACATAGTTCACGTTAACGCCGATGCCACAGACCGCAAAGGGGTTGCCTTCGTTATCGCGTGCGGCCTCGACCAGAATGCCGCCGAGTTTGCGTCCACGCGCGACCAGGTCGTTGGGCCATTTGAGGCCAATCTCGTTTGCAAGACCCTGTTTTTCGAGTGCCTCGAGCACCGCTAGGCCGCTGACGGCGGCAAGACCAGAGTACTTTGCGGGATTAACGCATGGACGCAGGACAATCGAAAGCAATAGGTTGCCGGCGGTTGAGTCCCACTTGTGCCCGCGCCGACCGCGTCCTGCTGTCTGAGCCCGGGCGGCAAGTCCTGTGCCGTGCGGCGCTCCCTGTTTTCCTGCTTCGAGCAGGTCATCGTTGGTCGATCCGGTTACGTCGACCACTGTTAAACGTAAATCCATAACAGCTGGCACCTCCTAAGGTAATAAGGCAATCGCGTAATGGTGTCGAGAGATAGACACAATGTGAAGCCTTTGTCGCATTTGGACAATTTAATGTTAACACGTCAACAACGACTGAAATGCGTTATCCTCTCTTGGTCGATGTAAACACGTCAACAACTCAAAGGAGGTTAGTGATGGGTTTCACGATTCTTGGAACAGGTTCGGCACTTCCTGAGCGCAGTGTTTCCAATGACGAGCTGTCCGAGTTCCTCGATACCTCGGATGAGTGGATTTTTACTCGCACAGGTATCAAGAGCCGCCACGTCTGCACCGCCGAGTCACTTGACGACCTTGCCGTAGCGGCGAGCGAGCGGGCACTCCAGGTGTCCGGAATCGACGCGAGCCAGCTGGATCTAATCGTCTGCTCGACGACAACGGGTGACCATCTTGTTCCCGCCGAGGCGTGTGCCGTAGCCGAGCGTCTGGGCGCGACGTGTCCTGCCTTCGATGTCTCGGCGGCCTGCGCCGGCTTCGTATTTGCGCTCGATGTCGCCGAGGGCTATATCGCCCGAGGACGAGCCGAGCATGCGCTTGTCGTTGCGGCCGAGCAGATGACGCGCGCGCTTGACTGGACAGACCGCGCCACCTGCGTGCTCTTTGGCGATGGGGCAGGCGCCGCTGTGATAGAGGCTGGGGGAGACAACCCCCTTGCCGTTGAGCTTTCGACGGCGCCCGACGTCGTGACGTTGCGCGTTCCCGGTCTGGTCGGTACGTCGCCGTTTAAGGCCTCCGCAGATAGCGCGAGTGTGCTGTCCATGAATGGCCGCCGCGTGTTCAAGTTCGGCGTCAACGCCATCTGCGACACGGTCCATAAGCTTGCGATCGATGCGGGCATTTCGGTCGAAGACATCGATCATTTTGTATTACATCAGGCTAACGAACGAATCCTGAGCCAGGCGGTCAAGCGTCTGGGCGTGCCGGACGAGCGTGTGGTTCGCACGTTGCGCGAGACCGGCAACATTTCGAGCGCATGCATTCCGCTTGCCCTCGACCGGCTGGCAAACGCCGGTGCACTTCACACGGGCGACACGATCGCCTTGGTTGGATTTGGCGCCGGTCTGGATATAGGTGGCTATCTGCTTCGTTGGAAGTAGTCGCACATAGGAAATAAAAACGCCCTAGGGCACAACCAAAGGAGAACTACCATGGCAGATCAGAAGACCTTCGAGCGCGTTTGCGACGTTATCCGCGAGACCGCTGGTCTTGACGACGTTGAGATGAAGCCCGAGTCCACGCTCGAGGAGATTGGTCTCGACAGCCTGGGCACCGTCGAGATCCTCGTCGCCGTCGAGGACGAGTTTGGCATCCAGCTCGATACCGAGGAGAACCCCAAGACGGTCGGCGAGTTCGCCGATACGGTCGAGGCGGCATTGGAGAAGTAGAGATGCTCAAGACTCCTCTCTGCGATCTGCTCGGCATCGAAAAGCCCGTGTTCCAGGGCGGTATGGCCTGGATTGCCGATGCCTCGCTGGCGTCCGCAGTGTCCGAGGCGGGTGGCTTAGGCATCATCGCGGCCATGAACGCCGACGCCAACTGGCTTCGCGACCAGATTCATAAGCTGCGCGCCAGGACGGATAAGCCCTTTGGCGTCAACGTCATGCTCATGAGCCCGTTCGCCGACGAGGTCGCCCAGGTTGTGATTGACGAGCGAGTACCGGTCGTCGTGACGGGTGCCGGCAATCCCACCAAGTACATGAAGGCGTGGAACGAGGCGGGCATCAAGGTCATCCCGGTCGTTGCCTCGGTGGCGCTGGCGCGCCTCGTGGCGCGTCGTGGGGCCACGGCGGTTGTTGCCGAGGGCACCGAATCGGGCGGCCATATTGGCGAGACCTCGACGATGGCACTGGTGCCGCAGGTCGTCGATGCGGTCGACATTCCCGTCGTGGCTGCCGGCGGTATTGCCGACGGCCGCGGCATGGCGGCTGCCTTTATGCTGGGCGCCGCCGGCGTGCAGGTGGGTACGCGCTTTCTGATCGCAGACGAGTGCACCGTATCGGAGCAGTACAAGGAGATGGTCCTGAAGGCCAACGACACCTCGACGCGTGCGACCGGCCGCTCGACGGGACACCCGGTGCGTGCCCTCAAGAGCCCCTTTACCAACGCCTACGCTAAGAGCGAGGCGGCGGGCGCAAGCGTCGAGGAGCTCGGGGCCATGGGCACGGGCGCCCTTCGCAAGGCCGCCAAGGACGGTAATTACGAAGAGGGTTCGTTTTTGTGTGGACAGATTGCCGGCATGGTTAGCGAGCGCCAGAGCGCACGTGAAATCGTTGACGATCTGGTCGATGGCGCCGAGCGCGTCCTGAAGGGTGCGTGCGCATGGGTAGCGTAGCGTTTCTGTTTGCCGGCCAGGGTGCCCAACACCCCGCGATGGGCGTCGATCTGATCGAGACATCGCCGGCGGCCGCCGAGGTGTTCGCCATTGCCGACGAGGTGCGCCCGGGGACCAGCGAGCAATGCCGGAGTGCCTCCAAGGAGGAGCTCTCGCAGACCGAGAACACGCAGCCGTGCGTGTTCGTTCACGACCTAGCAGCGGCTGCCGCCCTGCGTGAGCGCGGCGTGGTACCTGCCGCCTGTGCGGGATTCTCGCTAGGCGAGGTCGCCGCGCTCACCTTTGCGGGGGCGTTCGATACGCGAGCGGGCTTTGAGCTCGTGTGCGAGCGCGCGGCGCTGATGGCCGCGGCTGCCGAGCGCCATCCGGGCGGCATGCGCGCCGTCATCAAGCTCGATGCGGCGCAAGTCGAGGGCTTGGCAAAACAGGCCGGCGAGGATTGCTGGCCGGTCAACTACAACAGTCCGCAGCAGACGGTTGTTGCCGGAGCGCCCGAGGCGCTGCAGGAGCTCGACGTCCTAGTAAAAGAGGCTGGCGGCCGGGCCATGAAGGTCGCGGTGTCGGGTGCATTCCATAGCCCCTATATGGCCGAGGCGACTGAGGGACTGGCGACGTATATCCAAGCCGGCCACGCGCCGTCTCCGCTGCTGATTCCGGTCATGGCAAACATGACGGCGGCGCCCTATCCGGCGGACCCGCGAGCGGCATCGGATGTCTTGGCCAACCAGGTGAGCCATGCCGTGCGTTGGGTCGACACGCTGCACACTCTGCAGGATCAGGGCATCGACACGTTTATTGAGGTCGGTCCTGGCAAAACACTGTCGGGCCTGGTCAAGCGTACGCTGAGCGACGTTCGCGTGTATTCGTGCGAAACGGCCGAGCAGGTCGCAGCTATTGCCGATGAGCTCGCATAGCCCACAGGGCTGTAACCCGAAAGGAATGACATGGGCAACTTGAACAACGGCGCGCTCGAGCGCAACGACTCACGCCGTGTGGCACTGGTCACGGGCGGCTCGCGGGGAATCGGCCGCGCTTGTGCGGTTGGCTTGGCGGAGGACGGCTTTGATATCGCCGTTGTCTATGCCGGTAGCGTCGATGCCGCGCGCGAGACATGCGGAGCCTGCGAGATGGTTGGCGCCACGGCGCGCGCATATCAATGCGACGTGGCAGACCCCGCTGCCGTCAATGCGTGCGTGGAAGTGGTTCTCAACGACTTTGGCTCCATTTGGGCGCTCGTCAACAACGCCGGCATCACGCGCGACGGCCTGCTCATGCGTATGGGTGACGATGCCTTCGACCGCGTGCTCGATGTCAATCTCAAGGGCACGTTCAATACGACGCGCGCACTCACCAAGACCTTTATGCGCCAGCGCGGCGGTTGCGTCATCAACATGAGCTCGGTTGTGGGCCTGATGGGCAATGCCGGGCAGGCCAACTACGCTGCCTCTAAGGCGGGCGTGATCGGCCTGACCAAGGCGGTAGCGCGCGAGCTTGCGCCCCGCGGCGTACGAGTGAACGCGGTCGCACCCGGGTTTGTCGAGACCGATATGACGGCAAAGCTATCGGATAAGGTGCGTGCGGCATGCGAGGAGCAGATTCCCCTGAGGCGCATGGCGCGTCCCGAGGAAGTGGCCGGCGTGGTGCGCTTTTTGGCGAGCGACGCGGCTGCCTACATTACGGGCGAGGTCGTACGCGTCGACGGCGGAATGGCGATGTAGAAACCAGGGCCGAAGAACGGCTTGGATGAGGAGACCATGATGGAACAGAGAGTTGCAATCACCGGCATCGGTGCCGTATCGCCGCTCGGCAACACGGCGCTTGCCACCTGGGCGGCCATGTGCGCCGGCACGTGCGGCATCGGCCCGATCACGCACTTCGATACCGATGCGTTTGCCGTCAAGGTGGCGGCCGAGGTCAAGGGCTTTGACGGCAACGAGTACTTTGGCAAGCGTGATGCAAAGCATCTGGACCCCTGCGTTCAGTTTGCGATGGCGGCTTCGGACGAGGCTATGCACGATGCGGGCTTTGATGTCGAAGGCGCCATCGATCGAGAGCGCCTGGGCGTCTACGTGGGCTCGGGTGTGGGCGGCATGCAGACACTCGTCGACAACGTCCACACGATCGCCGATCGGGGGCCTCGTCGCGCATCGCCTTACATGATCGCGATGATGATTCCCAACATGGCTTCGGGCAACATCGCGATTCGCCATAAGGCAAAGGGCCCGACCCTGCCCGTCGTGACTGCCTGCGCGACTTCTGCCCATGCGGTGGGTGAGGCGTTCCGCGCCATCAAGCACGGCTATGCCGACGCGATCCTCGCGGGCGGCGCCGAGGCCGCAATTATCCCCGATGCCGTTGCGGGCTTTACGTCCTGCCGCGCATTGACCACCAACCCTGATCCCGCGACGGCTTGCCGCCCGTTCGATGCAGATCGCGATGGCTTTGTGATGGGCGAGGGCGCCTGCGTGCTCGTGCTCGAGAGCATGGAACATGCGCAGGCGCGCGGTGCGCACATTTATGCCGAGGTCGTGGGCTACGGCAACACCGATGATGCCTATCACATCACGAGCCCTGATCCCGAGGCTGCCGGCATTGCCCGCGCGATATCGCTGGCGGTGACCGAGGGCGACGTCAGGCCTTCCGAGGGTCTCTACATCAATGCTCACGGCACATCGACCAAGCTCAACGATTCGTCCGAGACGGCGGGCATTAAGCGTGCGCTTGGCGAGGATGCGGCGCGCGCCGCGCACGTCTCGTCGACTAAGTCGATGACCGGCCACATGATCGGTGCCACGGGCGCCATCGAGGTCATGGCCTGCGCCATGGCGCTCGAGCAGGGCGTGGTGCCGCCGACCATTAACTACCGCACGCCCGATCCCGCCTGCGATCTTGACTACACGCCCAATCGCGCAGTTCGCGCCGACCTTACCTGGGCGCTTTCGACCAACCTAGGCTTTGGCGGGCACAACGCCGCCATCGCGCTGCGTAGATATACGAGGAGCTAGAGCATGGATTCCAAAAGACTTGCCGAGATAGCCGATGTGATGGAGGACCGCGGCCTTACGCGCGTGCGCGTTGAGGAGCCCGATGGCACCGCGGTCGAACTCGAGCGCGCGAGCGCCGCACAGCCGGTTGCCGTGCCCATGCCCATGCCGAGCGCTATGGCCGCTCCAGTTGCAGCTCCCACAGTCGCGCCTGCCGCACCGGAGCCCGCCGCGCAGACACCTGCCGCCGCACCGGAGCCCAAGGGCAGCGAGGTGACCGCTCCCATGGTCGGCGTTTTCTATGCTGCCCCGGCGCCGGGCGACGAGCCGTTTGTGCACGTGGGCTCCAAGGTCAAGGCCGGTGAGACCCTCTGCATCATCGAGGCCATGAAGGTTCTCAACGAGGTGACGGCCGAGGCAGACGGCGAGGTGCTCGAGATCTGCGTGGCCGACGGCGACCTCGTGGAGTTTGGCAGCTGCCTCATGAGGATCGGATAGGTGATGTCCATGAACAAAGAAGAGCTCAAGAAGCTGTTGCCGCATCGCGAACCGATGCTTTTGCTCGACGAGGCCGAGCTGGTGGGCGACGAGGCCCACGGCAAGATCACGATTACGGGCGACGAGTACTTTTTGCAGGGGCATTTTCCGGGAAACCCGGTGGTCCCCGGCGTGATTCAGTGCGAGATGCTCGCCCAGAACTGTTGCGTGCTGCTGATGGGCGATGAGGAGGCGCGCGGCGCGACGCCGTTCTACACGAGTCTGGACAAGGTGCGCTTTAAGCGTCCGGTGCGACCGGGCGACACGGTGGATCTGGTGTGCTCCATCACGCGTGCGCGCGGGCCGTTCCGATTTGCGACGGGCACCGCGAGCGTCAACGGTGAGGTTTGCTGCCGCGCCGATATGTCTTTTGCACTCATGCACGAAAGTTAAGGAAGGCTTCATGTTCGACAAAGTGCTCATCGCCAACCGCGGCGAAGTCGCGGTCCGTGTTATCCGCGCGTGCCGCGATATGGGCATCAAGACCGTCGCCGTTTATTCCACGGCCGATGCGGACGCGCTGCACGTGCAGCTTGCCGACGAGGCATATTGCATCGGCGGCCCGCGTCTTGCCGAGAGCTACCTCAACGACGATGCCGTGCTCACCTGTGCCGTGAAGTCGGGAGCTAAGGCAATTCATCCCGGCTATGGCTTTTTTTCCGAGAAGGCGAGCTTCGCGCGCGACTGCGACAAGTATGGCCTGGCGTTTGTCGGTCCTTCGGCCAAGGTGATCGACAGCATGGGCGACAAGGACGCCGCACGTCGAACGGCTGCCGCGGCGGGCGTGCCCATCGTGCCGGGCTGCGATTTGCTCAAAAGCCCCGAGGAGGCGACGGCCGAGGCCGAGCGCATTGGCTGCCCCGTGCTCATCAAGGCGCGTGCAGGTGGCGGCGGTCGCGGTATTCGCAAGGTCGAGCGCGTGGAAGACGCGGCAAAGGCCTTTACTGAAGCACGCGCCGAGGGCGAGGCCGTTTTTGGCGACGGCGAGTGCTACATGGAGAAGTTCGTCGCGCCGGCGCACCACGTTGAGGTGCAGATTATGGCCGATAAGCAGGGCCATGTGTTTTCGCTCGGCGAGCGCGAGTGCTCGGTGCAGCGCCGCAACCAAAAGCTGATCGAGGAGAGCCCCGCGCCATGCCTCGACGGACGCGACGACATTCGTGCTCGCATGCACGAGGCAGCGCGTGACCTGGCTCGTGCCGTCGGCTACGAAGGAGCCGGTACCATCGAGTTC
Source organism: uncultured Collinsella sp. (assembly GCA_900541665.1). Taxonomy (GTDB): domain Bacteria; phylum Actinomycetota; class Coriobacteriia; order Coriobacteriales; family Coriobacteriaceae; genus Collinsella. The sequence continues at coordinate 40,777 of UQKV01000011.1, forward strand.
CTGTATTCGGATGACGGCAATTTCTACTTTATGGAAATGAACACGCGCTTGCAGGTGGAGCATCCGGTTACGGAGTTTGTGACCGATACCGACTTGGTCAAGTGGCAGCTGCGCGTGGCAGCCGGCCAGCCTCTGCCCTTTGAGCAGGAGGACATGCCGGTTCGCAACCACGCCATGGAGTGCCGCATCAATGCCGAAACGCCGGACTTTCTGCCGTCATGCGGAACGGTCACCGCGTTGCGTGTGCCGGGTGGTCCGCGCGTGCGCTGGGATTCCGCCATGTTTACCGGTGCGAAAGTTCCGCCGTACTACGACTCCATGCTCGGCAAGCTCATCGTGTGTGCGCCCACGCGTGACGGCGCCATTCGCAAGATGCGCTCGGCCCTGGGCGAGCTCGTGATTGAAGGCGTGAGCGAAAACAGCGAGCTTCAGCTCGACGTGCTGGCAAACGACGAGTTCTTGTCGGGCATGTACCACACCGATCTGATGGGGCATCTCTATGCTGATGAATAGAAAAGCGAAGACGGTCAACGTCCTCGAGGGGCCGATGACCGAGTCGTGCGCCGAGTTTCCCGCGCGCCACGTGTTTATCAAGTGCCCGGAGTGCCGCCGTGTGATCGATGAGGCGCGCCTGCACGACAACCTCGAGGTCTGCCCTCGTTGCGGCAAACACTTTCGCGTGAGCGGTCGCGCGCGCATGCGCATGACGGTCGACGAGGGCACGTTTGAGGAATGGGATGCCAATCTGGCGTCGGAGGACTTCCTCTCGTTTCCCGGTTATGCCGACAAGCTCAAGAGCACTGGCGAGCGTTCGGGCGAGCGCGATGCCGTCGTGTGCGGCAGGGGCAAAATTTGTGGCTGCGATACGGCGCTCTTCTTTATGGATGCCAACTTTATGATGGGCTCGATGGGCTCGGTGGTGGGCGAGAAGATCTGCCGTACGTTTGAGCGCGCGACCGACCTGGGGCTGCCGGTTGTCGGCTTTACCGTTTCGGGTGGCGCCCGCATGCAGGAGGGCGTGACATCGCTTATGCAGATGGCCAAGATTTCTGCGGCGGTTAGGCGCCACAGCGAGGCGGGCGGTCTGTATATCACGGTGCTCACCGACCCCACGACCGGAGGCGTAACCGCGAGCTTTGCCATGGAGGGCGATATTATCCTGGCCGAGCCCGATGCCCTGACGGCATTTGCCGGCCCGCGCGTGATCGAGCAGAACATGCACAAGCGCCTGCCCAAGGGATTCCAGCGCTCCGAGTTTTTGTTGGAGCACGGCTTTTGCGATGCCGTTGTTCCGCGTGGCGAGATTGCGCTCACGGTAGGCGAGCTGCTGGCACTGCACGAAGGGCACGCGCCCGGCCTGGGGGCACCGCATGAGATCGTGCATACGGGTCGTCGCGGCAAAAAGCTGGGACACTTGTTCAAGCGCTCGGCCGTACCAAAAACCGCGCTCGAGATTGTCAAGCAGACCCGCTCGGCAGATCGCGCCACGGCAGGTGAGATGATCTCGCTGGGCCTGGATGGATTTGTGGAGCTGCATGGCGACCGTTACTTTGGCGACGACGCCGCCGTGGTGGCTGGCATTGGCTGGAAAGACGGGCGACCCGTGACGGTTATCGCCGTCGAGCGCGGTACCACGACCAAAGAGCGCATGCGTCGCAACTTTGGTATGGCACATCCCGAGGGCTACCGCAAAGCGCGTCGCCTGATGCGCCAGGCCGAAAAGTTTGGTCGACCGGTTCTGTGTCTGGTCGATACTTCGGGCGCGTTTTGCGGCATCGGTGCCGAGGAGCGCGGCCAGGGTGAGGCGATTGCCCAGAATCTCATGGAGATGAGCGGCCTTAAGACGCCGATTGTCTCGGTGGTGACAGGCGAGGGCGGCTCTGGTGGCGCGCTGGCGCTGTCCGTGGCCGACCGCATCCTGATGCTCTCGAGCTCGGCCTATTCGGTCGTGAGCCCCGAGGCCTGTGCGTCGATCCTGTGGAAAGATACGGAGCGTGCGGATGAGGCCGCCGAGGCGCTTAAGCTCACGGCCCCCAATCTGTTGGCGCTCGGCATCATCGACGGCATCGTTGACGATAGGGGTCTGTCGCATGAGGAGGTCGCCGGTGCCGTCATGTCCTCGGCATTTGATGCCTTCGATGCGCTTGGGCAGCTCGACGACGCGACCCTCACAAACCTCCGCTACGAAAAGTACCGCGCAATCGGTCAGTACCGCACGATGTGACAAAGGGACAGCCCGCATGTCACATTGGGAAAGGCGTTCCATGTCACAAGTTTCTAACACCTCGTTTACAACGACGGTTTCATCAAACGCCATGGCCGTGGTGGACTATCTGTCCAAAAGCATGATGTCGGCGCTGCCGTTTATTGTCTGCGCGGCGTTGTTCCGCACCGTCGCCGTCATTATGGGCGAAGGCATGCTGGGCCTGTGGTCTGCCGATTCCGAAATCTATCGCCTGTTCTACAGTTGGCTCTATAACGCCGGCTACTACTTTTTGCCCATTTATCTTGGTTGGGCGGCCGCCCGCCAGCTCGGTTGCTCGGAGCAGCTGGGCATGATGCTGGGCGGCGTATTGATTGCGCCCGATCTGCTTAAGCTCGTCGATGCCGCATCGACGACGGGGGCATCGATGACTTCCGTGTATGGCCTGCTTCCCGCGCCGGTCAACGATTACACGACGACTGTTATTCCGGTTCTCATCTCGGTGCCCGTGCTATGGCGAGTGGAGTGTTTCTTTCAGCGCGTTATCCCTAAGGCCGTGGCGTTTTCGTTCGTTCCGTTTGCAACCATGCTCGTCATGGTTCCGGTTTCGCTGTGTATTACGGCGCCGGCGGGCAGCTATCTGGGCATGCTGTTGGGCCAGCTTATGTTTATGCTTGGCAATTCCGGTGGCATCGTGTCGCTGCTCACGCTCATGGGGCTTGCCGCGGGCTGGGAGTTCCTAAAGATCGCGGGCGTCAGCAACGTTGTCCTATCGCTCGCCTATGCGCAGTTTATGAGTGTGGGAACGGATTCGTGCATCCTGATCGCCGCGACGATGGCAACGTTTGCCGTTTGGGGCATGCCCTTTGGTGCGTCGCTTCGCGTTGCGGATAAGGACGAGAAGGCCCTCATGCTGGGCTATTCGATCTCGGGCGTGCTTGGTGGCGTAAGTGAGCCGGCGCTGTACGGTTGCGGCTTTAAATATGGCAGGTGCCTGACGTGCATGGCCATTGGCGGCGCCGTCGGAGGCCTTGTTGCGGCCGTGGGCCACGTTACGGCCTATACCATCGGTATGACGAATGTCCTCATGGTCATTGGTTTTGCCACGGGCGGCATCTCGAACCTGCTATGGTGCTGTGCTGCCGGCGGTGTGGCATTTGCGGTGTCTGCGGCGCTGAGCTACTGCTTTGGCGTGGTGCCGGCGAAGGGGCAGACGATGGGGGACGGAGCCGATTCACCCGAAACTTCGAAGAGCGTGGCCGAAGTAAGCGCGTAAACCTGTGCGACACAAGGACGATTCCTTTGCCACATTCCAAGGCCGTGGCCCGTGTGGGTTGCGGCCTTTTTTGTATCTGGGGGATAAAGTGGCTACACTACAATCCGTTTGAGCAATAGATATATAGATAGCACCGTGGGGGCGGATGTAGATGGTCGAGTGGATTGTTAAGCGTGCGCAGGGCGACCGTGCGCGCGTGGGCACGTTGGCGGGCGTGGTGTGTATTCTCGCCAATGTGGCACTATGCGCTGCAAAGGGCGCAATTGGCGTGCTGTCGGGATCGGTTTCGATCGTGGCGGATGCCATGAATAATCTGTCTGATGCCAGCTCGAACATCGTGAGCGTGCTTGGCTTTAAGCTGGCGGGCAAGCCAGCAGACCCCGAGCATCCTTACGGACATGGCCGCTACGAGTATCTCTCGGGTCTGGTTGTGGCGGCGCTCGTGCTGCTTATTGGCATCGAACTGGTGAAGTCCTCGGTGGAGCGTATCGTCAACCCGGAGCCTGTCGAGTTCTCGCTTGCCCTGGTGGCAGTCCTAGCGCTTTCGATGGTTGTAAAGCTCTGGATGGCGGCCCTCAACCAAAAGCTCGGTGACCGCATTGAGTCCGAGACGCTGCATGCGACCGCGCAGGATTCCAAGAACGATGTCCTTGCCACAGGCGCCGTGCTGGCGTGCGCGATTGTTTCCCAGGTGACGCATATCAATCTTGATGCATGGGTCGGCCTTGCCGTTGGCGCCTATATTGGCTGGAGCGGTTTTGAACTCATCCAGGATACGGTGAGCCCGCTTTTGGGTCAGACGCCCGATCCTAAGCTGGTCAAGCACATTCGAGACAAGATCATGAGCTACCCCGGCGTTTTGGGCGTTCACGACCTTATGGTTCACGATTATGGTCCGGGCAGGAAGTTCGCAAGCGCTCACGCTGAGATGGCAGCCGAGGCAAGCCCGCTGGAAAGTCACGACACGCTCGATAACATCGAGCAGTCGTTTAGGAACGAAGACGGCATGATTGTCACACTTCACTACGACCCCATCGTGACCGACAATCCAAAGGTGGCGAGCATGCGCTTGCGCATCAACGCTATGGCTCAAGAGATCGATAGCCGCCTTTCGATTCATGATTTGCGCTGTGTGCCGGGTCCTACGCACACCAACGTGATCTTTGACTGCGTGCGCCCCTCGGATCTGCAAATGAGTGCCGAAGACGTAAAGCACGCGCTGGCACAACGGGTCGAATCGGAATATCCCAAGTCGATTGCCAAGATTACGATCGACGAAGACTACGTAGGGCATACCCACGAGTAAGGCTGTGCCGGCAAAGCAGGTTATGCAGAAGGGGAGAGCATGAAGAAGCTGTATCTACTCCGCCACGGTCAGACGGAGTTCAACGTCAAAAAGCTGGTCCAGGGCCGCTGCGATTCACCGCTGACCGACCTGGGCCACAAACAAGCGGGAATGGCAGCCGCATGGCTCAAGGGCCACGGCGTCGTCCCCGACAAAGTGGCCTCATCGCCTTTAGGCCGAGCCATGGCCACGGCAAGTCTCGTCGCATGCGAGCTCCTCGGTCCGGACGCCGCGGTTGAGCCCTGCGAAGGCATCATCGAGCGCTGCTACGGCACCTTCGAAGAGGGCCCGCACGACGCGCTACCCACCGACGTCTGGGATCCAGGCGAGGACTTAATCCCATTCGGAGGAGAAGGAAGCCGCGCGCTGCAAGAACGCATGGTAGGCACCCTCACCAATCTCATAGGCTCCGAGGGCATCGAAACCCTCCTAGCAGTAAGCCACGGCAGCGCCAGCCGCCAATTCATCAAGGTCGCAGCCCCAGAGGGCTTCGAGCTCCCAGCAAAACTCCCCAACTGCGCCATCATGATCTTCGATTTTGACGAGGCAAAGTCGGGAGAAGAGGGCGACACGCCTCAATCCAAGTTCACCTTGCAGCAAATCATCGATCCCCAACAAAGTAATTAGCTGAGCGAGCAGAGTTAAGCAGACATCAACGTGCCGTCTCCCGAGCTTGGCAGAGGGGCGGCGAAATATATTAAGTTTGTCGCGAGTTCCGCACGCAAAGGAAAGCACTTAATGTGCTTTCCGTCTTGCGCAGGACTGTAGAGCAGCAAACTTAATATATTTCGCCGCCCCTCTGCCAAGCCCAGGCGACTCCACGCACTTTACCTGCGTAAACAATGTGAGTGAAATATGAATCTCGATGGATACGCCCGCAGCCGTGTATACTAAACAGCTGTGTGAAACCAGGGGAGTATTCTGGCTGGACAAAATGCCTGCTTAATAGGGTTGTCAGGTAGTCCGGGCGAAATACAAGGCTGGGGAGCACGTCGTGTAAGTAGTGGTCCTCTAGGGGCGTACGCTCGGTGGTGTACGCATTGTCCCAAGACCACGCGAGAGTTGGGATCATATCTTGATCAGCATGATTCTCGGCCGCAAGATTGGCATGACCCAGGTTTGGGACGAGGACGACAACGTCGTTCCCGTCACGGTCATCCAGGCTGGCCCCTGCGCTGTCTCGCAGGTTAAAACTCAGGCAACCGACGGCTATGATGCCGTCCAGATCGGTTTCGGCGACATCAAGGCCAAGAACGTGAACAAGCCCATGGCTGGTCACTTCGCTAAGGCTGGCGTCGAGCCTGTCCGCTTCCTTCGTGAGGTCCGCGTCGAGAACGGCGAGGAGCACAAGGTCGGCGAGGTTGTCACCGTCGCTGATTTCGCTGATGTCGAGAAGGTCGACGTCATCGGTACCTCCAAGGGTAAGGGCTTCCAGGGTCGCATCAAGCGCTGGGGTCAGCGCCGCGGTCCTATGACGCATGGTTCTCACTTCCAGCGTCACCCCGGTTCTATCGGTCAGTGCGCCTATCCTGCGCGCGTCCTCAAGGGCGTCAAGATGGCCGGTCACATGGGTAACGAGCGCGTTACCGTCAAGAACCTTTCCGTTGTCCGCATCGATGCCGAGCAGAACCTCATCTTGGTCAAGGGCGCTGTCCCGGGTGCCAAGAATGGTCTCGTCGCCATCCGTATGGCCTAAGGGCCCAGCCCATTTAGCCCAGCGTCATACCAAGGAGAACACTTAAATGGCAAAGTTTGAAGTAAAGAACAGCGAGGGCAAGAAGGTCGCCGAGGCCGAGCTCGCCGCTGAGGTGTACGGCATCGAGCCGAACATCCACGTTATGCACCACATCGTCAAGTGCCAGATGGCCTCTTGGCGTCAGGGCACCCAGTCCGCTAAGGGCCGCTCTGAGGTTTCCGGTGGCGGCAAGAAGCCTTGGCGTCAGAAGGGCACCGGCCGTGCCCGCCAGGGTTCCATCCGTGCTGCCCAGTGGCGTCACGGTGGCGTTGTCTTCGCCCCCAAGCCCCGTTCCTACGCTAAGCGTATGAACAACAAGGAGGTCAAGCTGGCTATGCGCTCCGCGCTGTCCGCCAAGCTGGCCGATGGCGAGCTCGTGCTCGTCGACGACTACGGCTTCGAGAAGCCTTCCACCAAGGCTGCCGTCGCCATGCTCAAGGCTCTCGGCCTTGAGGGCAAGCGTCTGACCATCATCGTTCGCGATGAGGACGTCAACGCCTACCTGTCGTTCCGCAACATTCCCAAGACGTTCATCATCACTGCCGACGAGGCCAACACCTACGATCTCGTCAACAACAACGCCGTGCTGATGCCCGCCGACATCGCCGCTCACTTCGGGGAGGTGCTTGCATAAATGACCGCCCACGAGATCATCATCCGTCCGATCGTGTCCGAGCGTTCCTTCTCCGGTATGGAGCAGAACAAGTACACGTTCGAGGTCGCCAAGGATGCTAACAAGTATCAGATCAAGGACGCTGTCGAGGAGATCTTCGGCGTCAAGGTCGTTCGCGTGAACACCCTGACGGTCAAGCCCAAGACCAAGCGCGTGCGCTATGTCGCCGGCAAGACCCGTTCTTGGAAGAAGGCCATCGTCACGCTGGCCGAGGGCGACACCATCGAGGTCTTTGGCAACCAGGCCTAAGACTCGCTGCTGTTGAGTGAGCTCATGCCTCCCAAATAGGGGAGGCGAGAGCTCAAGGTTTTGGGCGTATAAAATGGACACGCCCGGAACCGTGTATACGTCCGGTGTCATCGCACCCGAGGCAGAACCTCGAATCCCTGTCTGCGATGGCTAACGGATTCCTATTGAAAGGGATTGTAATGGCTGTAAAGCACCTTAAGCCGACCTCCGCTGGTAGGCGTTGGCAGACGATCTCCGATTTCTCCGAGATCACCTGCACCAAGCCCGAGAAGTCTCTTCTCGAGCCCCTGCCCAAGAAGGCCGGTCGTAACAACAACGGCCGCATCACCACCCGCCACCAGGGCGGCGGCGTGAAGCGTCGTTACCGCGTGATCGACTTCAAGCGCAACAAGGACGGCGTGCCCGCCAAGGTTGCCACGATCGAGTACGATCCGAACCGTTCCGCTCGCATCGCTCTGCTGCACTACGCTGACGGTGAGAAGCGCTACATCCTGGCCCCCAAGGGCCTCGAGGTCGGTCAGACCATCATGTCCGGTTCTGACGCCGACATCAAGCCGGGCAACGCTCTGCCCCTCGCCGACATCCCCGTCGGTACGCTCATCCACGCCGTCGAGTTCCAGCCGGGCAAGGGCGCCGCTATTGCCCGTTCCGCCGGTAACTCCTGCCAGCTGATGGGTAAGGAGGGCAAGTACGCCATCGTCCGTATGCCTTCCTCCGAGATGCGCCGCATCCTCGTTACCTGCCGCGCCACCGTCGGTGAGGTCGGCAACGCCGATCACTCCAACATCGTCATCGGCAAGGCCGGCCGTAAGCGTCACATGAACGTGCGCCCGACCGTCCGCGGTACCGTCATGAACCCTGTCGACCACCCGCACGGCGGTGGCGAGGGCAAGAACCACACCTCTGGTCGTCCCTCTGTTACCCCCTGGGGTAAGCCGACGAAGGGCCTTCGTACGCGCAAGAAGAAGAAGGTCTCGAACCAGCACATCATTCGTCGCCGTAAGAAGTAATTTCGGATACCGAGTTTTAGGAGAAAGCACTTATGAGCAGAAGTCTCAAAAAGGGCCCGTTCGTGGAGACTCGCCTTCTCTCGCGTATCACCGCGATGAACGAGGCTGGCAAGAAGGACGTCGTGAAGACCTGGTCCCGCGCGTCCACCATCTTCCCCGAGATGGTTGGTCACACCATCGCCGTCCACGACGGCCGCAAGCATGTGCCCGTGTATGTTACCGAGTCCATGGTTGGTCACAAGCTCGGCGAGTTCGCGCCGACTCGTACGTTCCGTGGCCACAAGGCCAAATAGGGGGTTAACCGTAAATGGCAACTAAGTCTATTGAAACTGAGGCCACCGAGGTTCGCGCCGTCGCTAAGTACGTGCGTGTTTCCCCCAGCAAGGCCCGCCTGGTGGTCGATCTGATCCGCCGCAAGCCTGTCGCTCAGGCCTTCGACATCCTCCACTTCTGCGACCGCGCCGTCGCCGTGGATGTCGAGAAGGTTCTCCGTTCCGCCGTTGCGAACGCCGAGAACAACAACGGTCTGCGTGCCGACAATCTGGTTGTCGCCGCTGCCTATGTTGACGAGGGTCCGACGCTTAAGCGCATCCGTCCCCGCGCCAAGGGTTCCGCTTCTCGCATTCTGAAGCGTACTTCCCACATCACCGTCGTCGTTGCTCCTCGAAAGGAGGCGTAAAGCTGTATGGGTCAGAAAGTCTACCCCACCGGCTTCCGTCTTGGCATCACCGAGAACTGGCGCTCCCGCTGGTTCGCAGAGAAGGATTACGCTAAGACCCTCGGTAACGATCTCGAGATCCGCAAGTACCTCGAGAAGCGTCTTTCCCGCGCAGCTGTCTCCCGCGTCGAGATCGAGCGCGCTGGCGACAAGGTGAAGGTCATTATCCTCACCGCTCGCCCCGGCGTTGTCATCGGTAAGAAGGGTGCCGAGATCGATACCCTCCGCACCGAGCTCGAGAAGGTCGCTGGCGTCTCCAAGGGCCAGCTCTCCGTCGACGTTGTCGAGATCAAGCGCCCCGAGCTCGACGCCAACCTCGTTGCTCAGTCTATCGCCGAGCAGCTCGAGGGCCGCGTTGCCTTCCGTCGCGCTATGCGCAAGGCTGTCCAGTCCGCCCGCAAGGCCGGCGCTAAGGGCATCCGTATCCAGTGCTCCGGTCGTCTCGGCGGTGCCGAGATGGGCCGTCGTGAGTGGTACCGCGAGGGTCGCGTGCCTCTGCACACCCTCCGTGCCAAGATCGACTACGGCACGGCTGTCGCCAGCACCACCATGGGCGCTTGCGGCGTGAAGGTCTGGATCTACCTGGGCGAGAAGCTCCCGGGCCAGCCTGTTCCCAACCCTGCACTCGAGGGCTCTTCCCGTCCTCGTCGTCGTAACTCCGAGAGGAGGGGTCAGTAGTGCTTGCCCCTAAGCGTATTCTTCACCGCAAGGTGCAGCGTGGCTCCATGAAGGGCCAGGCCAAGGGTAATACCGAGCTGCATTTCGGCGAGTTTGGTATCCAGGCTCTCGAGGCCCATTGGATCACCAACCGTCAGATCGAGGCCGCTCGTATTGCCATGACCCGCTACATGAAGCGTGGCGGTCGTGTCTACATCACGATCTTCCCCGACAAGCCCATCACCAAGAAGCCTGCCGAGACTCGCATGGGTTCTGGTAAGGGTAACCCCGAGGAGTGGGTGGCCGTCGTCAAGCCCGGCCGCATCATGTTCGAGGTCAAGGGTGTTCCCGAGGAGGTCGCTCGCGAGGCTCTGCGTCTTGCGCAGCACAAGCTCCCCATCAAGACCAAGATTGTTGCTGCCAAGAACGCTGAGCAGCGCATCGAGAAGGAGATGGCTGAGGAGGCCGCTCTCGAGGCCAAGTGGGCTGCTGAGGACGCCGCCGCCGCCAAGGAGGAGAACTAATGAAGCCCGCAGAGATTCGTGAGCTCTCGGACGCTCAGCTCGTTGAGAAGCTGAAGGAAATGCGCGCCGAGCTCTTTAACCTTCGTTTCCAGATGGCCACCAGCCAGCTGGACAACACCGCTCGCGTCAACACCGTGAAGAAGGACATCGCTCGCGTCCTCACGGAGCAGCGCGCCCGCGAGATCGCAGCGGAGAAGTCCGCTGTCGCCGAGTAGGACCTAAGGAGAGAACATGACTGATTCGCGTAACTCGCGTAAGGTCCGTACGGGTGTCGTTACCTCCGTCTCCGGTGCCAAGACCATTGTTGTCACCATCACCGAGCGCAAGCGTCACCCCAAGTACGGCAAGATGATGACCAGCTCCAAGAAGCTGCACGCTCACGACGAGGAGTGCACGGCTGGCGTGGGCGATACCGTCCGCGTTATGGAGACCCGTCCTATGTCCAAGATGAAGCGTTGGCGCCTCATCGAGGTCGTCGAGCGCGCTAAATAAGCAGTCGCTCTTACGACTTGTACGTTTCCGAAGATGTGCGTATGCCTGGCTTGCATACCACGGGCCGTATAAAGGCTGCGCACCTCTCTTCGGTTCTTAGTTCGGAGGAACATCTACCATGATTCAGATGCAAACCATGCTGAACGTCGCCGACAACTCCGGCGCTCGCAAGATTCGCTGCATCAAGGTGCTTGGCGGTTCCAAGCGTCGTTATGCAGGCATCGGCGATGTGTTCATCGGTGCTGTCCAGGAGGCTACTCCTGGCGCCAACGTCAAGAAGAAGGACGTTGTCCGTTGCGTCGTCGTTCGCACCGTTAAGGAGATCCGCCGCAAGGATGGCTCCTACATTCGCTTTGATGAGAACGCCTGCGTTGTCATCAACAACGATGGTTCGCCCGTCGGCACCCGTATCTTCGGGCCCGTCGCTCGCGAGCTTCGTGACAAGAAGTACATGAAGATCGTCTCGCTCGCTCCCGAGACCCTGTAGTTAGGGGAGATATATGTATATCAAGAAGGGCGATAAGGTCCAGGTTCTCTCTGGTAAGGATCGCGGCAAGCAGGGCGTTATCCTGCGTGCTCTCCCCGCCGAGAACAAGGTCGTTGTCGAGGGCGTTTCGGTCGTCAAGAAGGCCGTCAAGCCCAACGCTGCCAACCAGCAGGGCGGCATCGTTTCGCAGGAGGCTCCCATCGACGCCTCCAACGTCAATCTCGTCTGCCCCGAGTGCGGTAAGGTTACCCGCGTCGGTCACGAGAAGGACGGCAAGAACAAGCTGCGCGTCTGCAAGAAGTGCGGCCACAAGTTCTAAGCTGCCCGCAACATCAAGTTGCTAGCAAAGGCCCGGATGCCACGGCACCCGGGCCTTTTTCTATCCCTACTCATTGGGGACAGGCTTAAATGAGTGCCTACTCATTGGGGACAGACTTAAATGAGTGGAAGTCGCTTGGCATTCATTGGGGACATTCATTGGGGACAGACTTAAATGACCAGTCGTTGGGGACAGTCTCTATGTGCCGGCAGTTTGGGACGGTCCTTTGATGTCTGATGCCCCCAGAGGGGTGGAGTAATACGGCCTACTCTGTCTTTTATGGCTATGGTGTTCCGCCCCTTTATGTTTCATAAGGATCGTTATATGCGCATTTACGCGCATGTCATTGCGTGATAATGCGTGTACACGCGCATACATGTGCAAATAATGGCTAAATGATGACCGTTAAGCAAATAAACACGCAAATACGAGCAAATGCACGCGCGTTTGTGCGAATATAGAGACAGCAGAAATGTTAGACGCTCCATGATTCAGGAGGCACAAATGGCAGATTCCAAGCAGGCTCCACTCGACTCCGCGGCAGCCGCAAAAGCAGCGTTCGCTTCGGTCCAGGATAAGCCATTCCCCGATGATATCTTTACGGCTCCCGAGCTTCGTTGGGCTGTGATCGGGTGCGGCGTTATCGCCAACCAGATGGCCCAGTCTCTCGCTCTTGCCGGTCGCAAGCTTGCGGGCGTCGCCAACCGCACGCTGTCCAAGGCTCAAGCTTTTGCTGAGCAGTATGGCATCGAGAAGGTCTATGAATCGGTCGAGGACCTCTATGCCGATCCGAACATCGACGCGATCTATATCACCACCCCGCATAACACGCATATCACCTACCTGCGCGCCGCTCTGTCAGCTGGCAAGCACGTGCTTTGCGAGAAGGCCATTACCCTCAACTCCGCCGAGCTCGACGAGGCGCGTGCTATTGCCGATGAGCACAACGTGGTCCTCATGGACGCCACTACGGTGCTTCACATGCCCTTGTATCAGGAGCTGCGCCGCCGCATGGATGCCGGCGAGTTTGGCCGCATGAACCTTGCTCAGCTCAACTTTGGCAGCTATAAGGAGTACGGCGACCTGACCAACCGCTTCTACAATCGCAACCTTGCTGGCGGTGCCATGCTCGATATTGGCGTGTATGCCCTGTCCGTCATGCGTCTCTTTATGGCAAGCCAGCCCGCTGAGGTTGTCTCGCTGGGCAACACCTGTGAGACCGGTGTTGACGTTGCGGGCGGCATCGTCTGCCGTAATGCCGAACAGCAGCTGGGCGTGGTGAGCCTCACGCTCCACTCCAAGCAGCCCAAGCGTTCGGTCATTAGCTTCGACAAGTGCTATATCGAGGTCAACGAATATCCGCGTGCCGATCGCGCGACCATCGTGTGGACTGCAGACGGCCACCGCGAGGAGGTCCACGCCGGCACCGAGGCTTACGCCCTGTGCTATGAGATGGCCGATCTTGAGAAGGCCGTTGCCGGCGACGACTCCAAGCGCGAGCTGCTAGATTATGCTTCTGATGTTATGGAGCTTATGACCAAGCTCCGCGCCGACTGGGGAGTTGTGTACCCCGAGGAGGAGTAAGCGATGCTTGCGGAAGATAGGCTCAACGCGATCGTGTCGATGGTGCAGCAGGCCGGCTCGGTTACCGTGCCGGAGCTTGCCGAAGCCCTGGGCGTGACGGCGTCTACCATTCGGCGCGACCTGCAGACGCTCGACCGAGCGCATCGCATCGCCAAGGTCCACGGTGGAGCGACGAGTCTTGAGCGCGCGCACGTGACACGCGACCTAACGCTTAATGAGCGCAGCGACCTCCATAACGACGACAAGGAGCGTATCTGCGCCCGTGCGGCGGCACTTGTGGAGCCCGAGAGCTTTGTATACATCGACTCGGGTTCGACGACGCTCAGGCTCATCGAGCATCTTCCACACCTTGAAGATGTCACCTATGTGACCGATTCCGTGCTCCATGCTCAACGCCTTGCTTTGCGCGGCATGCGTACCGTGGTGCTGGGCGGCGAGCTCAAACCCGAGACCGAGGCGCTCGTTGGCCCCGATGCCTTGGCAACCTTAGACCGCTACAACTTCAACTGTGGCTTTTGGGGCTCTAACGGCATTGCCGCCGAGCAGGGCTTCACGGCGCCCGATATCGAGGAGGCGCAAGTAAAGCGTATCTCGATGCGCCATACGGCCAAGCGCTTCGTAATCTCGGACGCCAGTAAATTTGGCATGGTGGCGCCCGTCAAGTTCGCGGACTTCCGTGACGCAACGATTATTACCGCAGGCGATGTCCCCGCCAAGTACCGGGCAATGGACAACGTCATCACGGTCTAACAGCAGGGGACGGGCTAAGGCCAAAACCACCGCGAAGGGGCAGGAACCTTTGTGGTGGTTTTGACGTTTGTCCAGATAAAACCTGCCAAAATAAACCTGTCCCTTTTCGGCAGGTTTTAGGGCTCCCAGGGGCAGGGGGCTTCGATGTGGATGTGCTCGCCGGTTACGGGATGCGTGAAGGACACGCTGTGGGCATGGAGCATGAGGCCGCAAGGACGCGGTGTGCCGTACAGGTCGTCGCCAACCAGGGGATGGCGCTCGCTTGCCAGGTGCACGCGGATCTGATGCTTACGGCCGGTGAGCAGCTCGACATCGATATACGAGCGCGTGGGCAGGCCTCGGCGGCTCTTAAGGCGCTTGAGCACCTTCACGCGCGTCTGAGACGGCTTGCCGCTGGCGCCAACGCGCATCTTGCGGCTGTCGTGGCGGTCGCGGGCGATGGGCTTGTCGATGAGCTTTTCGTTCCAGTCGATTTTGCCCTCGGCGAGCGCCAGATAGTGCTTTTCGAATGCGTGGTCGATGACCATCTGGTCAAAGGCGGGTTGCGTCTGCTTGTCGAGCGAGAACAACACCACGCCGGTGGTGTTGCGGTCCAGGCGGTTGAGCGGCTGCATGTCAGTCGCGGCAAAGCCGTCACCCATCGCCAACAAAAGGTCGCTAGCGTAGTCGGTAAGTGTGCGCTCGCCGGTGCCGTCACCGTGGACGATCATGCCAGCGGGCTTGTCGATGGCCATGAGCCAGGCGTCGCAATAGAGGACTTGAGGTTCTTCGTTCACGTGTAAGCCTTTCGGTTAGCTAATTCCCACAAACATGCAGCCCGAGGTGGCGCCGCGCAGGCGGGCGGCGGGCTTGCGGCCGGCTTGAGCCGCCTCGACGGCGCGAC